>JAYKJH010000098.1:0-7925 GCA_035285345.1 Nostocaceae cyanobacterium | reverse complement strand
GCTGGTACTGCTGGGGGTTGGGGTAAGCCAGCATTGAACAAATACACCGGAATATCCAGTGCTTCCACCACTGCACGAGAAAGCAATACTGGAGAAGCTCCCGCATGGAGAGGTGGTAAGGGATATTTGGGATGAGCTTGGGGACCGTTGTATAAAAACTCAGCATCAGCAATGGCTGTGTAGCGTCGCGACTCTGGAGTAGCCCCAGCAGCAGAAATACCTGGAATTAAGCAAGTTTCAGTAAATCCTAATACACAGGCAAACAGAGATTGACTGCTACGATAGCGTTGCAGCCATGCTTCACCCTGCTGAATTTGGGTATAAATGCGAATCATTAAATAATTTGTAATTCCTAATTCGGGGCTTCGTAATTATTACATCCCCCCTTGGGAATTAAGCGGGCGGAATCCAGGATTCTACCCTATCAATTGATTAGGAATTAGGAATTAATTTTATCCGTCATAATCCATTAAGACTTGTACCCAGTTGGGAGGACGGGGTATGGGATTACCCAAGCGATCCAACAGCAGCCAAGAGGCTAGGTGGACGACAAACAGATAAATCAAATTGTTGACTAAAACCACTGCGATCGCGATGATTTGAATCAAGAAAATACTGGGCTGAGCCAATAAACCCAGACGCAGAAATAGCCATTCTGCCATCTGTGTCACCTGAGTAATCAGATAAATCCACAGGTCTTCCCCAGACAGCACTGACAGCAGCCACAGCCTAAAAAAGATACCTAAAGTGCCTAAAATAGCTCCCAAACTAATTGAAACCACCCAAGGTGCGCGGCGATACCAAGCCGCACCCAACAGCACACCCATAAAGCCAAAAGGCATGACAAATAACACACTGCGGGTAGGTCCCATCAGCACTGAAAGCAGCAAACCAGAAACTATTGCCGCCATCCAGGCTGCTCGATTACCCCAACGCAGGTACACTAGAGCAATCGGTACGGGAAAAAATATTCGTAAAACTGGACCGAGGGGAAAGTAAAAATTAATAAACCAAATTAAGCTAGCCGTACTGGCAAGAAATGCGGTTTCCACCAACCTTAAAGGTGCATCAGCTACCATTTGTGGCGGGTGAAAATTGTCTTGTTTAGCTGCGCTGGAATGGGACACAGTTGGAGATTCCTGGGAGAGACGTTCTCCAGGATCGTCAGCGGGAGAATCCAAAATGCTCATAGATTAGACTATCAACCGTTCCAAGGCTAACAAATCGGGAATGCAAAGGGTATCCGAAGTGCGGACAATCAAACCTTTTCTTTCCAACTTTGTTAGTACCCGCGTCACAGTTTCCCGCGCTAGTCCGCTGAGACTGCTTAATTCCCGATGTGGTAAATTAGGGATTTCTGTTCCCGTTTGCGCTTGCTTACCTTGTCCGTCGGCGAGAAACAATAAGGTATCAGCTACCCGTGACTGACTGTCAGACTCCCGCAAGCGCAAACGACGGTTAACCTGACGCAAACGACGCGCCATCAGTTGGGCTAAACGAACTCCCGCCAAAGGTTCTGTTTGTAAAAGTTTAACAAAATCCTGGGATGGCATGTTGCCAATCGTGGTAGGTGTGAGAGTAATCACATCGGTAGAGCGAGGAACTTCATCAAGTGCTGCCATTTCCCCAAACAATTCACCTGTACCCAGGATATTCAGCGTCACCTCCTTACCTTCTAGATTGTACGTGCGAATTTTGACCCAGCCCTCCAAGATAAAATACACTGAACCACCCCAGTCATTTTCTAGTAATATGACTTGATTAGCTGGGTGAGAGCGGGTCACTAAGTGATTAGTAGCGTTTTCTACAGCAGATTGCGGCAAACCCAGAAAAAAGGGCGCCGAATAAATTAAGGGATTCACTGGGGCACGAGAGCTATAGCGGTCTTCCATTGGGGCATCTTGCCATCAGAACTTCAAAATCAGCGATACATACAATAAATCAGGGATGCTTTGAGCTTACGCCAAAGCAAAACTTTTGTTCACCATAAAAACTTTAAGAGAGCAGAAGGTGGAAGTAGGGACCATGTTTTTCTCTCCTCAGATTTTAAATAGAGATGATAATTCGGTAAACTATTGCCTCACAACCGTTCTGAGTTGAACGCAAGCTAGCCAGTCTACCAGTATCTAGAGCATGTCAGTCAATATTACTTAAAGAAAATAAGCAAAATCACTGAATTTTTTCTCAATATATGATTTTAAAATTCGATAGGAACGGGGCATAGTACAGGTTTACTGCTCAGTCAGACTGGAAATAGAAAAGCGTAGTCGCTCACAGCGTAGGTTAGCCTACAAAAAACGGCTATAACTGTTGGAGGTGGTAGCAGGAATACCTAGGAGTGGAGCCATCCCTTTGAGGCAATCAGCGACAAACATCAGGCAATGGGGATTTTTTGTTATTTTTATAGATTCAGTTGTATTCAGCATAGCTTTTGGAGGGGGTACGGCGCTTGAGTAGCGAGTAGATAGCAAGAGGGCATAATTTATCCTATCGTTGCTGATATGCGATCTGAGGTGTCCCATCCCTCAGTAACATAAAGTCAGTTAAAAAATAATTAAACCTAAAGTGTTAATCTCACGAATGCAGTTAAGACAAACCTCCTGCTTGTAAAAGACCCCATAGCCACCCTTACCAAACGGTTCTTTTCAGTTCTAGCCAAGGTGAAATTAAAGTGACTTCTCAAGGTGTTCAAATTGAGCTTCTGATAGCAGACATTGACCGCTTACTTGCCAAAAAAGGCAACCGGCTGTCTAGAGTTCTATCCCATCAGACGCAAGAACAACGGCAGGTACTACAAAGTGTTCGCAGCTTTCTTGTCAGCTTACAGTCAGACCAGGCCAATCTCTCCCAAGCATCCAAAACCTCTGGATGGGGAGCATCAAGCAGCCCCAGCAGCGGAAGTTCACCACTAGAGCTACTAGAACAACAACTGGGAATTCAACTGCAGCCCTTGGTACAAGCCGTGCAAGCTGATGTCGAGAGCCTCCAGAAACAGCGAGAAGCCCTAATCCAGGAAATTAGACAATTAGAGCAAAGACGGCTGCACGACTACTCCCTGGTACAGCAACAGGCTCAGCAACAGCAACTAATTGGGGAATTTTTACAAGTCCTTAAGAGTCGGCTATCAGAGGCAATACCACAAGAGTGGGAAAATAATTGGGTAGAGTCAAGACAAACACCAGCCCCAGAAACAGCCAAGCAAGAGCCATCAAAGGGGCAATTTCCACAAACCCAACCAACCACACCACCAAGTCTGATTGTCGGCAATACTGGCGAGCCTAGCACTACTAAATCCCCTAATCCAGAACCAGTATCTAGTTCCAATTCCTGGCAGACACCAGAACAATTGGAAGGGATGCGGCGACTGACAATGGAACTGGATCAACGACTGCTGGCGCTGGATACCACCGTGAATGTTGTCTTTGATGCCTTACAACGCAATATCCAGGGTTATCATGACTCCTTAAATCACGCATTGGAAAAAATGCACAGCAAGGGAGTCGAAAGCGAGCATCTGTTTAACAGTATTGTCAACAATATGGTGCAGCAGGTAAGGCAACCAACTGATATTGTTAATCCGCCATCCTACGCCCTATTAGAGAGCCAGCTAGAACAAAAACCACCTACATCACCAGTAGCACCGTCAGCGACCCCTCTAGGGAGCCATAACACCATTATTAACCCAATTCAATTGCCTTATGCTGGTGTAGAGTTGCCAGTGAAAAATCAGCCATTGATAGGCGTCCCAGAAACAGAGGCGGCTTTTATCCCTAGCGCTAGTCTTAATTACCCTCCTAGGAGTCAGTCGGATGACGAGGAAGTGGTGAACACGGTGATTCAGCCGACGGAATCCCAGCATCTTACTCCGATTAGCGCTACTCCCACTCCGGAGTATGAATCCCTCGATCAAATGCCGACAACGCCGGATTTGGTGGTAACTTCTGCAAAGGGCGATCGCAATACTACCCCAGGCAGTCAGAAAGTCACTATCGACCCGGTGGATGAACTGTATGCGACTTTATTTAGTTCCGAAAGTTGGGCTGTTTCTGCACCAGCAAGCAGTCCTGAACCGGAAAAACCTGCAGCAGCCCCAGTTACAATCTTGGCCGATACCAGTAGCGTTGTTATCGCACAGGCTGTTACTCCTAACGCCGGGAATATAGCACCTACAGCACCTATTCCCCAGGCGATCGGGAGTGAAAATATTACTAATACGACTAATATTACTTCTGGCAAAACTCCAGAGATAGCCACTGGTAAACAACCACCAGCAACTGATACGATAAAATCTCTGACTGACTTGTTAGTAGAACTAGGTGGCAGGAGTTCCCCAAGTCTCACCCCAGCCGTTGCTTTCACAGAGACTTTCAACCCTCCCTTACCCGATGGGAACACTGGCGACGCGCTACAATTACCAACAACAACCCCCGAAGACCTGGGAAAGCCTCCAACGGATATAACTGACCACAGCGGACAAGTCAGGGAAACTCCTTCGGCTCCACCTTCCACCGACGATTCATTAACAATTGAGAATTTCCCCACAGACCAAGGTCAACAGCCGCAACCGATAACAGAGGTAACAAAGGCTGTTGTGACTTCCCCGACCCTAGGGGAGAGACTAACGACTTTATTCCAGAACGCCAAAACTAAACAACAGACATCAAAGACTGTACCGGAATCTCCACCCTTAACAGATTCGTCGGTAGTAGATATCCCCCATTTATCATCGCTGTGGGACAATCCAGCCCCAGTTCCCTTGTCCTCCCAACCACCCCAGCCAGCAACTTCCCCAGAGGTGAGTGATGAACCGGAAATGGCTGAAGATGTTCCAGAGGATTCCCTTTCACCGTGGCAGGTGTCAAATTACACTGCCGCTAGCAAAGATGAAAATTTGCTGGTTACTGAGTCACAGAAAGCTTCTGCGATGCCAGAAATTTCTCTAGATGAGGATATGTGGCAGCAGTTGCAAGAAGACCTGGCTAATTTGGAAAGTCCGGGAAATACTGAGTTTTCACCTGCATTTAGGGAAGTTGATATTCCGGAAGCCTTCACTAATTCCCCCGGAGAATCCCCTACCGTACTGTGGGAATCTCCCGAAGATCAGGAACAGAAAAAAAAAAGTGAGGAGGATAACCAACAGGTAAAACCACAGCAGGACGATGATATCCCTGCCGCTGTATCGGGACAATTCCTCCCTCCCCCGAATTCTGTCTGGTATTTGGGAATTGATTTGGGGAGTACAGGGATTTCGGCGGCACTGTTAAATACTCAGCGTTGCGAAGTTTATCCCCTCTACTGGTCAGGGGAAGATAAGCAAGATACAACCTCGTTGAAGCGTTATTTTCGCTTACCAGCGGTAGCGGAACTACCAGCGGTGGGAGTACCCCATGAGGAAACTAGTAATCAAGATAGCACCATCAGGGTGACACCAGTTCTGGATGACCAGCAGGGTGGTAGTTTGGCGACAATTTCTGCACCACCTATTGTGGCAACGGTGGCAAAATATGATGTGTTTGCCGCTCATTTAAAGCCCCATTTACAAGTGGGTATCCCCTACATCAGCCCGACGACCAAAACTTGGCAACCAATGTTGCAATTTAGTAAGTTTTCTAACGTTCCTTTGATTTGGGTACGGCGAACACTCTCCAGATTACTGTCAACTATCAATCCTCATGGCAATCTTCATGATTCACAATTAAAAGCTAGGGTTTCTGGTTTAGGTTCAGCAGATTTGGCTAGTATCCTCAATCATTTGGAGGGGGTGATTTTTTCCTGTCCCTCAGCTTGGTCAGAACAATATCGTTTTAACGTCCGGGAAGCAGTTCTGGAGAGCAATTTAGTCACCAGTCCCGAACAAATATTTTTTGTGGAAGAAGCGATCGCTACCCTGTTGTCTGAGTTACCCCAACCGGACGGCACCCGGATTAAATTACCAACTCCGGATAATTACGTAAGAGAACCAAGGCATTGGGTAGTAGGTGATACTTTAATAATTAATGCTGGGGCAGTAAGTACAGAACTAGCACTAGTAAATTTACCAGTAAAAATAGAAAATCTGACACATAGTGACTTTTTACTGCACAGCTTTGCCTATGCCGGGGATGCTATTGACCAAGATATAATATGTCAGTTGCTTTGCAATCCTCGATGGCGGCGATCGCGCTTTGATGAGTACGATGAGGAAAGTCGAGAAGCTTCGCATTGGCAACCTAACATTCCCGGTTTGGATGACATGTACTGGGATAGTCTGCAATTGGAGAAATTAGACTTACCCCGTGCTGGGGAAACTGATTTAATGGCACGTATTCGCTTACAACAGGTCCTGTGCAGTTCACTTTTAGGACGAGCGGTGATGGATGCAGCAATTGCTGTGAAGTTAATTCTCCAAACCCAAGATGCTTGTAACCTGGAATTGGCAGATAAGCGGTGGTTATTGCGGCGCCAAGACTTAGAAGCTATGGTCTTAGTCCCTTACGTGCAACGTCTGAATCGGGAACTGAATCGCTTGTTAGTCAATCGTGGTGTGGTTACAGAAGCCATCCATCAGGTTATCTGTACAGGTGGTACCGCTGCTCTGGGTGCGATTACCCGTTGGTTGCGTCAAAAACTCCCCAATGCCACAATTACCCAAGATTTGTATAGCGGGGAAAGCGGTTCCCCAGCTTGCAGTCGGGTTGCCTACGGGTTAGCAATGTTACCCCTCCATCCCCACGTGTTAGAAGTAGCGAGACAGCAGTATAGCGATTACTTCCTATTTGCGGAATTACTGCGGGTGACACCCAACCGTCCGATTACCTTTGGGGAAATCATCCGCTTGTTGGAAGAACGGGGGATTAATACTTATGTTTGTCAGCAACGGCTGCTGTCTTTCCTAGAAAATCAGCTACCACCGGGTTTGGTTCCCAATGATGTAGATTCTTGCTGGCTGACGGAACACTCGCGCAACAATGCCGATTATAAAGCACTGACGGCGGCACCATTGTTTGAAAAGCAGGGAACGCTGACTTTTGTGCCGAATACTCAGCAATTGCTCCGCTTGCGTCGTTATTTGAATTGGGTGATAGCGGGGACGCATCAGTCGTTTGATGAGCCTTATACGGTTAATTTGGAGACTGTGGTGGGCAACGGATGATGTAGCGGATGTAACGGATAGAAATTCAAGATACCCGACTTCTCTTAGAAGTCGGGTATCTCAAAAGCCGATGATTGTTAAATCATTGCCTGATACCGTTTCACTTATATCATGATACAAATGGCGCTTGTAGGGGTAAGGCATTGCCTTACCCCTACGTGGATTTTGATGTATCCCGAATTTGGTGAAATGGTATTACCCCTACCCACCCAAGCGGGAGGTTACATCTCCCGTGGTGCAAGATAACTAAGCGAACAAACTGAGATTGTAGGTAGTATGATCATCATCGGACAGTGGCGGAGACTCCGAGTGTGTAGTTGGTGTTATCAGAAGAAGAGTCAGGGTAAACGCGAATAAAGTAAGTACCTGCTCCTAGAGTTTGGCTAATTGATTCATTAGCGTTATTACCGAAATTATCACTCAAATACAGTCTTTCGCTGGATTCATAGATGCCATTGCCATTTGTATCGTAAATCACCTCCAACCGCACATCATTAGTTACACCAGTCACAGAGACGTTGACACTGCTGGTTCTACCCAGCGTCAAGCGGTAATAGTCGTTGCTGTCAACAATACCAACAAAATCTCTGAAAGTAGTCGGACTACTGGGGTTGCTGCTAACAGTACTAAGATTCAACGCTGTAGCAAAAGTGTTCCCTGGTTCTGTGGGAGTTGTGGGTAATGCAGGAGTTGCGGAGACTCCGAGTGTGTAGTTGGTGTTATCGGCAGAAGAGTCAGGGTAAACGCGAATAAAGTAAGTACCTGCTCCTAGAGTTTGGCTAATTGATTCATT
>JAYKJH010000097.1:0-18850 GCA_035285345.1 Nostocaceae cyanobacterium | reverse complement strand
TGCTGCCAGTGCCTTGGGCGACTTAGGCAAAGACTCAGAAGCAGTGCTGCAAGGGCTTCTGGGGCTGCTGACGGATGCCGACTCTGGTGTGCGCTGGCGTGCCGCCGATGCCTTGGGCGACTTAGGCAAAGACTCAGAAGCAGTGCTGCAAGGGCTTCTGGGGCTGCTGACGGATGCCGACTCTGGTGTGCGTAGCAGTGCTGCCAGTGCCTTGGGCAAGTTAGGGAAAAATTCTCCTGATTTTGTCACTGTTATTGCCCAATGGATTGAGCAGCACCAGGATACAGAATATGTGGACAGTGGTATTGATGTGCTGTGGGAGTTGATGCGGGAGGGATGACGCGGTAACGGGTATGGCAGTGCCATGCCCCTACGGATGTTTTTATCTATCGCGAATTTGGTGAAATGGTATAACGCGACGATGCTGGATTATATCAGTTATCTCTCCCTATGACAAGATGTTATTGCGATCGCTTGCCTTAATATAATGTAAATCTATAACTAAACCCTATTTTGATTTAAAAACTAAAATCTAAAAGATTAACTTTGTCACGAAATCATGACATATTTTTTTTGCCTCTACGAATTGACAATACTTTCAAGGCACGATAAATTAATGCTTGGGTAGCTATGTTTAGTAAAAAAACAGGCTGAAAACCCTTATAGTTACGTTCTCATTTCGCCTCAAATTCCAGCTAAAAATTACAAACTTAAGATAAACATCGAATCACGATTTTTGTACGGTTGACAGGTATATAATAACAATGCATAGAGATTAAGAACCCCGACTTCTTTAAGAAATCGGGGTTCTCAGCTACTAGGTTGGGTTGAGGTAAGGAAAAAACCCAAGGGAAGAACTAATTACCTCTTCGCTAACTTCTTCGCCATCTTCCGCAGACGAATTGATTGAGGTGTGACTTCTACCAGTTCATCTGGTCCGATGTACTCAAGGGCACGCTCAAGGCTCATATCTACTGGTGCTTGCAACTGCACCAACTCATCCCCACCAGAGGCACGGTGGTTGGTTAGCTGCTTGGTTTTACAGATATTCAATTCTAAATCTTGGGGACGGTTGTGTTCGCCGACAATCATACCCTTGTAGACCTTGATACCGGGAGTGATAAAGAATGAACCTCTATCTTCAGCGTTCTTCATGGCGTAGAAGGTGGCAACGCCTTCTTCAAAGGCAATTAACACACCTTTATTCCGGGCTTCGATGTCGCCAGTGATGGGGCGGTAATCTAGGAAGCTGTGGTTCATGATACCTTCCCCACGGGTGAGGCGCATGAATTCACCCCGGAAACCAATCAACCCACGGGCGGGAATCACGAACTCTAGTTGAGAACGTCCGTTACCACCCATTTGCATGTCTTGCATTTCACCCTTGCGTTGTCCGAGGCGTTCAATGCAACCACCTACGGCATCTTCGGGAATATCCAGTACCAACAACTCGAAGGGTTCGCAGGGTTGTCCGTTGACTTCGCGGTAAATTACTTGCGGCTGGGATACTTGGAATTCGTAACCCTCGCGGCGCATGGTTTCAATCAAGATACCCAAGTGCAACTCACCCCGTCCAGATACCAGGAATTTGTCGGGAGAGTCGGTTTCTTCGACGCGCAAAGCGACGTTGGTTTCCAGTTCCCGGAACAGGCGATCGCGCACTTGCCGAGATGTCACCAACTTCCCTTCTTGTCCCGCGAAAGGCGAATCATTCACCCAGAAAGTCATCTGCAATGTGGGTTCATCAACCTTAATTAAGGGTAATGCTTGCGGTTCGTTGGGGTCAGTAATGGTTTCGCCAATATTGGCATCAGCAAACCCAGCTACCGCCACAATATAACCAGCGGATGCTTCTTCCATTTCCACCCGCTTTAGCCCTTCAAAGCCCATCAGCTTGGTAATTTTGGCTTTGACAATTTTGCCGTCTTCCTTCATCAAAGCGGCTTGCTGTCCCATGCGGATGACGCCATTGTGAATTCTACCGATGACTATCCGTCCCAGATATTCGGAATAATCCAGGGTGGTGACTTGTAATTGCAGCGGCTTGTTCACATCCCCGACAGGTGGGGGAACGTGGCGCAGGATAGCGTCAAACAGGGGTTGCATATCCTTGGGTTCGTCTTCCAAGCTTTCTTTAGCGTAGCCAGACAAACCAGAAGCGAACAGGTAAGGGAAGTCACACTGGTCGTCGTCGGCACCCAGTTCTAGGAACAAGTCCAAGACTTTATCAATGGCACCGTGGGGGTCTGCTTGGGGACGGTCGATTTTGTTGACAACGACGATGGGGCGGAGTCCTTTTTCTAGGGCTTTTTTGAGTACGAAGCGTGTCTGGGGCATGGGACCTTCGTTAGCATCGACAATCAGGATGCAACCATCTACCATCCCTAGTACTCGTTCCACTTCCCCACCAAAGTCAGCGTGTCCGGGGGTGTCAACAATGTTAATTAGGGTTTCTTTGTATTGAACGGCGGTGTTTTTGGAAAGGATGGTGATACCCCGTTCTCTTTCTAAGTCGTTGGAGTCCATAACGCAGTCCGGAACGTCTTCGCCTTCGCGGAAAATCCCGGATTGTTTGAGGAGGGCATCAACGAGGGTTGTTTTGCCGTGGTCTACGTGGGCGATAATGGCGACGTTACGAATGGGGAGCGTCATAGAAGCGTTCCAGTTTTTAGGGGTCAAATCTTAATACGTGGGTTGAACTGCTTTATCAGAATGAGGGGCTGTTTATCAATTCTGTAAAGAAGCCTTAATAATTGTAGCGTATGGGGTCACGGGGTGGGGTTAAGAAACGAACCGCCAAGATGAGGACACTTCTGTGCGGGGGTTCCCCCCGTTGAGGAAAGTGTCCGTCGCCAAGGGCGCCAAGGGGGGCAGAGGGGGACAAGGGGTTTTGAAATTATGAGAGAGTTGATTTTTGTTGAGGTGGGAATGAAGGAAGATTGCATTCCCCAAAAAGTGCGATCGCCTAAAATTACTTTATGCCAATACAACCCAGAGAAATTCAACGTTACGTTACACCAGAGGGCAAAGTTCCTTTTGATGAATGGTTTTTTGCACTTCGAGATCCTAAAGCTCAAGATTAAATTAATTTAAGATTTGCCCGCCTACAGTTAGGTAATTTTGGAGATTATCGTTTTGTGGGTGAAGGAGTCTATGAATTAAGAATAGATTATGGACCTGGGTATAGAGTCTACTTTGGGCAAGTTGGTAACACGATTATTCTACTGCTGTGTGGTGGTGATAAAAGCACTCAAAATCGCGACCTTCTTAAAGCGATAGAATACTGGCAAGACTATAGGAGTTAAATAAATGCCTAAAAGTTTACCTTACCATGATTTTTTGATTGAGCATCTCAAAGACCCAATTAATGCTGCGAGTTATATAGAGGCATTTTTTGAAGAAGAAGACCCGGAAACAGAACTGTTCCAATTAGTACTTACTAACGTAGCTGAAGCTCTGGCTGCACAACACATAACGCCATAACAAACCATAACACATATCCAAAAACTAGAAGTAATTCTCTCTTATCCTGCCAATTTTGGTATTTATGAATTAGGTAAGTGGTTAAATGCTCTGGGGTTAAAACTCACAGTAAATGTTGCTGAAAAATCAGAAGATAGCAATCAAAATACAACCGCTGAACCAGAAATAACGGTTTAGTGACTGGTATATATTGACATTACTAAAATTACAAGCGGCTAGCATCTGCATGAGAAGATCAGACTGTATTGCTTGCAATCAGTGTGGTAGTACGTTACATCTCTCATTAACCCTATCCCTATCTAAATTCTTGTCTCGGTTTTTGAATTCATCCAGTAATCTAAAGAAATATTCAAATCCGGCTTTTTCATCATGACAGTAGAGCATAATCATTTTTGACCAAGAACTTACCGTAGTTATGTTTAACTTTTTCTGCAACCAAGGTTGAAATTCTCCATAAAAATCATCATCCTCCTCAGTGGTTTCAATTCCCAACTCACTGCGGGCAAATTCATAACCAACCAAAAACATAAATAAATCACTTACTGAAGGGCGCCCAAGATACATTCCTGGCTTAGCTTTAATTTTTTCTAAAATCTCAAACACTCCGCTCATGGTTTTTCCTTTTTCACTCAATTTTAACCTATTATATTCAAAATATAGACATTTATATTTATTGTTTATAAACTCTCTAATTCATCTAAATAAAATCCACCACTCCGACAGGAAAAATCATTTATCCATTCATCATGGGGTAATCCTTGGGGTGAAAGATTGTCAAAAACTAGCCCCAAAACTTCTACACCGTAATGAATGCCATTCTCTGTTATTGATTCACTAGGGCTGTAACGTTCACTAATGATAAAAAAATCATTTTTATTTTTTGTCCTCAGCCGTAAAATTTTTCTCTCAATACCGTTAGCTTCTAACCAATCTACCAATGCCATAGCACATTTATCACATTCAAGATTTTTAAATTGAGATACAATTTCGCTAATTTCCTGATAAATCTCCTCAACGGATAGCTGACTCACTCATACACCCCAAGAATTTGCTTAATTAATTTGACACGTATTATTTAACTATCATCACAAATCCTGCCAATAAATCTAAGTATCAATAACGGTTTAGCTCAAATCACAATAACTTCTTCAACACTACACTAAATCCTGGGACAACATCCTCACCACTCAAGGTGACTGTAGCAGGATACTGGGTAATTGAACCATCGGCACGATAAACTAATGCTTGCTGATTTTTCTTATCAATTAACCATCCCAACTTCACACCGTTGGCAATATATTCTGCCATCTTGGCTTTGAGTTTTTCTAAAGTGTCATTTTTTGAACGAATTTCAATTATAAAATCTGGCGCTAAATTGATAAACTGGTCTTCTTGTTCATCCCAACCTTCTGGTAAACGTCCTTTAGCAACAAAAGCTGCATCAGGTGAACGCACCGCTGTATTTGGTAATCTAAAACCTGTACTGGAACCAAAAACATCACCCAAGTCTTGACTTTCCACCCAAGTCAAGAGATAAGCTATGGCTTTTGCTTCTCGATTTCCAGAAATTCCACCAGTAGGAGTCATAGTTTCCAATGTACCATCAGGATTACGCTCAAATCGCAATTCGGGATTTTGCGAACTCATGAGCATCAATTCTTCATCGCTGACAGTATATAACACTGTTACTTGTTCAGCTTTCATAACCATGCGATCGCCCATTCGATAGACACTTTCATTTTAGTCTTAAGTAAGTAGGAGAAAATCACCCCAAAAATATGTAATCATGCCAAATTAAATCCTAGTTACTCGTAGTAGTTAATCAACTTATTCCAACCGCTGCTGCAACCACAATGCTAATAGAGGTAATGCCAATCTATAACCCTGCTCAGCACCGTAAATCAAGCCTTTGTGCTGTAGTCCACTCAGGGCACCTTGCAGACTACCTCCACGGGAAAGACCATGTTTTGTAATATACTCTCGGCTTTGGGGTTTATCTGTTGGATCAATTGCTAAAGACTCTAGCAAATGCACTTGATTAGCGGGTAATAACATCAGTAATGATTCAAATACTATAGACAAATCTTTGAGCAATCCTTGAATTGCTTGTTCCACTTGTTGCTCATCAATTAATCCCTCTGGATGAGGTAAAGTTTGCAAGCGACGAATCAGTGCCATTGCATCCCCAATGTGTCCCTGCACTGCTTCTAAAAACATTTGCAATGCTGGAGAACGAGAATCAAAAATTAGCCCTTGGCTGTGCAAAATTTCCCTAGCTAATAATGCTAAAACTTCATTTTGTAGGGGAAATAAACTAACCGTTTCTAAGGGATATTCTAGGTCGCTGCTATGATGACTTACTTCAGCAATAGTACCAATCAGGACATAGCTTACACTAGTTTGAGAGCGAATTTCTCGCCGCAGTGTCGCTTCCCAAAGTTGATGGCGGTCCCAAGAGCGAATGTGGGGAAAACTTTGTAAAATCAGCACTATTCGCTTATTCAGCACCTGCGCTAACTGTTGCGGTAATGAAATAATCAACTCAAAGGCTTGCCATAGTTGCTTTTGGTTAAGGGAACGCAGAAGTTTGATTTTTCCGCCATTTTCCTCTAGGTAAAAAGCAAAAAATTCCTTGCCAATTGTATCAATCCATTCTTGAATAAATTGCGCTTCCAAGTTTTGGCTGATGGTTTCTCCTAGCAACTGGATAAATCGCTCACCATCGGTAGCGCGGATGCAGTCCACCTCTAGCACTATAGCTCCCACTTCCTGAGCTGCTCTTCGTACTAGAGTCCGTCTTCCGCTACCGGGAACACCAGCAATTAACAAGTCCCCATCCTGAGCTAGAACCTCTACGATGCGTTGGAATTGTGCCGATCGCCCCAGTAATTCCAATGGTGTAGACAATTTCAAATTCATGTGCATTTTGCCTCACGATTCCCAACCCTGATCGTAAGGGACAGGATCAACATTTGGCTGGATGCAGGATAAACATTAAGAAAATCTATGGCTCTCATTGCAAATTAAATAGTGCAAAAATTTATCTAACACGCTTTAATAGTGCAACATAACACATGCACTGAGTAAAGGAATAAATATGACTGATAGCATATCTGCGATCGCGGGAAATTGCGAAAACAATAGCTGAGGTGAGAACTGACTGAGTACAAGGTGGGGATTCGGTGCAGGTAAAACAGCGGTTTGAGCGTTATGGTGCAAACGAACTCACTAAACACACATTTATGATTATTGGTCTATTTTATCCACCAAAAGTAGAATTTGAGCAAATGAGTCTTTTTTGATAGCTTAAAAACCAGAGACTATGAACAATTTCAATCAAGGTAATCATAAATACATTCTCACTTTTGGATATGGCAATCGCAAGGACTATACAGAGTTTGTAAATTACCTTGACGAATTTAAAGTTTTATGTGTGGTTGATGTGCGATTTCATCCTCGTGCCTGGAGTCGTAAATGGTACGGTGATAAAATTGAGCAATTTTGTATATCAAGAGGTATTAAGTACGTTTCTAAATCATCTTTGGGTAATACATCTGGTAATCATAATTGGATTCCTCCTGATAAAGAAGAGGCTAATAAAGCTTTAAAAGAAGTTGCAGAAATAGCTAATTCTGGAACTATTTTATTACTTTGTGCTGAAAAGGACTGGCAGCGATGTCATCGAGTAGATGTTGCTAATCAATTGGAGCGGTTAGTAAGTTTACCTGTGAAGCATTTGATATAGTCAGCGGCTATTGTGATGTGATTTTATCGCTGAGTGATTAAATTTAAATTGTTTCACAATTTGTAATTTGTACTCAAGTTCTTTGATAGAGATTTAGACACCGATATAAAACAAGAATGTAAAAACAGGTTGGTTGGTTGTATAGTAATCCTAAACCATTTGAGGAAATTTCTTCCTCCCCTCTTCCCTAGGGAGAGGGGATGGGGGTGAGGGTTATCCTAAAACTGATTTAGACTGGCTATGTCAACTATTTTTACATGACGACCTTGTGAATCTTGGTTGGTTTAATTAGTTAGTTTAATAATTACAAATTAGCTTGATACTCAGCCATCTCTCCACTAAACTAAAACCAAGATAGTGGTGTGAGGAATAAAATTATGGTTAATAGATGGCTAGTACTCTCATGCTTTGTGATCAGCTTTAGCTTTGGGTTGGGTATTCGCATCGGTAAAAATATTCGCCTAGGAGAAATATCAGCTTCAGACGTTGCGATCGCTTCCACTAATCCATCTAGCAACCAAATACAAGCTATACCTGTTTCTTCCCCTGCTCCAGCGTTCCGATTAAGCCAAGAAATTGACTCACCTGAACCAGAGTTTCTACCTACTCCCACAATCGAAGACTATACACTTTCAGACACCATCACTATCCAAGCTGTGGGGGATGTAATTCCCGGTACTAATTTCCCTAACTACAGACTACCGCGTGATAAAAACCAGTTATTACCTAAATCAGTCAGAGCTTATTTAGCGAGAGCGGATATTTTATTTGGTAATTTTGAAACTAGTCTGACTAACCATCCTTACTCTGCCAAAGATATCGGTCGTGGTCAAATTTTTGCCTTTCGGTCCCCACCGTCATATGCTCAGTTGTTTGCTGATGTAGGGTTTGATGTATTCAATATTGCTAACAATCATGCCTTAGATTTTGGTGTCGTCGGGTTTCGGGATACCGTCAACAATTTGAATAGTGTTGGGATAGAAACATTAGGGCACAAAAATCAAATTCTCTACTTCGGAGTGAATAATGCAACCATTGCTATGATTGGCTTTGCTCCCTATAATTCTTATAATTCTCTTTTTGATTTAGAGGCAGCAAAAGCACTCGTTAAAACCGCCAAATCTCAGGCAAATATTGTGATTGTATCCATGCACGCAGGAGCCGAAGGAACAGGTGCATTAAATGTCAAGAATAAAACGGAGTTTTTCTATGGTGAAAACCGAGGAAACTCTATAAAATTTGCTCGCACAGTCATTGATGCAGGGGCTGATTTAGTGTTAGGTCACGGACCTCACGTTCCGAGAGCGATGGAAATATATAAAGGTAAACTCATCGCCTATTCTTTAGGAAATTTTATCGGCTATCGGACTTTATCGACACAGGCTGAGACTGGTTATTCGATGATTTTAGAAGTGAAACTCAACTCCCAGGGAGATTTAGTCGGAGGTCAGGTTATTCCTGTGCGTTTAAATAAGCAGGGAATTCCCTATATCGACCAGAGGTTTCGTACTGTAGCATTGTTGCGTTATTTGATTAAAAATGATTTTCCCAATAATCAGGTAGAGATTGATAAAGATGGGAAAATTGTTGTTAATTAATTAGCTGACATCTTGCACCACCGGAGCTAGAACAAAAGCGGATCTAGTTCCCTGGTTGAACCGGGGAACTAGAATATTCCTATTTAGCTGGACATGATATATAGCGCTTCCCACATTCGCTTCTGTATGGCAAGAAATAATTTAACCGCCGATAGAAGAGGATGGACGCAGATGAACGCCGATAAATTTGTACCTCAGTAGACGAGGAAACGCTATAAGTCCTAAAAAAATTATTTCACAATCCACTAATAGAAATAAGGTGTTCTAGAATCACGACGATTGCAACTCCCATCATCATCACTAATGTCACCCTTCCCCCTGGTACTAAGGGTTTGGTAATAGAGCAAGAATTTTTTTGTTGATAGCGTTGCTTCCAAATGATTACGGCGGGAATAATCCCTCCTAACACAGATATACTAAAAGCCCCCACATAATCTAATGCTGTCAAGAAAATTTTGGGATTGAGGGATGACAAACTGATTGCAGGTAACAGCGCTAGGGAGTAAAGTGACAGACGCTTGGAATTGTCATGGGGGGTAATATCCAAAACATCGTGGAAGAAGTCCAGCAAGCCGTACATAAAACCAATAAAGGATGTCGCAATGGCAAATTCCGAGAAAATAGCAATTAGCACTGCTAACCATTCTCCCGCTGCACCCTGACGCAGAGCTTGTAGAGGGTCAGAAATATTACTGCTATTCGGTAATATGTCCAGACTTACACTACCCAAAATCACAGCGTTCCAGGCTAAGAACATCAACAGGGGAATAGCTGAACCAACAACGATGGACTGGCGAATTTTCTGAACATCTCCCTCTAACTGCGTCGTAATTACGGGAATTATGTTGTGGTAGAAAAGGGCGACAAACATCACTGAAATCGCCGGACTGAGGGCTTTCCAGTCTTGATGTAGGAACTGTGTTGGATTGACTGCAGTCACACTCAAAGCTAGTAATCCTACGAAGGCAATAATTAAAATTGCGACAAATGCACTGTTCAATTTTTCCACCAAACTTTGACGACAAAAGTATAAAATTCCGCCAAATATGGTGGTAAATATTATGGTTCCTACCCAAGCTGGAAGATGGTTTGGGATACCGAAACTGCTTTCAATGGCTGATGTCAAAATCTGCCCTCCTTCCGCTATGTAAGCCACCAGCAAGGCGTAGTGCTGGAATAAATAAGCAGCACCTGTAACTTGTGCCCCAAAAGGACCGAGGCTTTTCTCACTCATTGTTAACATGCCGGAGTTAGGACGTCCCAACTGGCGCATGGTATTTAAATTTGCCTCTGCTATCAAAAGACCAGACACCAGCGTATATATCCACACCGCAATCAGCAACACGGTGGAGGGAACCACACCAGATGGCATGGTCACAGCAGGTAGTCCTAAAATCCCTGCACCTACTGTAGTCCCAGCAACTAAAGCGGTACATGCAACTACGCTTCCAGGGCGATGATTTAACCTCTTGCCATTTAGTTCAAGGTTAGAGAACAACCGGGTGATTTCTGGAGTATCAAATTGTAGGATATTTGCCATAGTACAGCAGTCGTAGCCGCTAAACCTCTCCTGTTTACTTACGGATTATAATTGGTAAAAATTAAATAAGTATTAGTGATAGTTAATACGGAATTTTGTCCGCAATAGTCTTGATTGAAAACTAATCCACAACAGGTAAGTAAATAACTACAAAATCCTAATCTCCGCTTGACGCTTTACCTAGCTTCCACGCTTCTATCTACTGGACTGTTCACCATGAGATATATTTTTGTCTTCTGTCAACTATTCAAGCCGTTTTCGTAATTATTCTTTGTCTAAATGCTTTAAAAAAATTAATATTGAAATGTCTATGAACCATGACAAATCGAGCAAAAATCGTATTTGTACTACAATGAAATAATTTACTTTTATGCAGGGTAGTGTTTTTTTGAGCAAATTAAGTGCTTTTTACATGTTGATATACGTCGCCAAGATTATGAAAAATTATACTACATCCGGAAATGCTTGTAAATACGTAAATAATTGAGAACGTTGTCAATAATTTTTTTGAGTTTAAGCAAATGTTGCTAAATTTATCTATTTGTAAATCTAAATAGCTGATGTAAAGCTTTAATTTGATTAACTAAGCTTATAAATAGTTATAGTTTATAGCAGATGGGGTGAGTTATTGATAGAAGCATCAATCAAAGGAAATTCTGTTAACCTAAATAAGCTTTTTTGAGGAGTTCATCGGTGATTAATTCTGATGCAGCGCCATTTAAGGTAATAGCACCCGCTTCTAGGACGTATCCTCTATCGGCAATCTGCAATGCCAGGTTGGCGTTTTGTTCCACTAGTAGGATGGTAACGCCTGTGGAACGCAGATTTTCAATGATGGTGAAAATCTCCCGGACGATCGCAGGTGCTAGACCTAAGCTGGGTTCATCTAAGAGTAAAAGTTTTGGTTTACTCATTAAAGCACGGGCGATCGCTAACATTTGTTGTTCCCCACCACTAAGGGTTCCTGCTAGTTGATTGCGTCTTTCTGCTAAGCGGGGAAAAAGTTGAAATTGCTGGTCTATGTCGGCTTTAATTTCTGCTTGGTTAGAACGAATATAAGCGCCTAGGATTAAGTTATCAAATACGGTTTGTCTGGCAAGGACTCGCCTTCCTTCCGGAGAATGGGCGATACCTAGTTGGACTATTTCATGGGCTTGACGGCGAATAATGTTGCGTCCGTTGTAGATAATTTCACCGCTGTGGGGTGTGATTATTTTGGAGATAGCACGGAGGGTGGTGGTTTTACCAGCACCGTTGGCACCAATGAGGGTGACGACTTCGCCTTTGTTGATGTCGAGGTTGATGTTTTTTAGAGCTTGAATACCGCCGTAGTTGACGTATAGGTCTTTGATTTGTAATAGGGTAGTTGGGGAATTATCGTTTAATTTAGGCATTATATAAGGAAGAAAGAAGAAGGAAGAAACTAATGACTAATGACTAATGACTAATGACTAATGACTAATGACTAATTATTATTCGTTACCTAAATAGGCTTCGATGACAGCGGGGTCGTTTCTAACTATTTCTGGTTTACCGAGGGCGATTAATTCACCGAAGTGGAGGACAGCGATGCGATCGCACAGTCCCATGACTAGGGGTACATGATGTTCGATGAGAATGATGGTGAGGTTGAATAAGCTGCGAATGTTGCGGATGAATTCGCTTAGTTGTTGTTTTTCGCTGGGGTTCATCCCGGCTGCGGGTTCGTCTAGGAGTAAGATTTGCGGTTCTAGCGCTAAAGCGCGAGCTATTTCTAAGCGTCGTTGGTCGCCGTAGGGGAAGTTTTTAGCTTTTTCGTGGGTGCGATCTGCCCAAAGGGCAGTAGCGGAGCTATCGTGCAATCCAACTAAGTCTAATAATTCTAGGGCTTTTTGTTTGCTGTGTTGTTCTTGTTGGGGTGCAGGTGGAATACCGAAGACTCCTGTAAAAATGCCGCTGTTAGTGTGGATATGGCGACCAATGGTGACGTTTTCTAGGGCTGAGAGTTCACCAAATAAGCGAATATTTTGGAAGGTACGGGCGATACCTAGCTTAGCGATTTGATGGGGACGCTGTTGGGAAATGTCTTGGTTTTGATAAATTAATTGTCCGCTAGAAGGTTGAATTAAGCCGGTAATTAAATTAAATAAAGTTGTTTTCCCGGCACCGTTGGGACCAATTAACCCAAAAATTTCCCCTTTTTTGACTGCAAAAGATACTTTATTCACCGCTACCAAGCCACCAAAGCATCGGGTTAACTCTTTTGCTTCCAAGATAGGGCTAGCATCAAATGCTGGCTGGCTGGTGTCTGGTTGGGTGTATGTCATGGTTTACATAATATATCCTAAACAGGATTTACCACAGAATAACCGACCCTGCCTATAATCTTCAATAACAAATTCAATTCTCTACTGGGTTTTTCCAGTGGTTCTCCTAGATTTTGACGACGCACAATCAATGGAAGTTACTGATACCGATCGCACCGTCATTCGTTCAGTCATTGAACGTCAACTGCAAGCCTTTAAAAATGATGATGCTAGAGGGGCTTTTTGTTTCGCTAGTCCGGAAATTCAAGCACAGTTTGGTACGCCGGAAAAATTTATGCAAATGGTGAAATCTAGCTACCAAGCAGTTTATCGTCCTCGTTCCATCTTATTTGAGAATATGACTACTATTCAAGGAACTTGGACTCAGCCAGTGCTGCTCCTAGACCCGGATGGGATACCTATCAGAGCGCTGTATTTGATGCAAAAACAGTCGGATGGTACTTGGAGGATTAACGGCTGTTATTTGGTGACGATTGATGAGAAAGGAATGTAGTTTGGGTAATTGGTAAGGGTTTGTCATCTTGCTCGTGGATTGTAGCCGACACCTTAAAAGGTTCGGCTACACGAACCAAGTCTGCCTTCACAGACTGGATAGAGATGGTTTAGCCTTGTCGTAATTTGTTCAATTCCACAAAGTCACGAAGAAACTAAGGTCAAATTCCCTCGCTTAGGTATGATTTTCTATACCCATCTTGACAGCGCTACTCTTAACCCTTAACCCCCAACACTTCCCGGTTCAATACCTGATTCAACTTCCCACTCCGATACCCCTCTAAATCCAGAGTTACGTATAGAAAACCTAACTCTTGAAATGCGGAAACTACTGAAGATAAATCCGTCGTCAACACGAACTCTTTGATTTTTTCCGGTGGTAACTCAATTCTTGCCGTATCTCCTTCAGAACGGACGCGCAAATTTTGTAACCCCAGCTTACGCAGGTAAATTTCCGCTCTCCCAACTCGTTGCAATTTAGCAATGGTAATCTCTTCACCGTAAGGAAAACGCGAAGAAAGACAAGGTTGGGCTGGTTTATCCCACCAAGGTAAATCTAACTGTTGAGAAAGCTGGCGAACTTCAGCTTTGCTGACACCAACTTCTGCTAGGGGAGAGAGGACACCTCTTTCCTTAGCGGCTTGAATTCCGGGACGATAATCTCTTAAGTCATCGGCGTTTACCCCATCTACCACGTAGGGATATCCCCATTGTTTTGCTAAGGGTTTGAGGGTGTCGTGCAGTTCGCTTTTACAGAAATAGCAACGGTTAACAGGGTTGGAGGTGTAATTGGGATTGTCCATTTCCTTGGTTTCGACAATTTTGTGCGGAATCCCAATTTCTGCTGCTTGGATACGAGCGTCTTCTAATTCTTCTGGTAATAAGGAAGGCGAAACAGCTGTCACCGCTAAAGCGCGATCGCGCAACACATCATAAGCAATCTTCGCCACTAAAGTACTATCAACACCTCCAGAGTAGGCAATCAAAGCCAGATCCATCTGTGCAAATATATTTTTCAGTTGCTCTAGTTTTTCTGTCAGCATCATTCCCACAAAGCCCCAAAACACTATTAAAACATAGTTAAATTCCATTGTAAGAAAGGGTCACTTGGACGCTTTGACTAGGAAGGAATATCTTTCCCATTCCCCTATCCCATCCATCATCCGTGTATCCCTGATATCAGTGTGTGCCCCATTCCCCATCCATCTGTGGTTCCATATATCATTAGACTTTTTGCACCACAGTTCGTTCTATGGCTATACAAACAGCACAATTATTTGTTAACGGTATTGCAGTAGGGAGCATTATTGCTTTGGGTTCAGTAGGGTTAACGCTCACCTACGGTATTCTAAGGCTGTCGAATTTTGCCCACGGTGACTTCCTGACCTTGGGTGCTTATTTAACTTTGCTAGCTAATAGCGCTGGGGTGAATATTTGGCTGTCGATGATTGTGGGAGCAATTGGTGTTGTTTTGGCAATGCTGTTGTCAGAGAAGATTCTCTGGACACGGATGCGGAAAATTCGTGCTACTTCTACCACACTGATTATTATCTCTATCGGATTGGCTTTGTTTTTGCGGAATGGCATTATCCTCATCTGGGGTGGTAGCAACCAAAACTACAAGCTCCCTGTAACCCCAGCGTTGGATATTGGCGGTTTAAAGATACCGCAAAATCAAATAATAGTTTTGGCTTTGGCGATAGTCGCAATTGCTGTCCTACACTATCTACTACAAAATACCAAAATTGGCAAAGCGATGCGTGCTGTAGCCGATGATATTGATTTAGCGCGGGTATCTGGTATTGATGTTGACAAAGTTGTGTTGTGGACTTGGGTAATTACTGGGACGGTTACAGCGCTGGGAGGCGGTATGTACGGCTTAATTACTGCAGTGCGTCCAAATATGGGATGGTTTTTGATTTTACCTTTGTTTGCTTCCGTAATTTTGGGGGGTATCGGTAATCCTTACGGTGCGATCGCGGCAGCTTTCATTATTGGTATCGCTCAAGAAGTCAGCACCCCCCTGCTTGGTTCCCAATACAAACAGGGTGTTGCGCTGTTTATTATGATTTTGGTGTTGCTCGTTCGTCCCAAAGGTTTATTCAAAGGCACGATTTGAGCAACACCAGTCCCATTGGGAACTATTGGATGATGCCGAAGTAGTAGGCTGCTACTAAAAAGTTAATAGCCAGCAACAACAGTGCCCAGCCTGCACGGAAGGGATAGGGGAACTTAGCATCTTTGCTTTTTGCAGTCATCAGATCATCTCCTAACTTTAAGAACTGTTCTAGAGATACCAAACAGATGTGCCAATTGCCAAAATTCGTTAGAAATATTTGTTGAAATAGGTAATGGGTAAGACAAGAACTTCTCCCAACCCATTCCCTATTCCCCAGTTGCTATTCCTGTTCCCCAGCGTGGTAGGAACTGCGAACTAGGGGAGCGGAACGAACGTGAGCAAATCCCATTTCCCGTGCGATGTTCCCTAATTCGTCAAATTCAGCGGGAGTCCAGTATTTTTGGACGGGTAAGTGTTCTAGTGACGGACGCATATACTGTCCCAGGGTGATGCGATCGCATTCCACATCCCGTAAGTCTCTCAAGGTTTCGATGATTTCCTCGACGGTTTCCCCATGTCCTAGCATCAACCCTGATTTGGTAGGGATGGAAGAGTCGATTTCTTTGACGATTTGCAGCACTTGCAGGGAGCGATCGTATTTCCCTCCCCGACGCACTGGACCTTGAAGGCGGCGCACGGTTTCAATATTATGGTTGTAACAGGCTGGTTTAGCTTGGACAATCGTTGCAATCCGCTGGCGATCGCCATAAAAATCTGGGGTCAACACCTCAATTTGAGTTTCTGGGTTCATCTGGCGGATAGTTTCCATTGTCTGGACAAACCAACCTGCACCCTGATCTGCCAAGTCATCCCGCGCTACAGAAGTTAATACAACGTAACCTAAACCCAAAAGTTGCACTGCTTCTGCTACTTTTTGTGGTTCTTCTGGGTCTAAAGGCATGGGAGCATGACCTTTATCTACTTGACAAAACGCACAAGCTCTGGTACAAGTGGGTCCCATGAGCAAGAAAGTCGCGGTTCCTTGAGCGTAGCATTCACCCCGATTGGGACAGCGACCTTCTTCGCAAATCGTGTGAATTTGCCGTTGTTTAATAATTCTTTGTACTTTAGAAAGTTCACTGGCTTTACCGATGGGACGACGTAACCAATCTGGCATTGCCGTAAGTTCAGATTTTAGCTGGGAACTTGGTAATTTTGACATAGACATTTAATCAAGCCTGCGGTTAGAGTAGCTTGTGCTTGTGGCTAAGGAGCCTGTTCAACACCATGACACAAATTTTAAAGAAACCTCACATGGGTTTGGCAAATTAGCGTTATAGTTGCTGATTAGCCTGAACTGAAGTTTCTCTTAAAGCCATACTCAAGTTAAACTTTCGATATAGTGGGAGAATTCCCACCAATATCAGCATCCCTATCATCTCAACCTAGAGTCCCTCCAAGAGGAATCAGTTGTGGCAAGTAACAAAATCGTCGTTATTGATGACACTACAGTTGTGCGTGTAAGAGTACGAGAAATGTTGCCTCCGGGCAATTTTCAAGTATTAGAAGCAAAAGACGGCGTTGAAGGACTTAATTTAATCCGTAAAGAAAAACCTAACCTGATCATGTTAGATTTCCTTCTGCCGAAACTCAGTGGTTGGGAAGTTTTCCAACAAGTACAAGCGCAGCCGGAACTCAGTAAGATTCCTTTGGTAATCATGTCCGGTCGCAAGGAAGAAGTGACAGAAAAACTACCAGAACCTTTTGAGTATTTTGAGTTTCTCCCCAAACCTTTCGACCAAAAGCAGCTAATTGCGGCAATCAAGTCCGCAATGACAAAAGCCAAGCTACCACGCAAAGGAGCTGCCACCGCCGCAGCAGGGGCTGGTGATGCTGAAATTAAGGCACTACAGGCGAAAGTTGCCAAAATGGAAGCAGAAATCGTCGCCCTCAAGAAACAATTATCTCAAGTCATTGCATTTGTCAAGCAAAAAGTAAAGTAAATCAAAGACTTTCCTTTGATAAATCCCCGACTTCTTTAAGAAGTCGGGGATTTAATCCTGATGAATAGCTAAGGTAATCATCCCATTAGCCATTACCCATTCCCTACCTGGGAACGTAACCACTGTATTCCGAAGAAAAATCACGTCCAGCAGAACGGGATGGGTCAAGACCCTCGTTACGCGCACGACGTCGCAAGTCTCCTGGGTCGGGAGAAGCAGCAACAGCGTCATCAATGCTGATTTGACCAGATAACATCAATTCGCACAGGGTTTGATTCATCACCTGCATACCATCATTGACGCTAGTTTCCATCAAGTTGAACGCTTCCCCATCTTCACCCTTAAGCAGGTAATCCGCCATAGCTGGGGTGTTAATTAAGATTTCCTGGGCTGCAGTCCGACGTCCATCGGTAGTCGGTAGCAACATTTGAGCGACAACAGAAATCAATGAATCAGTGATTTGGATACGCATCGCCTGTTGTTCATCCGGGTTGTAGATGTTTAACAACCTGTTAAGCGCCCCAATCGCATTTTTGGTGTGCAAGGTACCAAATACCAAGTGACCTGTTTGAGCGGCTTTTAGGGCAGTATCCACCGTAATTCTGTCCCGCATTTCCCCAATCAGGATAATATCTGGGTCTTCCCGCAAAACTGCTCGCAAAGCGTGCTGGAATTCCAGGGTATGTAAACCCACTTCCCGCTGACTAATCAAGCAATTAGCCGAAGAATGAACATATTCAATTGGGTCTTCAATTGTAACGATGTGCTTTTGGAAATTTTCGTTAATATAGCGAATCATCGCCGCAATGGTTGTGGACTTACCAGAACCTGTCGGACCCGTAACCAGAATTAAACCCTGATTTCGACTGCAAATGTCTTTAAGAATCAGCGGCAATCCCAAACTATCAATTGTCGGCACATCCAACGTTACTAATCGCAGTACCAGTCCCCCACCTGTGAGACTGTCAAAGCAGTTGACCCGACAACGCACCAAACCGGGGTAAAAAATCGCCGTGTCCAGTTCTTTATCTTCAGCAAACCGCTGCCGTTGAGATGGGGTGAGAATTTCCGTCAGAAACTGTTCAAAGCGTTCTGGAGTTATTCTCTCACCATCCCCAAGCTGTACCATTTGACCCCGGACGCGAAACCGAGTAATTTCACCAACGCGAATATGTATATCCGAAGCTTGTTGGGAATGAGCTTCCTTTACCATCTGCTCAATTGACTTCCCTCGGCTACGTCGTTCTTTGGCTGGATTATAGGGTGGTGGTGGTGGTAGATTAGGCCGCTGAGCCTGAGACCGGGACGGGGTAGGTTCGTCCATTTACGCTTCCTCTGGCAAGTGTTGAAGGTGTATAAGAGCGGTTGAGCTAAGGTTGAGTAGCTGAGATTCCTCGGAACCCAAGCTAAAACTTATAAGAGATTGTACTTAACTTACCCGTAATCGTACTGAATTTTTCAGTCTACTTTTTCAAAAGCTTTATAACCCTTGTTATATATTATTTTGCTGAGCAAGCAAGGCTAAGTTAAACAAAAGATAAGGGAACGGGGAATGGGTAATGGTTATTGGGCAGAAAATAACTATTCGTCATGCCCTATTCCCCATTCCCCATGCCCCCCATTC
>JAYKJH010000096.1:0-37521 GCA_035285345.1 Nostocaceae cyanobacterium | reverse complement strand
TACGGAAAACCCGATCTAGTAACAATGCAATCTCAGAGCGTTGTGCTTCTGGGAACCAGTCTGTGAGCAATGTGCCAATTACCTGCTCTTGGGTTATGCCTTCGTAAGTACGATTCGTAAACAGAATTCTACCGTGACAATCCACTTCAAAGATATAAGCTGGCGCGGTAGTGGTAATCAAGTGCAGCTTTTGCGCTAGGCTACGGTAGCGTTCTTGACTAGCAACCAAAGCTGACTCTGCCTGTTTTAAGTCAGTGATATCGATCATCACCCCATCCCAAATAATCCGACCATCTGCTAAGTACCGGGGTGCAGCACGCAAATGAACCCAGCGGAGTTCACCGTTGATATTGCACTTTTGCAACTGAATATCGAGAATGGATAAGTTACGTATCGAATTTTCCTTTGCTTCCACTAGTCGCAAGCGATCTGGTTCGGGAAATTGGTTACAAATCAGATCCGCATCCTGGACAATTTCTTCTGGCTTATGTCCGGAAATGCCTTCAATCCCAGCGCTAATATAGTGAAATTTGATGCTTTCATTTAATTCCCGTGTGACTTGGTAGATAGCACCGTTGGGTAGATTATTACCAATTGCTCGTAGTCTTGATTCCTCCTCCCGCAAAGCTGATTCTGTCTGTTTTTGTTGGGTAACATCAGTGCTAACCCCAGTCACAACCCAGCAATTTGCAGCTTCATCCCGCCGGGAAGTATAAGTAGCAGAAATCCAGCGCAGTTCACCGTCTTTGTGGTAAAACCGATACTCCACTGTCACTGTCCGCTCCGCGAAGATATCTGCAAACAGCGGCATAATTACATGTTCTCGGTCTTCCGGAAACACCTGTGACATCCACAGAGTTTTATTGGTTAATATTTCCTTGGCTGTATACCCAAAGACTGCCGCGCATCCAGGGGATTGGTATTCATACTCCCAGTCACGATTGGGGAAGACTCGAAAACAAAGAATCGAGGCAATGGCACTGGTGAGAATATCATTTAGCTTGGTTTGGGAAGCTTGTAAAGCTAACTCTAGCCGCTTGCGATCGCTAATGTCCCGGACTATGGATAGATAGCCGATAGTATCACCACGCTCATCTTTCAGGAGACTAACTGATGACTCAACGTAGATTTCGGCTCCATCTTGTTTAATGACTATATTTTCTCCCCTCCAGAAGCCACAGTTTGTTAAAGCATTATTGGCTGCTTGTTCATCTTCTGGTTTCAACCAGCGATACTCGTAGGCTTCTGATTGTGGTCTACCGATGAAGTCCTTGGCTTTGATACCGTACAGCCGCTCAGACCCTTGGTTGCAATAAGTGATACGATACTGACTATCTTGGATAAGCACTGCATCACTCATCTGAGATAAAATCTCCGCCGCAAACTTAATTTCCCCCTGAGCCTGGTTGTTAACCAAGATTCCTGGTTTTTGGGATAACTGTTCGATTTTTCTTGACAACTCGGCTTTAGCTTGGATAACCGCTTCCTGGGTGTGTTCAACAGCAATGATTTCCCCTACTTGCAACTGTTGCGCTAGGGTTTGAATAACTGAGAGCATTACCACAGGGTCAAAAACTTGTAGCAAAGCTGCATAGGTGACAATCCCTAGCAAATGCTCCTCGTCGTCCACAATTGGCAGATGATTAACTTGGTGCTGACGCATCAGCAACAGGGCTGTGAAGGCATTTTCCTCTGGGGATTGTTTTAAGGTGACAACTGGTTGCACCATCACCTGGGAAATCTTAATCTGGGATAGGTCAATTCCGCTGGCAGTCAACTGTACTACATCTTTTTGGGTAAATATACTTAAGATTTGCCCACTATCAACCACTACAACACAATCTGTTGGGTGGTGAATGCTATCGGATTCCGTTTGTGGAGATAAATAAGGCAGATGACAATAGCAGCCTTGGAACTTATTTAGCAGGGCGATCGCATCAATTATTGACGTTTCTGGTGTTACCGTCAAAGGATTTTTATTAATTATCCCCTCTAAACTAGGGATATTCAGCAACTGATGGGTAGGTTGCATAGTATAAAATACCTATCCCGAATTTCATAATAAATTAAGATTTACATCTCACAGTTAAGATTACCGCTAAATTCAGCCTGTGTCATTCTGCTCTAGAAGACTAGTCTAGAAATTCTATTTGATTTTATCGTGACTTTAACTACATCAAGATTTGCGAAAAAAACACTATAAGTAGCAACAAGTCTTGAATTTTCGGTACAAAAAACTAAAAATTTTAAAGTTTGTTTACGTACTATCTATGTATTACGTATTTTTCATATGTTCTACTTTACTCTAGATATACATATCTTAATTTTTATTAAGCTCTCAAAAACGACAGTTTCCCATTTAGGGTAGGCTGTTTCATTGCCTAAAACAGTTAATTGCAAATGTTGAGGGAAAAAAATATGGGTGGATCTGTGGGTAGTTAACGACGGCGATAAGTTAATTCTATCTAGCCGCTCAACCCTCATCCCTTAAAGGTCAAAACCGGACTCAACCTTGCTACCACATCCACCATCCCCATCGCTACCTGGACATCAATCACCGACTGTATTGGTTTATATGCAGCTGGTGCTTCCTCAATTCTGCGTTCAGAGCGTAAGGTAATACAATCTACTCCGGTTAATCCCAACTCTTCCTCACTCTGGGATGCACCTTTGCGGGTGAGGTCAAATCGACTACGCGCTCTTCCGGCACCGTGGGATGCAGAATGGCAAAAAGCCGCATTACCTCTCCCTACACACAAGTAAGAATAAGCACCCATTGACCCAGGGATAATTACAGGTTGTCCCTCATAGGCTGGACAAGCACCCTTACGAGTTACCCAAAAACCCGGTTTGTCTGTGGGCAAGGTAATATTGTGGGGTAAATCATAAACTAATGGTGCCTCCACATCCCCGTAGACTTCCCGCAGCCGTAGACGTAATAACTCAGCTAACAACAAGCGGTTAATAAAGCCATAGTTAGCAGCCGTTGCTTCGGCTTGTAGGTAACTGGTCACGAGTTCGGGTTGGGAATGCACCGATAGGGGAAAAATACCAGATTCCGGATATTTTATACCAGATGTCCAAGCGGCTTTTGCTTTATCCCGCCACATTCCGCCGATGTATTTACCGACATTACGGGAACCTGAGTGAATCATAAACGCTAGCTGTCCCTCCCGTACTCCCCAGAGGTAAGCAAGAGCGCGATTTTCGATTTTGTCCACCTGCTGCACTTCTACAAAGTGGTTTCCACCGCCGATAGTCGCTAGTCCCCCATCGCGTACTAGTCCATCATCGGGAACGAGTTCTGCGGGTGCAAGTTTCCAGTCCCCAGCCATTGAACCATTTAAAAACAGGCGATCGCGTTCTTGAGCAAGTTGCTCCCCATCAGAGTTCGCTACACTCCCGGTAGGTCTATCTAGCATCCCATCTAACCAACCGGGAACCCCATGCTGAAACAAAGCCCGCATAGTGCTAGCAGTCATTGTGACATCACGACTACCGAAGAAGTAATCCCCCTTGATCAATTCCACGAATTTATCGCGCTTTGCCAGGAACTGGTCAATGGTAATATCTGCAACATGGAGGCGCATCCCGCAATTGATATCGGAACCGACAGCCGCCGGGATAATTTGTCCCTGGGTTTCGACCACAGAACCAATTGCAACCCCAGCATCACCGGGATGAAAGTCAGGGGTAGCACAAGCACGACAGACACATCCTCCACTGGGATGGCGGACGTTTGAGAGGTTTGCTAGTTGCTTAAGTGCCTTAGCTTCTACGGGGAAGCCTTCGGGAAGTAGGACTTCTGCTACTATCCCATCAGGATTATTACGTAAGCGGACAGAATAGGTATGATTGTTGTAACTAACATCAAGTCCTTGCCGTGCTAGCGCACGCAGAAGACGATTGAGATTTTTTAGCTGCATGAAAACTCCATCAGAGTCTGGCAAAAGACTCGTTGTATTGAAGAGATGGGGAGACTTGGGTTCAGCAGCCGCGTCTCAGGTGGTCGTTAGTCATTTTCCCAGAGGTTGGGGGAATATGACGGATTTATTAAATGATTATGTACTTGTAATAGCACAAATTTCTGGGCTTGGGAAGTGTAATAATTGCTTAAATGTCATCTTCTGGCGCTACATAGACCGTCAACAGTGACGGAAATTTTTTGATAACATCAAATTCTCGTCTACCGAAAATCCGTATAGAAGTATGAGTAAAGGCACCTTGTTTGACAAAGTTTGGGACTTACATACAGTAGGTACACTTCCTTCAGGACAGACGCAGCTATTTATTGGACTTCACCTGATTCATGAAGTGACTAGTCCCCAAGCCTTTGCTATGTTGCGGGAGAGGGGTTTAAAGGTAATGTTTCCAGAGCGGACTGTGGCTACGGTAGACCATATTGTACCCACAGATAATCAAGCGCGTCCGTTTGTCGATACCCTGGCAGAAGAGATGATGCAGGCGCTAGAGCAGAACTGTCAGGATAATGGGATTACTTTCCATAATATTGGTTCTGGTAATCAGGGTATTGTTCATGTAATTGCACCGGAGATGGGACTAACCCAGCCGGGAATGACCATTGCTTGCGGAGATAGTCATACCTCTACCCACGGTGCCTTTGGTGCGATCGCTTTCGGTATTGGTACAAGTCAAGTCCGTGACGTTCTCGCTTCCCAAACCCTAGCGCTAGGGAAACTCAAAGTCCGGAAAATTGAAGTCAACGGCACCCTTCCTCCTGGTGTCTACGCTAAAGATGTAGTTTTGCATATTATCCGTACCTTGGGCGTTAAAGGTGGTGTGGGATACGCTTACGAATATGCAGGCACAACCTTTGAAAGCATGAGTATGGAAGAGCGGATGACGGTTTGCAACATGTCCATTGAAGGCGGTGCCCGTTGTGGTTACGTTAATCCTGATACCGTTACCTATGAATACCTCAAAGGCAGAGATTTTGCTCCCAAGGGTGCAGACTGGGATAAAGCCGTGGCTTGGTGGGAATCCATCAACAGCGATGCTGATGCTGAGTATGACGATGTGGTAGTCTTCAGTGCTGCTGATATTCCTCCCACAGTTACTTGGGGTATCACTCCCGGTCAAGGTATTGGTGTCGATGAGCTTGTCCCGACTCCCGAAAAATTACCGGAAGAGGATAGATTTATTGCTGAAGAAGCTTACAGCTACATGGATTTAGCCCCTGGTCAACCCATCAAAGGGATGAAAGTCGATGTCTGCTTTATCGGTAGCTGTACCAACGGACGGATTAGCGACCTACGAGAAGCAGCTAAAGTGGCTCAAGGTCGTCACGTAGCTGAGGGGATAAAAGCCTTCGTCGTCCCCGGTTCGGAACGGGTGAAGAAACAAGCGGAAGCGGAAGGACTGGATAAAATATTCCAGTCAGCCGGATTTGAATGGCGGGAAGCGGGATGTTCCATGTGTCTAGCGATGAACCCCGATAAGCTGCAAGGACGGCAAATTAGTGCCTCTTCCTCCAACCGCAACTTCAAAGGACGTCAAGGTTCCGCTAGCGGTCGCACATTGTTGATGAGTCCCGCAATGGTGGTTGCTGCTGCTGTCAACGGGGAAGTCACTGACGTGCGCGAGTTAATTTAGGGACTGGGTTTCCCCGTCATCACAGAGGCTTAATTTCGCGCTAAGTCGCTAAGGTGCAAAGTACGCCAAGAAAAATATTCCACAAAAGTTGGTGTAACAAAGCGCCACAATTCCAAAATCCACGCATCCAAAATCTAAAATTCCAATGGTAAGTGAAGTCAAAGCAGTTTCCGGAAGCGGTATCCCTTTAGTAGGGGATGATATTGACACAGACAGGATTATTCCCGCCCGTTTTTTACGTTGTGTAACTTTTGATGGCTTAGGTGAACATGTATTTGCCGATGATAGAAAAGCACTGCAAGGAGAACATCCCTTTGACCAACCCCAGTATCAAGGGGCGAGAATTTTGGTAGTTAACCGCAACTTTGGCTGCGGTTCTTCACGGGAACACGCACCCCAAGCAATTGCTAAATGGGGGATTCAAGCTCTCATCGGTGAAAGTTTTGCGGAAATTTTCTTCGGTAATTGCGTAGCAATGGGTGTTCCTTGTGTTACTGCTGAGGGGGCAACCGTCAAGCAATTGCAAGAAATATTAACAGCGAATCCCCAAACATCCATGACGGTGAACATGGAAACCATGCAGGTGGAATGTGGTGATTTTTCTGCGCCCATTTTTATGGGTGAAGGTGCTAAAAATATGTTTGTTGCTGGTACTTGGGATGCTTGCGGTCAGTTGGTCGCTCAGGAGGCTGCTATTCGCGTCACCGCAGCAAAACTACCCTATGTAAGTTGGAGTTAGCTATTCTCGTTCCCAGGTTGAACCTGGGAACGAGAATAGCTTGGTTAATGTCTAATTCGCAATTCGTAATCCAGGGTTAATAATTACGAATTGCAAATTATTAATCTGATTTATGTATAAACGTAAAATAATATCAATTAAGCGCCCAGATATTTTGTAAATCTTTATCTTTCGCGTGGTCAGGAAAAGGCTAATCTGACTGAGTAATGACTTACGCTAGCACTCGCCAAAGTCCGAAGCAATCCCATCGTTTTTAGCGATTACTTCCCTTCTCTAGTAATGACACAAAATCATAATCGGTGACTAAGTCCTGTGAGTAAGTGAACAAAACAGCAATAATGAACCAAACTTCTAATATTCGCAAATTGTTAACTGACACCAAACTAGGGTTGCTCCCCTACTTAGATAATCGTCTTCAGGAGATAGAAAAATCTTGGCAGGAACAGCAACAAAACCTGCAATTCGTACCTTATGATATCCAGCTAAGGGACTGCAATACACTAGCGGCAAATGAACCTAGACCAATGATTACTCAGGGGGTTTCTCTGAAATTTGCCCTCAATGGTAGTAGAGAAAATAAATTGGCGCTTTTACTATTAGCCTCGGAGTTACAAAATAGTGTAGATGCGGCAATTTTTGAATGGAGTAACCGAGAATGGCATCAACTGGAAAAACCCTTAAAAAGACCAGTAACTCAAATTACTGGAGGACTTGATTATGAAGCGCTAGAACAACCAGCAAATTCCTGCCGGATGACAATTTATCGTCAGTTTGATATCACTTATTCTATTAGTTTTTAGAGTTAATAAAGGTACTCTAGGAATCTGCATATTCTCCCTAAAAACTATCAGCAACTAGCTCTCAAGAAAAAGTCTGCAAACTCTCAATGAATTTAAAATTGAGTAGTTAGGGAGAATGGGACAATTAAATTAGAGACGCGAAATTTCGCGTCTCTAGAAAAGATTTTTCCGATTTTAATCAAACGGAATCGAGATGAACAATCCTGAGTTTTAATAATCACTCAGCACTTCTAACGCACCGTTTCCCGCAATACTTCCGTATCAATTGGTTTTATCAGGTATAACAACAGGAGATTCCAAACAATTGCAGCGATTACGGGGAGTTTGCGGACAAGCTTCACAAGCTTAGGCTGAGAACTTTTATCTATCTCTAGCAATTTCAAGTTGTAATCTGAGCAGCGTTGCAGACGGGGGAAAAAGCTTGGATGCTCGGTGTCGAGCATTACGGGAAAAGCTCGACCAGCAGTTTCGTTGGTGTTGCGAACGACTTGCAGGTCAAATTCTGTAGCGTCAAGTCCCAGTGAATCGTAAAAACCAGCCCGTTCGTGAACTGTCAGGGTGTGGGTAGCAAATACCGATAACAGGAAAAACCGACTCCAGAGTCTGGCTTTCCAGTTTTTCCAGAGTTTGGGTTGCGATCGCAGCAATGCTTTAAATATATCCCCATGACGGTTTTCGTCCTGACACCAACTCTCGAAGTAGCGGAAGATGGGGTAAAACTGATTTTCTGGGTGCTTTTGCAGGTGGTGATAGATGATAATGTAGCGCCAGTAGCCAATCTTTTCTGACAGGTAAACGCTGTAGATTACCCACTCTATCGGGAAAAAGGTGTAAGTGCGGGTTTTAGTAACCAGTGCTAAGTCAAGTGAAACTTTGAAATCCCCCATTGCTTTGTTGAGGAACCCAGCATGACGAGCTTCATCACGTGCCATCAGGTGAAATATTTCCGCTAGCAGCGGACTGCGCTGTTTCAGCTTGCGGGATAGTTCTTTAAACAGCAGAAACCCAGAAAACTCTGATATACACGAACGTTCTAAATACTCAATAAACGAGCGGCGTGCCTTTTCGTCAATATGTTCCCAAGATTGCTCAAACACCTCATCCCGGATGAAATGGTGGCGGTTGTAGTCTGCCCGCATTTCTGCCAGCATCGCCTGTAACTCCGTTTCCTGAGCAGATAGATCCAAACTGGCAGCAGTGTCAAAATCTGTAGTGTAAAAACGGGGAGTAAGAACTGTTTCTTTATTGGGTGCTTTAGTTTCTGGCTTCTGGGAGAGGGTATTTACCATGATTACTCCGCTAATCTCCTAAATCCTTTCATAACTATCCAGTGATGCTTAGTTTAATCTTTGAGGAGATACCTTAGTCGAAAGCTTTACAGAACTTGAGGAAAGTTTGGTATCGATAACAAGGGTGTAGGGAAACACCATACCTCAAGGGAGTTTATTAACTTTTGCAACTTTTCTGAAGTTTTCCAACTTGATAACTATAGAGTTATTAAACGAAAATAATTACTCGTACTCAGAGGTGAAGAGGTTTCAGCATGGCTCGTCATTCAGATACTTCTCTGTTCGTTCCTGATGTCAATTCTAGCTCCAAGCTACCTACAGATTCCCGCCAGCGGGCGAAGCAATTTGTGCAGAACTTGCAGGATGAAATTTGCACGGCACTAGAACAACTTGATGGGGAAGCGCGGTTTCGAGAAGACCGTTGGGAAAGACCAGAAGGTGGTGAAGGACGCACCCGCGTTATCCGGGGAGGACGGGTGTTTGAGCAAGGAGGCGTTAACTTTTCGGAAGTTTGGGGAGATACTTTACCTCCCTCCATCCTCACCCAACGTCCAGAAGCTGCCGGTCATGGGTTTTTTGCCACTGGAACCTCTATGGTTTTGCATCCGCGCAACCCCTACGTACCTACAGTACACCTCAACTACCGCTACTTTGAGGCTGGTCCAATTTGGTGGTTTGGTGGCGGAGCTGATTTAACGCCATACTATCCCTTTGCAGAGGATGCAGTTCACTTTCATCAAACCCTGAAGCGTGCTTGTGATACTTCCCATCCGGAGTACTATCCAACCTTCAAACGCTGGTGTGATGAATACTTCTACTTGCGTCATCGCCAAGAACAACGGGGTATAGGTGGTATTTTCTTTGACTATCAAGATGCTAGCGGGAACCTTTACGTCAGTGCTAATACTGATACTACTGCAGCACTCTACAGTCAGCAAGTAGGACAGGTATCTCGTAACTGGGAAGATATCTTTGCTTTTGTGCAAGAGTGCGGTAGAGCATTTTTACCTGCCTATGTGCCGATTGTGGAACGACGTCAAGGAATGGAGTATGGCGAGCGAGAGCGTCAATTCCATCTCTACCGTCGGGGACGTTACGTCGAGTTTAACTTGGTGTATGACCGAGGAACGGTGTTTGGTTTGCAAACCAATGGACGGGCGGAATCTATTCTCATGTCTCTACCGCCCCAAGTACGGTGGGAATATTGCTATGAGCCAGAACCAGGTTCGCCAGAAGCACAACTGACGGAAGTCTTTCTCAAGCCTCAAGATTGGGTGAGTGGTGGTTTGGAAGGGAAGTAATGTTTGTCTCACGCAAAGGCGAGCCAGCGCTGTGCGGGGGTTTCCCCCGTTGAGCCGACTGGCGTCGCAAAGGCGCAAAGAAGACAAGGCAGTCTGTTTTTTAGTCATGAGGTTTTTATTATGAGCAGTCAATTAGATGTTTGCTTGCGGGAAGGTACTAAACATTCTCACACTACTGCGGAAAATACGGCGTTTATGAAGTGCTTTCTCAAAGGGGTAGTGGAAAAGAGCTTTTTCCGCAAGCTTTTGGCGGATTTATACTTTGTGTATAGCGCTTTGGAAGAAGAACTACAACGTTATCAAAATCACCCGGTTGTGGGGTTAATGTACTTTCCCGAATTGAATCGCAAGGCGAATTTGGAGAGAGATTTAGAATTTTATTACGGTGAAAATTGGCGCGAGCAGATTGTTGCTTCTCTTGCAGGTAAGGTATATGTTACCCGGATTCGAGAAGTGGCGAATACACAACCTGAGTTGCTGGTTGCTCATGCCTATACTCGTTACATGGGAGATTTATCGGGCGGACAAGCGTTAAGACATATTGCTCGTTCGGCTATGAATTTACCAGAAGATCAAGGGACGGCGATGCATGAATTTGAGCAAATTTCTACTCCGGAAGCGAGACGGGGGTTTAAGGAACAGTATCGTCAGGCTTTGAATTCTCTGCCTGTGGATGAGGGGATGATTGCGAAGATTGTGGATGAGGCAAATTATGCTTTTAGCCTAAATCGCGACGTGGTTCACGAACTGGAACCGGATGTGAAGCAAGCAATTGGTGAACATGTGTTTGATTTGATTACTCGTCAAGATAGGGTTGGTAGTACAGAGCGTTCTCATGGCGGTGCTGCGCTGGAGTATAGCATTTAGCTCTGTTTTGTAGTGGTTTAGTGCGTTAGTTTTGTGGGGTTAGATTTCGCGCAAAGGCGCAAAGGCGCAAAGGCGCAAAGAAGAATAACTCATCAAAATTAACGCGGTGAACTACTAAATATTGGTTATAACTTACGCAGAAGTAACGAAAGAATCAATCACAGAAAACACAGAGAAATCAGAGTTTCAGAGAGTTTTTGCGTGAGTTTGGTTTGTATTTTAAGATTCTCAAGCTTTGAGGATTTTTACAGAGAAGTGGCGAAGCATTGATTGAGCGATCGCCACACGAAATATTGTCGAAATTTTTTCCTGTACAAGAGATTCAAAGCATGAATATTTTGCCGCAAACTGTCGAATTTGATGCCAATTTGCTGAAGAAATACGACCAGCCTTTACCACGTTACACTAGCTATCCACCGGCTACAGAGTTAACAGACAATTTTGCCACAGTAGATTTTCAAACTGCTATAGCCGTCGGGAATTATAAGAAAACACCGCTGTCGCTTTATTGTCATATTCCTTTTTGTGATAGCGCTTGTTATTTCTGTGGTTGCAATACCATCATTACGCAACGCAAAGAGGTTGCACAGCCTTATCTGGATTACCTGAAGCGCAATATTCAGCAGGTGGGGGGTTTAATAAGTCGCGATCGCAGTGTTGGACAGTTGCACTGGGGGGGAGGTACGCCAAATTATTTATCTCTCAATCAGGTTGAGAGTCTGTGGAATACCCTGAGTGATAATTTTAAGTTTGATGAGAATGCGGAAGTTTCTATTGAAGTGAACCCGCGATCGCTTGATAAAGAATACATCTTTTTCTTGCGGGAATTGGGTTTTAACCGGATTAGTTTTGGTATTCAGGACTTTGATTCCCAAGTACAGCAAGCAGTTAACCGCATTCAGCCGGAAGATATGTTGTTTCAGACGATGGACTGGATTCTCGATGCTGGATTTGCAAGTGTTAATGTGGACTTGATTTATGGGTTGCCATATCAAACCCTAGAGACTTTTAGAAGTACTGTTCGCAAAACTATCAAACTTAATCCTGACCGCATTGCTGTTTTCAACTTTGCTTACGTGCCGTGGTTAAAAGCAATTCAGCGTCGCATTCCCCAAGAAGCATTACCATCACCGGCAGAAAAACTCGACATTTTGCGGATGACGATTGAAGAATTAACCGTGAATGGCTATGTTTTCATCGGTATGGATCATTTTGCCAAACCGGATGATGAATTGGCAATTGCTCAGCACCAAGGACAACTACATCGCAATTTTCAGGGATACACCACCAAACCGGAGTCAGATTTATTTGGGTTTGGTATGACTTCCATCAGCATGTTGCATGATGTCTACGTCCAGAATCATAAACGGTTGCAAAGTTACTATCGGTCGTTGGATAGTGGTGAATTAACCATAGAAAAGGGAGTAAAACTTAATCGCGATGATATTATTCGCCGCACTGCGATTATGGAACTGATGTGTCAATTTCAACTCTCACCAGATGAACTTGAAGAAAAATACCATTTAGGCTTTGATATTGATTTTGCGGAGTATTTTACACAAGAAAAATATCAACTGCGGCGTCTGGAAGCTGATGGCTTAATTAAACTGTCGCGCGATCGCATTGAAGTCACACCTGTGGGAAGATTACTCATCCGCAATATCGCCGCCGTGTTTGATAATTATCTACAAAAGCGGACGCTGGCTGGGTTTTCCAAAGCAATTTGAGCAATGGTTTAGGTTACCGCCTAGCCTCAATACACTTCTTGTAAAAGTTGTTTTCAAAGGGGAATTAGAACCACAGATAAACATAGATAAACACAGATAATTCATCTGTGGATCTGTGTTCATCCCTGTTCATCTGTGGTTCGTTTTTCTAGCATTAAACTTTTGTAAGATTTCTAATCATGCACTGTACCATCAGGCATGAGAGCCCCCTGTAAGTCAGCATCTGTGAGAATTGCTCCTGTTAAGTCTGCTCCTTGTAGGTTCGCTTTTCTCAGAATGGCATAACTTAAATTCGCATAGCTCAAATCTGCGGCTTGCAAACTAGCTTCGCTTAAATCAGTCGCTAAATTCGCCCACTCTATTCTGCGACTCAAATTTGCCCGACACAACTTTGCTCCATCCAAGTTAGCGTGATGCAGTGCAGCGGCTCTTAGGTCAGCATAGCTCAAATCTGCCCCAGTCAAAACCGCATATCCCAAGTTTGTCCGGTGTTCGGTACTGGGTCGCAAGTCTGCTTGAAATAGCAGAGAATGAGAGAGTTTTGCACCCTGCAAATTAGCGCCACATAAACTAGCTTTGATTAAGTTAGCTTCGTCTAAGCGGGTGTTAATCAGCTTTGCACCTGTTAAGTCTGCTTCCCGGAGAATAGCGCGATATAAGTCTGCTGTACTCAAATCACATCCCCAGAGAATAGCTTCACTCAAATCTGCTTCCCGCAGGCTAGCTTGGGAGAAGTTTGTTTTCCCCAGCCGTGCTTGACGAAAATCGGCATAGCTAAAATCTGCGTTTGTGAGGTTGACATTTGTTAATTCTGCTTCTTGCAGCTTGACTCGCAAAAAGCTTCTTTCCCCAGCAGCATAATGTTTTAAAATTTCATCCACACCCATATAAATTTACCTTTTTTAATAGTTGACTGTGCCTGCCTATATTACCTATATCATTTGTGGTTCTTGTTGTGCTGAAACCTTTAAGTTTTACTCTTTTTTCTCCAACTAGGTTCATAGATATAGGTAAGGTGCATGAGTCTGATGTGATGATTAATTACTTATCATTATATATTTCCCTGCACCGGAAAAATTATCTCCGTTTTAACCAAGCGAAGACATGATCAACGCATAAACTCAAGTTTATACCCTCCAACACAGGCAAAATATCTGTTCCTGACAACAAATCCGGCAAATTATTGGGTTGATAAACTAAAATTGAATTCTCATTTGGATCTATCAGCCAACCTAAATTACTGCCATGTTTTAAACAGTGTAGGATATTGCCAGTCACCTTAGTTTGATTTTGGTTAGGAGAAAGAATTTCAATCACCCAAGAGGGTGCAAACTCAATACCAGTACTAACAATATCACCGTTTTCATCTAATGGTAATTGGTCGATTGCCAAGACAATCACATCAGGAACCACTGAACGATTACCAATGGTACAGCGTAATTCCGGAAAGGCTTCATAGTTACTAGATGAACCATCAATTGCAGCTATTAAACGCTTCTGCAATAAGCTATGTTGACCACCTCCCATTGGTTTTTGTACCGCCTTGCCGTTGATATACTCCCAAGCTGGTGATTCATCAATATAGGTGAGGTTTAAAAATTCTTCTAGAGTGGTTTCTATAACTGCAATCGTCATTTATGTAACCACCTGATTTGTGTAAAAGTATTAGACCATCTATCTACCTTCATACCACAATGGCTCATTCCTATTGCATCCACTCTCTTACCCTACGCCGAAAAGCCTTAAGCGTCGCATTTCTCCCCACAATTCTACTTTGAGCCAGATATTGAGGAATTATTTCATTTAGTGTAAATCCTGGAAAATTTAAGCTGGAATGCGACTCTACATAACGCCCATCTCGCAATATATTAATTTGTAACTTACCTTTATCAAATCGCCACAGTTCGGCAAATTTTAGCGCCTCATAAATACTCGGATGAGTGCGGGAAGTGATATCTATTTCTAAAGCTAAATCTGGTGGTGGATCTATGGTTAAATCTAACCAATTTTTCCCGCGAATCCTCGCTTCATTTTGGATATAAAAACACTGGTCAGGTTCTATCCCCTGAGCCATTGCTTGGTTTTTGAATGTCGTAGAACCAAGGCTGATGAATTCAATATCTAACTCTTCTAATAGAGCCTTGAGGAAGTCACCAATAATTTCTTTATCAAATTCATGCTCTGGTAGTGGTGCCATAATCTCTAGTATTCCCCGGTCATAAGCAATTCGTGCTGCACGGTGTTCCCCTAATTCCTCTAGAATTGTTTCCAATTCCTCCCAGGTAACATCTCTGAGCAGTACACGTTGTCCCGGTGGTACATCGATGCGCTTTAATTCCAACAACATCTCTCCACTCCCAGTAGTGCAAGTCTATATTTAGGTTACTCCTTTTAATTGATGCGTTGCTATATTGCAGAGCGCTGTATTGCTGGGCTAGCCAAGCAGAGTCGTTATTTTGCTTTATAATTTAGAGAGCGAGTATCCATGTCAACAATTACTGTTCCTCCGCTATTTTTCTCTACCTGTCGCCAGACTTTATATCCCATAAGAATTGCATCCTGCCAATCAGCAAGTGAACAGTCTCGAACTTCTAAATGGGAGGTCATATTTTTGATAGTTTTCAGCAGATTGTAATCTATTGCTGGTACTCCGTCTAAAAAGTCGTGATTCTTGGCATAGCTGAACACTAGTGCTGATATACCTTCGTCAATAGCTATTGCACGACCGCCATCTTCCACTTCGTCAATGACGGGATTGCTTTTGCGTTTACGTCCAATCAGTTTACGAATCACTGGTGACCAACCCAAAACTGCGACATAGGAAAGATGGAAAACGTCGTGAAAGCGATAGCCATCGCTGGAGTAGGAGTTATCCGTGAGGTCTGCCCCAATTTTTTGTCCGGTAATAAATGCCCTCATCTTGACAGAGTTATCTTTGTTCACCTCAGTAATCTCTACTTGAAATTGTCTTGGGAACTGTTCATTTTCTGGAAAATTACTGTCGAATAAGTACCCTCTAGTTTTAACATCTGTCTGTACAGAACCTATGTCGCCCCAACGGTCAAGACACTTTTTGAGATTACCTTCTGCAATTTCTTGTAAATCTAGGTCAAACTTGCTTGCAACATTGGCAATATACCACAGCAAATCCCCTAACTCTTCTGCAACACCTTCTTTGAAGAGTTTGTGAGCATCTCCATCACGGAGATATTTCTTATACTCACTCAGGAGTGAACCAGCTTCACCTACTAAACCAAGTAAGGGTACGATGATGCTATTTCCTTCCTTACCGGGAACTTGGTCTGTTATCAAAGCTTGTTGTTGATAGTAGCTAAAATCCATGATTCACTCCTAGATTTGAGATTTTAATTGGACTGAGACTGACTAAAGGCTGAGGTTTTTATGTATTCTTGAATTTTGTGATTAATTTCCCATTTAGGTGGATACCAATATTGAATTGCTTGTCCATTACCTGAGTATTTCTGTTTGATACGAGTTCTACCTGATATTCCTGAGATTTCTGGATGTTTTATCCGAGAATACTTATCTACTTCACAGAATAAATTTTGGCAATCAATCAGTTGCAGTCGACGTCCCCAAAGGGACTTAAAATCTAATCCCAATCGCTGAAACTCAGATTCTTGCTGTTCTGCCATATACCGAATAATATCTTGTTCATTCAGTCCACCGAGGTCAGAAAAACATTTGCGAATACCGTCCAGCGCACCAGGACCTGGAATTACAAACTCCATTTCGCTAAAGTTTGTAATCGGGCTATAGTTAATATCAGTAATGAATTGGTATGCCAAAAAATCCCCAAGAGTTGGGTAATCACGCAGTAACTCGAAACCTTGTTGCATATTAGGTGCATCTGCAAGCTTAAGAGGTAAGTCCTCAGCCATCATTTTTTCAATTAGCTTCAGATGATTTTGGTGCTTGATAGTGTGTCCCAGCCTTCTCCCACCTGATGGCATGATGTAAGCTGCAGAATAAATCCTTGTACCTGCGTCCATCGCTTCTTTTAGAATCTTGTCATAGCGTTCAAAGGAATAGTCAGTATAAATTATTTGACCAAGCTTTTGCTCCAGAAGTTGCCATGTTTCAATTTTGTTAAAAATCTTGAAGATGATTATTCTGAAGAATACTTCTTGGATAGAAGATGGCAGGTCATCGTGGTAGATAACGTTGCGTATCAGGTACTGACTTGTGCGATCGCTCGCTCGGTAGGCGTTGGTAAACTTGTAGGAGGAAAGGATAGAGTCATCAGTCCAAGGCATGGGAGCATTCTCTAACCTCTGGAAAAATATTTTTTGTCGTTCGGCAGCGAACCGCCAATAGGTATCAAATACAATTGTAGGCTTGGCAGGCAAAGTAGGTAAGATTAAGGTAGGCGTAACCCTTGCTTCTTGCCCATAGTTGCCAAGTTCTAAACTTAGTTGTGTGTTCTGTTCGCCTTTTTCCTTGACCTGTTTCTGACGTTTGCTTCCCATGTTATAAGCTCTAGAGGCTCTACATTACGTTAGTTGAACGCTCACTAGCTTATCCGTGGATGGGGTTAATCTCAATTTTTTTGTAAAAAACATAATCTTTCTGAGATATGCGTTTTACTCGTGTATATACTCAGGACAGGCAAGACTTCCTTATCTATGCGTCAGTATTTACTGGCAGGGCTTTGCGAACTTTCTCTGCCAAGGTTTTGAGTTTATTTTTGGGAACTGTGTCTAGCTTTTCTACTCCTATAAAGCAGTTCATGCGCTCAAATTTCAGTTCCATTTCATAAGCCATAAAATTGCCCAATCTACAAAGACCTAAATAGTTGCCGTAGGCTTTCTCTAATAGCTGTTGGGTAGCGTAAAAAGCATTCATAACCAGGGTTTTATCCTTGTTATTTGGTACAAAGCTAATGTGTTGTAAGCAGGGAAAGCCTAACTGTGCATTCCGAACGTGGTCTCGCTGTGGGTCGAAAATTGAAGCTTGAAGCATACTTTTTCTAACTTCTTTGCGCGACTTGTACTCAGAAATGATATGTTCAAGTTGGTTCCCATTGTGTGGTCCACAACCGAAGTCGATAAGTCTTTCAAAGTAAAGACAAGGGCGGTATTTCGGCTTAGCTTTAGCTTTAATATTTGGAAGGTCTTTAATATAGTTGTTAAAAAATTCTTGCCGATTATCCTGATAATGTTCCCAAATAGAGGCAGGAAAGATGGTTTCTGAAATTTTATCGACCGTCTTTTTTTTGTCAGATTTAAGATACTGGTTCAGCGCGTCTCGAATTGCTGAGTCTTCCTCTGGAATACCGTTGTTAAAACCAGTTAAGCTGATAACCAGAGGCGAAATTTCTTTGCCAGAGTTATCGATAATGTGTAAAAACACACGACCCCAAGCGTGAGACAAATTTGTATCTTCAATTAGCCAAGGCGCATTGCTAGTCATGTTCAATCTCCACAATATAATGATGTTTACTTATAGATGCATAGACGAATACCTCATATCCCCATTTAGTAGTGGGAAATATTCTTACAGCCAATAAAGCTGTGGTTGCTGTGAATAATTCATAGAAAACTGAATTAAAACCTTCGGTAATTAAAGGCTATAGTTGAAAGCAGGCCTCCCCCAGCCCTGACTTCTCGAACAGCAAGCATTGAAAGTTAAATATATATACACAAGCAGGAAGTCGGAATTCTGATAACTTTTGATAAATATTTCTTATCTAAATATTGTATTTTTCAATACATGAGTTTAGATGTTTGCTGTTGTGGAGTAATATCTACCCTCACCCTGCAAACAGTAAGGGCACAACAGTGTTGTGCCCTTATCTTATTGCTTCTAATTTGCGCGGCGGAAATACTTTCAACATAAGTTACAAATTAACTTGCATGATCCCAGTCGCTTAGTAGTTCAGGCTCGTGTTTTTTCGTCTGTTGTCGTACTGGTCTTGCAGGGGCACCAATACTCACGTAAGTAACAGATTTTTGTTTCTTGTGAGAGCGACTGTTTTTTTGTTTGGGTGATGCAGTTTGTGTAGTGGTCATGGCTTTTTCCTCTTTATTGCTAATTGAGAGTTGAGAGTTAGTCACACTCTCTTACTTGAGACATACAACAGTTGAACTTTTTAAACTGTAACCAGGTAATGGTTTGATAATTCAACCATAGTATATGCTATAACCCTCATTAAATTAATCAATCTCTCAGCAGATAATTCCGGAAAAATGCGAAAATAAATTCTATGTGACGCTTGAATAACTGCCACATACTTCACATAATCTTCATCATCATTTACACTATTTTCATGAACAAAGAGCGCCTTAAACAACTCCTAATAGGCGATTTCACGTGGCAAAGAGTGGTTAAATCCTTAATTTTTATCTATTTATTTTTTGCTATCTATGTGTTTTTCCGCGCCGATAGCATGATTTTTCAGCCCCAATCTTCTAGCTATCAAGACAGCCGAGAAATCATTAAGTTAACAAATGCAGATCAAAGCAGACTGGCAGCAATTCATTTGGTCAATCCTACTGCTAAATACACGATTCTCTATGCTCACGGTAACGCGGAAGACTTAGGAGATATCCGCCCGATTTTGGAAGACTTACGCGATGTTGGTTTTAGCGTCTTTGCCTATGATTATCGGGGTTATGGGACGAGTGAGGGAACACCAAGCGAAAAAAATGCTTATCAAGATATTGATACTGCTTACAATTATTTGACCCAAGAGTTAAAAATTTCACCACAACAGATTATTCTGTTTGGGCGTTCTGTGGGAGGTGGTTCGGTGGTAGATTTAGCTACACGTCAACCCGTTGGTGGTTTAATTGTGGAAAGCACCTTTATTTCAGCTTTTCGCGTAGTAGTACCGTTTGCAATTTTACCTTTTGATAAGTTCTCCAATCTACAAAAAATTAAAAAAGTCCGATGTCCAGTGTTGGTGATGCATGGTAAAGTAGATGAGGTGATTCCTTTCTGGCATGGAGAAAAGTTGTTTGCAGCGGTGCGATCGCCTAAACTTTCTTTGTGGGTAGAGGGAGCAAATCATAATGATTTTGCTGCTGTAGCCGGGAAAAGGTATGCAGATATTTTGCGTGATTTTACTGAATTGGTAGACAAAAATCAGACTAATGTATTATAGGTAACAGTAGGGGCAAGGCATTGCCTTGCCCTACGTAGATTTTTATGTATCGCCCTCGGTGTGAAATGGTATTACACCACAGTCATCAACTGTTCCTGAGAAATCCAAGTCCCGTGGAAGCCATAGGGTACGCGCATAGGAATTAGCACCCGCGCTAGAGGTTTTGCAGTTACATCCTGGGCATTGACCACTACCAATTCGGAAGTTTCGGTTGTGGAATCGTAAACAAATGTTACCAACCAGCCATCATCCTCCACGATTGCACCGGGACGGGGGACAAACACCGCTTCACCACCATAGCGTCCTGCGCCAAATTCATGGGTTTGGGAAGTACCCTTGGTGAAATCGTATTTAATTATGCCATCGAACAGTGGCATAGGAGTATTCGCCGCTTTGGCGGTGTAACCATACCTGGTTTTTTGCCCTAATCGGGTTTCATTGACGCGAGGAAATTCACTGGGTACATCGTCCAGCATTTCCTCGCGCACCTTTCCAGTACGGAGGTTAAACCGCCAGCGATGCAGACGGGGAATATCTCCTTGGGGGTCTAATTCAGAATCAGCAGACATTAAGACATTAGTGGAACTCATGCGACAGGCGATAAGTATCACCTCGTCTCCCTCTTCATAAGCATTGAGGGTATGGAAAACATAGCAAGCAGGAGATTCAAACCAGCGAATGTTATGGTTGTTGCCATAACGGGGGACAATACCAAAACGGCTAGGTTTGTCGCTCTCAAACATCATCGCTGGTTTACCCTGTTGCATTCTTTCGGGACTGAAAGTTAGGGGTAAATCCATAAAAATCGTGTAATCTTCAGTGATGGCGAAATCGTGCATCATTACCGCTTTTGGTAAGTCAATGGGTACAGTCTGCAGCAGTTTCCCCGCTTCTGAAACCACGCTGTAGTAGAGATAAGGGGGTTTGAAGGAGTAACCAAAGAACATCATTTCTCCCGTTACCGGGTCTACCTTGGGATGGGCGGTGAAGGGAGAAACTAGTTTACCATCGTAGGTGTATTCCCCTATTGTTTCTAACCCCGGAACCTTGATAGAGTGGGGCGCACCTCCTTCCCATAGCGCCAGTAGTTGTCCAGCGTGCCATACTAAGGCTGTGTTAGCAGTATTTTTGTAGGGACTGTCAGGGTGAGTCTGCTGTGGTGGTTCCAGTAACCCTGTCCAAATAGCCTTAGCTGCTTTTTTCTCGATTTCAAATCCCTTTGTCCGCACATAGCGGTTGCGATAGGTGGCTTTTCCGTTACCGATGCGGACAGCGTGCAACATACCATCCCCATCAAACCAGTGGTACTGACCAATGGGAGTCCATTGAGGGTTAGGACCATTCCGCACAAACATTCCCGATAGGTCGGGTGGTAATTCACCTATAACTTTTAAGGATTCGGCGGTGATTTCTCGATGTACTGGCGCAAAGTTACCATCGAGATAGGGATTAATTGCTGTGGTTGCCATGCTCTGTGTTTTGCAAAGGAAGTGGATGTGTGATGGACACGGGTTTTAATCTATTCTGGCGTGTTTATTTTATGGTTGCCTGTATAGTTGGTTTCTGACTATAAGACTTCCTTAAATTCTTTGGAAATGGAAAATAAACATTACAAATAGAAATATAGTAAAAAATTAAACCTTCAAACCTATGCTGGTGGGTTATTTCGATAATTACACCCACAAGGCATTCCCAGAGCGATCGCTCCTCTCAAAATTCCGCCATAAAATAATGAAATTCTGCCGGTATTTCTATGGTTTAATTCGCCTCCGAGTTGTGACGTTCCAGGATTTTGCCTTTTACTATCAGGATAAATAAGAAAATAGGCGTTGCTGAATACAAGTATGATTTGCCCTCATCCCCAACCCTTCTCCCTAGGGAGAAGGGAGCTAGAATTGTGACTCCCTCGTATTTCCTCTCCCCTAGGGAGAGGGTAAGGGTGAGGGTGAATTTGATAATTCATACCCGCTCTTGGGCAACGCCAAATAATTAGTAATATGCGAAGACACATATTACTAAATACTAATTATTTCAGTGGAGTTTTGAGTTTTAGCTGGATTTTGTTACCTTTTTTGAGAACTACTTCCCCACCAGGACTGGACAAAACATAAGCAGCAGCCGCTGTACCACCTGCTAGGGCACCGTGCTTGAATTTCGTTTTATCACCCACGAATTTACCGGCAACGGCTCCACCGACAATAATTGCAGCATTCTGAACAAATTTGCCCTTAGTTTTTGTCTCTACCTGAGTGTTAACTAAAGTTGCATCAATAGGATAAACGTCCCCATTTTTCAGTACGATGTCATCAAAAACCAGATGTAAGCTAGCTTTCTTCCCTTTAGCTGCTTTGGTGACATCTTCTAAATGACCCTGAATTGTAGCATCCTTGAGAGTTTCATTTTTCCCCACCGAAGAGTTTTTGACTTTTAGGGTAAAGCGGTCATTGTTCTTGTTTTTACCAGTACTTACATCGGATTGCAAAATGGTATCAAAACCTGTTCCAGCAGCCACCAATATTGGCTGATTTGGAGAAGTACTTACGGTACTATTCGTATTTTGAGCTACAGTATTCTTGCCATTAGCAGAATTAGGAGTACTGCTAATATTATCTTGAGTTTTACCACAAGCAGTAGCGCTACTGAGTAAGACGGCACTCAGTAGTAATGGCATTACCTTTTTCGTGGCTTTCATAGTTGGATTATGAAAAAGACTATGAGATTAGATTAAATGCAAAATTGAGTTCTTCCTTGGAAAAAAACGTCAAAAATTAATTATTCTCTACCAAGTTTGTTACAAACGGTTAAATTTCCCGCTCCCTGGCTGTTAGAATATGGCGCAAGGGCTGATAGGCGAGAAAAATTTATGGTTGCTAATCCACAATTTCAACACATGTCTCCTAGAGAGTACTTGGAATGGGAACGCACCCAAGAACTGCGCTACGAATATATTGACGGGGAAGTTGTTGCTATGACTGGGGGGACAAAACCCCATAATCGCATAGCTCTAAATTTAGCTACAGCTTTAGATGGTTTTCTAGGGGGAAGCTGTGATGTTTATATTGCAGATGTGAAAGTGCAAATATCTCCCTCTGGTCCCTACCACTACCCGGATGTAGTCGTGACTTGCGATACTAGAGATAGGGAATCAAATGATTTAGTGGAATATCCTTGTTTAATTGTAGAAGTTCTTTCTCCTTCCACCGAATCAGTTGATAGAGGGAAAAAGTTTACGCGCTATCGTCAGTTAACGACTTTGAAAGAGTATGTTTTGATTGAGTCAGAAGCGATTGGTGTTGAGTGTTTTCGCCGGAATCAAGAGGGTTTGTGGGTATTGCATCCTTATGGGGCTGGGGACATTTTAACTTTGGAAAGTGTGGGATTTTCTATTCCTGTGGAGGCACTTTATCGACAGGTTAAATTTGATGTGAAGGGAGGGGAATTAGAACCACAGATGAACACAGATGAACACAGATAATTACAGAAGCAAGAAGACTGGGGTTGCTAAACATTGAGATAACATAACACTTATTGCAGCCCAATAATAAGATTGTAGGTTGGGTTGAGGCACGAAACCCAACACATACAAACATTCGTTGGGTTTCACTTCGTTTAACCCAACCTACAAAAATACTCATCCGAGTATTTATGAGGCGTTAAAAGTTCCCGAATTGTGGCGTTTTGATAAAGGAAAGCTGCAAATTAACATCTTGCTAGATGGGCGTTATATAGAGTCGCAGTCTAGTTTAAATTTTCCGACATTTCCATTGGTTGATGTGATTCCTCAATATTTGGAGGAAAGTAGAATTGCGGGGAGAAATTCGACGCTTAAGGCTTTTCGGCATTGGGTAAGGGAGCGGATGCAATAGGAATGAGCCATTGTGCTATGAAGATATCTCTCTTTTGTTCTGGTGAGGTACAGAATCACCCCACCCCCAACCCCTCCCCGCAAGCGAGGAGGGGCTATGATGTACCTCATTTGATTAGGAAACGCTATACATAGATGATATTAGGAAATAGATAGCAATCCTATTTGATTGGTGAAATTTTCGTAGGATGCGTTACGCTTCGCTGCTGTTGCATAAGTAAGATATGCTCAAATCATACTCATGCACCTTGCCAATATCTATGAACCAAGCCGGAGAAACAAAACAGCAAAACTTCAACGTTTCACCCGAACAAGAAGCACAGATTGAGTGGTTGCGAGTAGCGATGGGAGCCGCAACTACCAAAGAAACAATTCTGCGCTCAATTTCTGTGATGACTGTTCTCCAGAATTATCTTCAACAAGGCTACCAAATTCGACTGGTTGCACTTGGGGAACAAATTCATCTGGTTATTCCTGAACTGGAACCATCACCTCAGTCAGCTTGGCAATATTTAGTGTCACGTCCCCATCCTTGGCGAAGACAATTATACGTTAAAGGACGGCGATTGTTAGCTTCTACGGTTTGGCAAGATATGCAGTTAAATAACCTTTATCCTGAAGAAACGGCGGAGAATTTTGCATTACCTGTCGCTGTTGTTAATGAAATCATTCGCTACTGCGAAGTTAACCGTGAATTTATCAAGATGGAAGCAGAGGAAGAACTTTATCGTCTGCAACAGCGAGGTGTGAGCGTTGAGTCTCAAACTGCTGATTGATGAGGATACCCAAGCACATCGCCTTGTCGAAATGTTAAGAGAAAGTGGTCATGATGTGTTAACAATTAGCGAAGCTGGTGTGACGGGGATACCTGACACGATGGTTTTGGAAATGGCGCGATCGCATCCATATCTATGTCCATTATTAAAACACATATTTTATGTGATTTTAGTCACAGCTAACTCCCTGTTAATATAGCTATTAATGTACATTAGTTTAGTTTTAGTCAAACAGATAAGTAACTTAAGTAATTAAGATGAATATGGAGGCTTTATATGACGGACGAAAATCGGAATATTTACAATATTAATCTAGGAAATGGTGGTAATTTTAATCAATCAATACAAGGAAATTATCTACAAGTTCATGGTAATTACATAAAAATCAGTCAGGATTTATCTCAAGCTGCTGCTCAGATACAACAACTGCTAACTCAACTGCAATCTCAGGGATATAGTCCAACAGAGGCTCAGCAAAAAGTAGCTAATGATTGGGCGCATGAAGCTAAAAGTGACCCAAAAGCGAAGGGGAAACTGGAGAAAATGGGGCAGTATATGCGCGATGCAGCAGCAAATGGTGTAATAGGTGAAGCAGCAGTAGAAGTAATTAAGCTAGCTCTGCGATTATCTGGTATTCCCCTGCCATAAAAGCTATATCATAAGTCGAGGTATGAAAAGAAAAATCAAGCATAAGCTAGATGAGTTAAATTTTCGGATTACTAGGCTGTCAGCAGTAGAAAAAGTAATATATTCATTTTTATTGATAGTTTTATTTACTGCTGTTCTTGTAACTGTTTTTAAAGACCATCTTTGGATATTTTTCCTTTTATCAGGGGTGACATTTGCTTCTGGTTGTTATTTGTTTGTTTTAGATATTAGAAACAAACAGAACAACTCATCTACAAGCTTAGACAACAATAATAAATCACAAGACAAGATAAATATTTATACAGATGGTGGTAACTATAACGAATCCATTTACGGGGACTACCTTGAAATACAAGGAAATTACGTTAACATTAATCAGGATTTTTCTGAAGTAGCCGCCGAGATTAGTGAGTTAATAAATCAACTAAAAAATCAAGGATACACTCAAGAAGATGCTGAAAAACAAGTAGTAACTGAATTGGCAGCACAAGCTCGTAAAAAGCATAAAGTTAGGAAACAGCTTTTTAAGTGGAGAAAATCTTTAGGCAATGCTACAGCAAAAACCAGTGATGAAACTGAGGCAGCTAGAGAAGTTGTCAAAAGTGTCTCAACTTATAGTTACACTTCTTCTACTTATTTTACAGATGAAGTAAGAGGAGTTTACCAGAAACTAGGTGAACTACTTAGACGGAGAAAGTGGAAAGAAGCTGATTTAGAAACAGCACAAATCATATATGTATTATCTCAAAAAGAATTGGAAGAAAATTCATTAGATGAAGATTATCTTGAAGATTATTTTAGTCAGGAATACATTGCGGTACTACCTAGTAAAGACCTAAACATAATAAATAATCTCTGGTTAAAATACAGTAATGGGCGTTTTGGTTTCAGCGTTCAAAAGAGCATTTGGAAAAGCTTAGGTGGTAAACATAAACCTGGTAATTTCATATTTAATAGTGAAAGTGAAGAAAAGTTTGGCGATATCGTTGGCTGGCGTAAGGAAGGTAACTGGTTATATTTCTCTGATTTAAGCTACTCTATAACAGCACCTCCGGGTCATCTTCCCATACGTGTAATGTTAGACTCAGATCCGTCACAGCGATGTAGCATTGATTTCTCAATATTTGAGGTTTTAGTTGAACGTATATACAAGTTGTAATGGAAGAAAGTTTGTAGTAGCGAGGCTATTCTAAATTGTTAGATAAAAATTATTACCCCAAAATTAAGGCCGATAAGAAGCTAAACATAGCATTGTGTAGGTTGGGTTGAAGAACAAAACCCAACATCTACAGCCATTTGTTGGGTTTCACTTCGTTTAACCCAACCTACAAAAATCTGAATACTAGAATAACGTAACAGGCAAATCTTCGCGTTCTTCCCTTCTTCGTGGTTCATTTAATCCCCCCTCCCCGCTTGCGGGGAGGGGGTAAGGGGGTGGGGTACTACGCGCTAAAGTACTTCGCTACTGGGTGATAGGTAATAATCGCTGTCGTAGACTGCTCAGGATAAAGCTGCTCGCTTTCATCCATATACATCTTAATCCGGTCAGCCCCCAACAACTCCAGTTGCTTGTACTGATCCTGAATATTCGGACAAGCTGGGTATCCAAAGCTATAGCGCGAACCGCGATATCTCTGCGCCAGCATATCCCGGATATTATCCGGTTCTTCCGCGCTAAAGCCCAATTCACGGCGAATGCGGGCGTGTGTCCACTCAGCTAGCGCCTCTGCCACCTGCACCGCCATACCGTGGAAATACAGATAATCAGTGTATTGATTATCGGCAAATAACTTCTGCCCGAACTCCGTGGCAATTTCACCCACCGTCACCGCTTGCATGGGGAATACATCAATAATTCCCGACTCCTTGGGTGCAAAGAAATCTGCAATGCACAGACGACGCTGGGATTTTTGGCGGGGGAATTCAAAAGATGCCACCTGCTGCTGATGATTTGCTGGCTCGTAAATATACAGCGTGTTCCCTTCAGCATGACAAGGAAAATACCCGTAAATCACCTGCGGCTGCAGCAATTTCTCTGCAATAATTCGCTGCTTCCAAGTTTCCAAAATTGGGTAAACTTTCTCTTGCAAGAAAGCCTGATACTCTTCCTTAGTTTGCTCCTTTGGCTTGCGGAATTGCCATTGTCCCGCTACCAAAGCTTGCAAATCTAAATGCCAGAATACTTCCTCTAGGGAAATATCTTCTGGTTGCAGTAACTTTGTTCCCCAGAAAGGTGGTGTCGGACGTTCAATATCTATCGCTATAGCTTCTGAACGGTTAGTATCAATGACCGTTGGCTCTGCTGCGGCTTTTTTCTTCTCTTTACCCTCAGCTTTTTCAGCGACGGAATCTTTGAATGCTACTTCATTTTCCGCAGCAAAATCACCCAGGAACCCATTGATATCATCCCAGTTATTTTGTGCCTTGGCTGGCATTAATTTATCCATGAAGTGCAAATCAGAGAATGCATCCTTGCCATAGACTACCTTACCTTTGTAGGTATTTTGGCAATCTTCATAGACAAATTTAGGAGTCAACGCTGCACCGCCTAAAATTACGGGGACAGTAATTCCTTTTTCGTTGAAAATTTCCAGGTTTTCCTTCATAAAAGCTGTGGATTTCACCAGCAACCCACTCATGGCAATACAATCAGCTTTGTGCTGCTCGTAGGCTTGAATAATGTTTTCTACTGATTGCTTAATCCCCAGGTTAATTACCTGATAACCGTTGTTGGAAAGGATAATATCCACCAGGTTTTTGCCAATATCGTGAACGTCACCTTTCACGGTGGCAATGATAAATTTACCTTTGGAACTATTACCAGTTTCTGACTTTTCCATGAATGGTTCCAGATAAGCCACTGCTGCTTTCATGGTTTCTGCAGACTGTAATACAAACGGTAGCTGCATTTGTCCGGAACCGAACAACTCACCTACTACCTTCATCCCATCCAGCAGGAAAATGTTCACAATATCCAACGCTGGATGATTCTGTAATGCTTCCGAAAGAGCTGCTTCTAAACCAATGCGTTCCCCATCAATAATATGACGTTTGAGGCGTTCTTCAATGGGGAGGCTGACATCAACACCTTTGTCGCGCTTTGTCGTCACCCCTTCAAACATGGTGGTCAGTTCACCCAAGGGGTCATAAACACAAATATCCCCTTCAAATCGGCGGCGATCGTAAATCAAATCACGACAGACTTGTTGATGTTTTTCTTCAATCTTGGCCAGCGGTAAAATTTTATTCGCGCTGACAATCGCTCCATCCATTCCCACTGACATCGCTTCGTGGAGGAACATGGAGTTTAACACTATCCGAGCGGCGGGGTTTAAACCGAACGAAATATTAGAAACACCAAGCATAAAGTGACATCCGGGCAAATCACTCTTGATTCTGCGGATGGCTTCGATGGTGGCTTTACCATTTTCCCGGTCTTCTTCAATCCCCGTAGAAACTGGGAGAGCTAAAGTATCAAAGAATATTTCATGGGGCGGAATGCCGTATTCTAACACTGCACGATAGGCACGTTGGGCAATTTCAAACTTCTTATCTGCAGTCCGCGCCATCCCGTCTTCATCGATAGTACCAATAACAACACCTGTGCCGTATTTCTTTGCCAATTCTAGGACTTTATAGAAACGCGGTTCACCGTCTTCATAGTTGGTAGAGTTGAGGATGCACTTACCACCGGCTACCTTTAAACCCGCTTCCATTTTCTCCCATTCGGTGGAGTCGAGCATCAAGGGTAGGGTGACATTATTGACAATCCGGGAAACCAACTCACGCATATCCCGTTCCCCGTCGCGTCCCACATAATCGACGTTGACATCTAAGATATGGGCGCCTTCTTTTACTTGAGCGCGTGCCATTGATACCAGTCCGTCCCAGTCTTCCGCGTTGAGCATTTCGCGGCACTTCTTGGAACCACTGGCGTTGAGACGTTCGCCGACAATCAAGAAAGAATTATCTTGAGTATAATTTTGCGTGCTGTAAATTGACGCTGCCGCCGGTTCTAGCTGCGGTTCTCTGACTTTTGGTTTCAGTTCTTTGGCAATTTCTGCCATTGCTTGAATGTGATCTGGACGTGTCCCACAGCAACCCCCAATTACTTGGACACCCAAATCTTCAATAAAATGCATTAGTGCCATCCGCATTTCCATAGGTGTCAAACGGTAGTGTGCTTGTCCGCCGACGTTTTCCGGTAACCCAGCGTTAGGAATACAGGAAACTACGAAAGGTGAATGTTCACTTAAATACTTGACATGCGGTTTCATCAAGTCTGGACCCGTCGCGCAGTTCAGACCGAGAATGTCAATTTTATAGGGTTCCAAAATGGTGACAACGGCGCTAATTTCCGTACCTACCAGCATGGTTCCCATAGTTTCCATCGTCACGGAAACCATCAAAGGACGGCGATCGCCTTTTTTGGCAAATACTTCTTCAATACCATTCAGCGCTGCTTTAATTTGCAGCACGTCTTGACAGGTTTCGACAATAAATAAATCAACTCCACCATCCCAGAGCGCTTCTGCTTGTAAGCTGAAACCCTCTTTCATGGTGTCATAGTCGATATGTCCCAAGGTGGGGAGTTTAGTACCCGGTCCCATCGAACCCGCGACAAACCGGGGTTTGTCTGGTGTCGAAAATTCCGCAGCGACGCGCTTAGCAAGTTCAGCAGCGGTTTTGTTCAGGTAGTAGGCTTGGTCTGCTAAGTCGTACTCTGCCAGTACAATAGGAGTACCACCAAAGGTATCAGTTTCAATCACATCAGCACCAGCAGCCAGAAAATCCCGGTGAACTTTCGCTACAGCTTCCGGCTTAGTATGTACTAAGTATTCGTTACAACCTTCATACTCAGGTCCCCCGAAGTCGGATGCGGTGAGGTTCTGGACTTGTAAATTTGTACCCATAGCCCCGTCAAAGACAATTACGGGTCGTTTTGGACTATGAAGTCTTTCGAGAAAAGCACTGTTCATAAGTTATCTGTTTGGTTTGAGCTACACTGCTTTGGTTGATAGCTTAATCTATTTTTTTACATACTTTCCACAGTTTTGGTGTAATTAACACGAAGAACTAGAAAATATTAATTACTTACACTAGCTCATGACTAGAGATATCCCCTGAAGCAAGGGGATTTGGAAGTTGTATGGGAAGGACGGTAGTTGGGAAAATCGTAATGTCAATCCCTCAATGTAAAAAGTTTTCAAATTTGATATAAATTTTTGTTGAAGGGATCGGGTACATAACCCCAGCCAGTTTATTCTAGAGTAAAAATACTTAAACCTAGCAGAAGAATAATATTTATTGAATTTGTGTTTACTTAAATGAATTTTTTGAATACAGATTCCCTAGTCAGTAACCAGATAAAGTTAAATCTCATCCTCTGTGCTTATCCTGAGATATAACCACTGATACATAAACCTAAATTCAGATGTTTATCATAGATTGTCCAAGAGTATTTTTATTGAAAATTCCTCTGGCAATCCGGACATAATACTATTTCCCCAAATTCACGCTCCATCAAAATCTAAGTAGGGGTAAGGCAATGCCTTACCCCTACAATCGCCATTTATATTATCATATAAATTAAACCGTATAATGGGTGATATTTTTTGACTATTTGACTTCACCTGCCGTCTTCCCGAAATCTAGGATAACGGAAATAGACGAGAGATAAACTTGATTAAGAATCTTCCGTCATTTGTCTAAAAGTTATTAGTTAATTTTATTTTTTCAACCAGTTAAATTAGCCTTGTTGTCGAACAGAGCAGTTTAAAAAACTTAGAAGATTGATAGTCTATTTGTCAAGTTAACAGTATCAGTCATAGGTTTTTAATATATAGCTAGCCTATAGGATTTGTACAAGAACCCTCACCCCTGTCCCCTCTCCCTAGGGGAGAGGGAAATTAAGAAATTTATCGGAATGATTTAGGCTTGCTATAGATACAGTTTGTATCGATAACCTATTGACAATTTACATTATGAAATAATAAAATATTTAATAGTAAAATTGTTAACATTGTTTATCATAAACATTTAGACAACTACAAACATATCACCAATAAACTGGTGGTAACAATTAGACGCTTACCTAGACAGAAAAAGCCACCTCTAAGTAACAATCAATTTCAGAAAGTCAGCTATAAATAGCTCGTATTAGCAAACCGTCGGCTTTTCTACTTGATAATAATTTGCTGTTGGCAATAAAATAGAGAATTATTGTCTCACAAATACTGCCAACTTTGGCATATCTTGAGTAATAGTCACGCTTTGGCTCAGTTTGCTTTCCCAAAAGTTTATAAAATATACTGCTATGAAATCTGGATGGAGATGTATTATCCTTCAATAGCGCGCAAAACTCAAAGACTACACAGATGACAGACGAACAACTGCTGGAAATAATTGCTCAAGCAGCTAAGGATAGAGTCAGGTTCCTTGACCTAATGGATTGTAAACTGACAGCACTGCCAAAAGAAATTGGTCAACTCACCTCTCTGACAGAACTATACTTGGGTAACAATCAACTGACAAGTCTACCACCAGAAATTTCTCAACTCCGAGAACTCACTGAGTTATCACTCTATAACAATCAACTGGGAGTATTACCCAAGGAAATTTGTCACCTCAGCAAGCTTTATAGTTTAGACCTTGGTAGCAATCAACTGCAAACACTACCAGCAGAAATTGGTAAACTAAGTAACATTTCAGTGCTATACCTTGGTAATAATCAATTAAAAACTCTGCCAGCAAGCATTGGTAAACTGCGGAACCTGACAGAACTTTACCTGCGTTACAATCAACTAACCACCCTACCAGCAGAAATTGGACAGCTATCCAATTTAAGTGATTTAGCCTTGGGGAGCAATCAACTAACGAGAGTCCCAGCAAGCATTGGTCAACTATCCCAATTGTCCGTTCTCTATCTAGACCACAATCAACTGACGACAGTCCCAGAGACAATCAGTCAACTGCGAAACCTGATGGTGCTGTACCTAAATCATAATCAACTGACAGTAATACCAGCAGGAATTTGTCAACTCATGAACCAATTGGATGACGTAAATTTGGAGGGAAATCCTCTGACTTCCCTACCGTTGGAAATTACTAACAAAGGCAATAAACATATTGTGGAATATCTCAGGCAACAATTACACCCCTGTTAGGGTTTAATGCTGATTCCCACTTACCGCTACTCAGCATTCAGGAGGAAACACCACTTTTCCTATCGACTAAAACTATAAATCTTCTGTGTCTGCAAATCAGCGCAGATAGAAGATGGTAAGGTACTAGCGTCAAAGGTCTGCCGATCCAATTGCACTTGTAAATTACTCAAGGGGTCATTTCCTGGAGAAATTAGTAATTCTAGTTTTTCAATATTTTGCCATGAAGCTAGGTTGTCTAAGACTTGCGCGATCGCACCCACATAAGGATGTTCACTATGACGATACCAATCATCCGCAGCCACTTGAGGCTGATCCAAACCGATATGTACAGTCAAGGATGGTTTACCAAACAAAGCAATAGCTAGAGGACGCGCTTCCTCTTGGAGCAACAAGTGATGACTCCTCACCAAATGGCGCAATTTTTCTAACCTTTCGTAACCTTCGGTCACAGCTTCTGGTTGATCCTTCCAATGAATAGCAATGGTCAGCAGGTAAGTTTGTAACAGCATGTGACCGAGCTTTTGTGCCTTAGTCGCCAGATAATAGGTATTAAAGTCGTTCGCCTCAATTAGCAACGGTACCCTGTCTACAATTTCCAAACCGTAACCCTTCAATCCCGCAATTTTACGGGGATTGTTAGTAATCAAACGAATTTTGGATATACCTAAATCCATCAGCATTTGCGCCCCCATCCCGTAGTTCCGTAAGTCTGCAGGGAAACCCAAGCGTTCGTTTGCTTCTACCGTATCCAGCCCCAAATCCTGCAAGGAGTAGGCTTTTAACTTGTTAATTAAACCAATCCCCCGCCCTTCTTGTCGCAGGTAAACTACAACACCTTTACCCGCATTCTCAATCATCTTCAGTGCCGCTTGCAATTGCATCCGACAGTCACAGCGCAGGGAACCCAAAGCATCACCAGTCAGACATTCCGAGTGCATCCGCACCATCACCGGCTCATCTTTAAAGCTGCTGGGGTCGCCCTTGACAATTGCTACATGTTCTGTATTATCCAACGTGTGGCGGTAGGCGTAAATTTCAAACTGACCGAACTGACTGGGTAGTCTGGTAACAGTTTCACGAATCACCAAGCGATCGTTTTCCAGTCGGTAGCTGATTAAGTCCGCAATACTGATAATTTTCAGTTGGTGATGTTTAGCATACTCAAATAACTCCGGCAACCGCGCCATCGAACCATTGGGGTTTTGTATTTCACAAATTACCCCCGCCGGATACAGCCCCGCTAGCCGGGAAAGGTCAACCGCTGCTTCCGTATGTCCTGCTCTTTTTAACACTCCTCCATCTTTAGCACGGATGGGGAAAATGTGCCCAGGGCGACGCAAATCCCTTGGTTTTGTCGTTGGGTTAATGGCGACTTGGATAGTTCTAGCGCGGTCTTCAGCGGAAATGCCAGTGGTGACACCGAGGTGATAAGCAGCATCAATACTGATGGTAAATGCTGTCTGATTATCGTAGGTTGTATTGTGACTCTCGCTGATATTACTGACCATCAAGGGTAAATCCAACTCATCCAGACGTGACCCCATCATCGCCAGACAAATCAGCCCCCGCGCTTCCACCGCCATAAAATTAATCATGTCCGCTGTGGCAAATTCGGCAGCGCAAATTAAGTCTCCTTCGTTTTCCCGGTTTTCATCATCCACTACCACGATGGCTTTCCCGGCTTTCAAGTCGCAGAGAGCGGAGTCAATCGAGTCAAATTGAAAAGCTTGGTTTGAATTGGTCTTAGACTGTGACACAGATTAGTTTGATTACCAGCAATTGTAAAGTTTTTTAAATTTTCCTTATTTTCAATTTTAGCCTGTTTGGCTCGCTGGGATTTCAACTAGATAATATTTTCTAAATGTGGGAAAAGATTTTACCCAATGAACACCATCAGTGTTATAATCTGTGAGCCGAATTTCAACATCGGCATTGATAGCAGCTTACCAAGGCTAGTTGCCAGGCTGAGCAATTTCGGTGCGGTTTATGAGTTTTGAACTGATAGTATTCAGCAAAAATTCGCAAAACAGAAGCTCACAGTGCTGATGCTAGGTGACATGTTACCGAAAGTTAATGTGATAAAGGCTACATGATTTTCCTTCCCTAAGATTGTCTCTAGCGAAGTTCTATACTATCTAAATGGCAATTTTGCTTTTGTTATTATTCCGGTTGAAGTATCAAATATATTAGGTAAGATAAGAAGTGAAAATTCATATTTTCGACCCCTGCTTGCATAATGTTGAAGAATTTCAAAATTTAGCTGGTCAACTAGCAAAACAAGATGGATATTTCATCACACATGCAGCAAAGTTTTAGATTTAAAGCATGTATTAGTCTATCCACCTTGTCCAAATTGTGCTGGGGCATTAATTTGGAATTTTGCTGATGTCTAACATTTATCTGTAAGATGGCAATTCTGCTGTAGTAGCATAACAATGAACAAGCTTAAGGACTAAAAATGGATGATTCATAACTACCTAACTCTATTACTCAATTCCCTGGAACAAATCACTGGGTGGAACACCCAAAGCCTTTGCCAAGCGCAGAATGTTTAACAGTGCCACATTGCGCTCACCGCGTTCAATACCGCCAATGTAGTTACGATGTAGTCCTGCCATTTCTGCTAACTTTTCTTGTGAAAGACCTCTTTGTTTTCTTAAGTGGCGAATTTGTTCGCCAAATCTTTTTAGATCGGAGTTAATGGCCACGCAAAAAACATAATAGTTATACAGGCTACCAATCAACACACTATCAGTGGTAAATTTAACGACCCCGGCAACGCAATCTTAGGAAGCAATTTACAATAAATAACTTGTTATAAATGCCGCAACGTGTCATCGTTCTAGCAAATCATAAATGTAATAAAGGATATTCAGCACATGGGTAATTCTAGGCGCGTACCTGTTGGGATAGTTGGCGCGTCAGGCTATGGTGGAGTACAATTAGTTCGACTACTAATGGATCATCCAGAACTCGAAGTAGTTTATTTAGGCGGTAATAGTAGTGCCGGAAAACCCTTCGCGGATTTGTATCCCCATTTAGCACATGTCGTACAGCAGCCAATCGAAGCGGTAGATCCCACAGTCATCGCCGAACGGTGCGAAGTCGTATTTCTCTCCCTCCCTAACGGTCTAGCTTGCCAAATGGCACCGACTCTGGTAGAGAAAGGTTGTAAGGTACTTGACTTATCAGCCGACTATCGGTTTAAGAACCTGGAAACCTACACCACTTGGTATGGCAAACAGCGCAGCGATAATGCAGTTGCAGCAACAGCAGTTTATGGACTACCGGAATTGAACCGCGATCGCATCGCCGAAGCACAGTTAATCGGCTGTCCTGGTTGCTATCCCACCGCTAGTCTCCTAGCCTTGTCACCACTCTTCAAACAAGGCTTAATCATGCCAGAAACGGCAATTATCGATGCTAAATCTGGTACATCTGGTGGAGGGAGGGAAGCCAAAACCAACTTGTTGCTCGCGGAAGCAGATAACTCCCTAGCCGCTTATAACGTGGCTCGTCACCGTCATACTCCAGAAATCGAGCAGATTTGTAGCGAACTAGCTGGTCATGAATTGACCATTCAATTTACTCCCCACCTAATTCCTATGGTAAGGGGAATTTTGGCAACTGTCTACGCTACCCTGCGCGACCCCGGTTTAGTACGGGATGACTTAATAACTATTTACAAAGCCTTTTACCGCAATTCCCCCTGGGTGAAAATTTGTGACAACGGCATTTATCCCCAAACCAAGTGGGCTTGTGGTAGCAATCTCTGTTATATAGGTATAGAAGTTGACCCGCGTACCGGACGAGTAATTGTTATGTCCGCTATTGACAACCTGATTAAAGGACAAGCTGGTCAGGCAATTCAGTGTCTCAATATCATGATGGGTTGGGATGAAACCCTCGGTTTACCGAAGTTAGGATTTTATCCTTAATGGGGAATTGGGGCACACATTGATATCACGGATACACGGATGATGGAGAGGAATGGGTAATGGGTAATGGGGTGTTACCTATTACCTATTACCTATTACCTATTACCTAATCCCTACTTCGGACCCATTCCGACGGTACCGGCGTAAATGGCGCGATCGCCTAGTTCGTCTTCAATTCGCAACAAGCGGTTGTATTTTGCTACCCGTTCGCTACGACAGAGGGAACCTGTCTTGATTTGACCTGCACGGGTGGCTACCGCTAAATCAGCGATGGTGGTGTCTTCTGTTTCACCAGAACGGTGGCTGATCACAGAACGGAAACCGTTGCGGGTAGCCAGGTCAATAGTTTCTAGGGTTTCGGTGAGGGAACCAATTTGATTGAGCTTAATCAAAATCGCGTTACTCGCTTTTTGCTCGATACCCTTTTGTAGGCGAGTGGCATTAGTTACAAATAGGTCATCACCTACCAATTGCACACGAGAACCAATTTTTGCCGTCAGTGCCTGCCAGTTTGACCAATCTTCTTCATGCAAGCCATCTTCAATAGAAACGATGGGGTATTGGTCAACTAACTGTGCCATATAATCAATAAACTCACCGGGGGAGTGGGGTTTACCATCGTAGACATATTGACCGTCTTTGTAAAATTCGCTAGCCGCTACGTCTAATGCTAGCGCTACCTCTGACCCTGGCTTGTAACCAGCTTTTTCAATTGCCGCCACTAGCAACTCTAAAGCCACCTGATTTGACTCTAGATTGGGCGCAAAACCGCCTTCATCGCCGACGCCAGTCAACAAACCCTTATCATCCAAAACCTTGCTCAGGGTGGCAAATACTTCCGCTCCCCAACGCAAAGCTTCCTTGAAAGAAGCAGCTCCCACAGGGACAATCATAAATTCTTGGAAATCCACGTTATTAGCAGCGTGGGCACCGCCGTTAATTACGTTCATTAGGGGGACGGGGAGCAAATTTGCTAACGGTCCACCCAAATAGCGGTACAGGGGTAAATCTAGCGCTGCAGCACCAGCTTTTGCTGCCGCGAGGGAAACCGCCAAAATTGCATTGGCGCCCAAATTAGACTTGTTACCCGAACCATCTAGGGCAATCATTGTCTTATCCAGTAATTCCTGGTTAAGAACATCCAAATCCGCTAGCTTGGGAGCAAGAAAGTCATACACGTTTTGTACAGCCTTTAGCACCCCTTTACCGCCGTAACGACTTTTATCGCCATCTCGCAGTTCGTGGGCTTCAAAGGTGCCGGTAGAAGCCCCACTGGGGACTTGGGCTAGACCCACAACACCACCCGCCAAATGTACTTCAGCTTCAACGGTGGGACGTCCGCGAGAATCAAGAATTTCACGAGCTACAATTGCTTCAATTGCTGTGTCTAGTTTGTATGTCATCGTTTGTGTACCTTCTGTCTAAGATCAATTGCGATCGTCGGGAGGAGGAAATCCCGCCCCTATACGACTGTTGGACTTGATTGTTGACCGGGATTTAGCATACTGCTTTTAGCACGATGAATCATGTGTATGTCAGGGGTTAGTAACTGTAACTTAATTTCTGGACATATCTACCAAAAGCTACTCAATTTTGGGTAGGTTTTGCTTTTAGTTCGGTTTTATTACGGTTAATACGACTTTTATATGGGTAAAATATAGGTATA
>JAYKJH010000095.1:0-4136 GCA_035285345.1 Nostocaceae cyanobacterium | reverse complement strand
TTCTTATCCGGCAAATTCCTCGGCGCTACCTCCCTCCCCTCATAAAACCTCCTCTCCAACCTACCCAAACCCAACCAAGCACCACCAAGCGCCAGACTCACCACAGAAGTAACCCAAAAAACACCCACCAACGGCATTAACGCCCAAACTACCACCGCCGACACTGCAAATCCCTTTCGCAACTTCTGAATATTCGCCAATGCTTTGCTGCAACTAGCGCAATGCTTGGTATGGGAATTATATCTATCCAGTAATTGTGATTTTGATAACCGTGGTGGTAAAGCTTCCCCAGGGAATGGTTCGGCGTTAAACTGCTGTATCCATTGCCGGAACTGAAATACAAAGGCATCTGCTTTCGTGGGTAGATAAAAAGCCTTCGCAAATTTATCACCACCACCAGCTTTTTCTAAGTATCTTTCCTGAAAGTGCAAGAAAATTTGGTCATCCTCCAAAATGGCATTTTGCCCAATGTGAGAATACCAACGCGGTGTCAGTTTGATAAACAACCCAGGAATTTTAGAAGCGAACTTGAAGGGGAAGCGAGCAAATAAGCGACACTCGCCTTTACGAATGGGTGTGGCGTAGACAACGGTTAACGTTCTTCCAAACTGCTTCGAGGTCAGGTCGTGCCACATTAATCCAGGAGCGATGAAAGTCGTATCTTGTCGTCCCAGTTTACCTTTACGCGGTCCTTCTGCCCAAGTCCCTTTAAACCCATGTTTCCCAGACTCTAAGACTTCCAACTCCACAGATGAAGCATTAGCTCTATTGCCCACAGTGTTGTGATGGGTGAAGGGAACATGGCTAGCATCCAAGACGTTTTCTAACAGGGTAAAGGCATCATAGGGTAAGTCTCGAAAGGTGTTGAGAACTATCCACTCGTCGGGAGTCTCTTCTATGGGTTCAACGATGGGAACTTTCGTTTTCTCGGCATTCTCTGGGTTTCCAGGGTAAACGAATAATAACCCCTGGCGTACCGTTGTCGGTAAAGATGCCACACAGGCACGTTTCGATGTTTCTGCACTACCCCCTTGCACTTGCTGAGGAATGCGATCGCACCTCCCATCCCCTGTAAATGCCCAGCCGTGATAAGGACATTCCAGCAACCCATCTGATGCTATTCTCCCCTCAGAAAGCGGTGCAAGGCGGTGGGGACATTGATCATCAAAAGCTCTCCAACACTCAGCTTGAATATCCCACCAGATGACAATATCTCTACCCAGCAAGGTAAAAGCTGTGGGTTTGGACTTATCCAAATCCTCCACGTAAAAGACGGGATACCACACCTCGTGAGAGTCGAAATAATCAGGTTTACTGCCACCCGCAGGCATTTCCTGTTGAGTAGTTGTCGCTGTCACCATCTCTTACCCGTTTACAGTTCTTTACACTTCTTCTCCTAATGTAGTCCAAGAAAGCAAACGGCTGAAGATGGAACCACAGATAGACACAGATAAACACAGATGATTTATCTGTGTCTATCTGTGGTTAATTTCTCAAAACACGAAATTTCGCATCTTTACTTGCGAACCGACACCGACCGCGCTAACTTATAAGCTGCATGAGCATCAACTAAACCAGCACCTGTAGCGCCATCGTGTCCTTCACCAGCCCATTGTCCGGTACCGCTTCTGCCTTTTTTCACATCCCGTGCAGAAGCCTTGAGAATAGCCTTCATGACATCGGGAGAGACTTCTGGTCGGACTTGCTTGAGTAAAGCACAGACACCAGCGACCTGGGGTGATGCAGCCGACGTACCACTAATTACTGCCCAACCGTCATTAGTTGCGGTTTCATCGCTGTTTGGGTAGCCAGGACCACCTAAACCCGTATCAATTTCGTCTTCCGGTTCCACGGGTAACATGATGTAGACAGCCCTTGGACGCATCCCCACCAAACCACAGACATCGGGAACATGGCGTCCAGGATAAATTAAACTGTCGAAGCTGCTAGCATAGTCTGATGCTTCCAAGAGGAAGTCTTCACCATCAACCATTTCATGAGCAAATACACCACCGACCGCAATTACTTCTGGCATCATAGCTGGGAAGGCGATATGTCCGTTACCTGCAGAGAAGCAAACAGTGATACCCCGCTGACGCACTGCTTCAATAACTGCTGCTTCTAGAGGTTTGAGGAAATTCGGCAGCTTTGTCACTCCAGGGAGGTGATAACCCCAGCTATTGGTCATTACCGCTGGATACAAGTCCGACGCGGTTTTAAATGCTAGAGTGGCGTTGTTGCCCATTTTAACGCCGATAAAGTCAATATCTGGGGCGTTGGAGAAGATATTCGCTGCTTCCGCCGTCCCATGTCCTACCTCGTCATGTTCAATGCGGATGGCGTCGGGGGATAGGGTAGCATTGTAGTTATAACCATGCCAAGCGTAGAAGGCATGTTTGTAAAATCCTGTGTCTGGCATTGCTACCAACACGCCTTTACCAGTAACTCCCAACTGATGAACGTGGGGAGAACGGCAAATCATTGCGACATCATCGGGTACTTGCAAATGATGGTAGCTGACACGGGGTGGTAGAGGTGACTCGAATAATATTGGTGGCAGTTGGGGATAGGCTCGTTCTACTAAATCCTCTAGCTGTTCGGGAATATTAAACGGCGTACCTGCAACATGGGAGAGGAAAGAACGTTCTCCCAATTCCGGCATCGCTTCACTTAGAGGTTGTGTCCGCCGTTCTACATGAGTACTAAATACCTGTTCCCAAAGTTCGCGGGGTGCATCACCGCTGATGGAAAAGGTGCCAATATGTTGAACATGAAAACCAAGAGATTGTAAGGCAGTTGCTGCTTCTACGGCTCGTCCGGCTGTTGGAGCAAATTCTTCTAAGTTTTCCCCTTGCAAAAAGGCATCGTCAGCAAACATTGACCTGCCAGTTTCTGATGGTACGACTGCTTCAAAATAAACGCGATTTTCTCTATTGTTTGATTGTTGCACCATATTGTTGAATTCCTCTGGTGTGTTATAATTTGTAATTAAAAGGCTCACGCAAAGGCGCAAAAGCGCAAAGAAAGAGCGCATAAGTCCTGAGTCTTACCTACTCAGAACTGTTGGACGAGTGGGGAAACCCCACCCCTACAATTCAGACTTGTTAAAAAAATTCGGGTGGTTCTTGAAACATTACCTCAGCCACTGAATCTATTAGTTGCGATGGAATTTGCATCTTGTCAGTGACTGCTTTGGGATATCTCACCCTACCCGTTGGGATTTCTGGAAGTACATTTTTTTGCTCGCTCGTAAAGGAAACATTGAAGGTTGATTCCCAAAGCGATCGCGGTGCTTCGACACTGATAGTCTGTCCGATGTGCAAAATGCGAAATCCCAGACTTTGTAGTGCTTTAGCCGCTGGCTGAGCTTGATTGGGTAAAGGTTGAATTTCCGCAGAAATTATGTTGTCTGACATGGACAACCTCCCTGATTTGTCTGGTGTTTTCAGTTGTTGACCAGTGACTTGGTTTCTAACTTTGGTTGGTGATTGTTCTAAGGTTTGGCTCGGTAAAGAATACTGGTCAGTCTGAAGGTCAGCAACAAAACTACAGCCTTGACAAGCAAAAATAATCACAGCGACCAATATCAATTTATACTTCATTTGGCTCACCTTTTACTGATTGACTATCAAAGATAAGTAATGATTGTGATACTGGTTAGTGGATCAACTATATCTGTTGTTAGTCAATTGGTTATCTTGCTGATCAATTAGCAGTAATAGCGCCAAAAATCTATAGTTTTTGGCAAATTTATCCTATTTTGTACTTCCATATCCTATTGTATTGACAGTAGGAAGATAGCGTGTCCTTTTTACACGTTTCTTTACTGAGGACTTGAGTAAAAACCGGCTTGGATAACGTTACTCTGTCGTGGCAGACATCGATGAATATCAACCAAACCGGCTGGTAGAATGCTCGTATGTACGTCCTCGTTTTTATTGTGAAGAATAGATGAAAATTTTGACAGTACCCGACGAGGGTACTATTGCTGATTTAATAGACTTGTCAGTTACCTAATTCCGAGAGAAGGCTCCCGCCATAATCTTTGATTTGGCGGCGAGATGAATCGAGGGCTAAAAGCGAAACACCCCTTAACTAACTCAAACCGCAGGTTTGACAAGGCAAGGGGTAGTTGA
>JAYKJH010000094.1:0-5434 GCA_035285345.1 Nostocaceae cyanobacterium | reverse complement strand
AATATCCTAGGGACAGGTATATACACTCGATTCGTGCTATGAAAACAAAGCTTATCAGTGGCATCGCCGCTGCTACTGCACTAGTGGGGATTGTCGGCGCCACTAATGCAGCTAATGCAGCCACTCTTTCTTTCACAGGGACAGTCAATCGCGACCTAACAGATTTCGATGAGACTGTTAACATTCAACAGTTTGATTCCAGCTTAGGCACTCTGAGGAGTGTTACCGTGGAACTGTTTGGTGAAATTGATGGGACAGCAAGGCTGGAAAACACCAGTACTAGGTCACCTAGCACGGTGTCAGGTCAGCTATCTGCTGTCCTCGGTTTGACAGGCGGACCTGGTGGCGGAATCACATTGAACGCCAATCCGCTCAGAACTGTAGGTCCAGTTACTCTTGGAGTTTACGATCGCAATTTGGATTTTGGGGGAACATCTGGTACAACTATTAGCGGTTTGTCAGCTAACGAAACCCAAACGCAAACTTTAACTTCCGATTTAAGTTCCTTCATTGGTTCTGGAACTATCCCCTTCAACTTTTCCGCCGTGGGTACATCACGGACTACTGCTGGCGGTAACGTGGCTTCTCAATTTGAAACCTTTGCTAGAGCCAGGGTGAATATAATTTACGACTACGAAGGAGTTACTCGCGTACCAGAAGCTTCAACAACGATTGGTATGGCTCTAGTTGCTGGTGCTGGACTGTTGTTGCAAAGAAAGAAAGCCGTGAAAAAAGCCTAAAACACCTTGATATTAGCCATTTAACTAACGCCGCTATCAGTTAACAGGTTTGTTATTGATAGCGGCGTTTATAGCAATTTACCATTGAACATTCCAGCAAAAACTCCCGCCAAACCATGACCGTTGACGCTCACTATGGGGTCATGCAAGGGATTGTTGCTTCAACCTTATGCTTAACCTTGATTTTCCCAATGGTTTATAAGCTAGATTACCCTTGCAAAGTTAGATAGCGGAGATTACCTTTTTATTAAGGTGAGAATTTACAACCGTTCTCAACTTGTGGAAATTATTCTCTAAACTCGACATTCAACCAGTAAACCAATGAAAAACAAGCAATTTCTGGTTGCTATCGCCTCTGCTGTTGCCATCACCAGTGGGGCTGTAATTTTCTCTATGGGCAGTGCGGAAGCTTGCCCCTTTAGCAAATCCAAGTTTTCTCAAATATTAGACAGTTCTCCCAACAGTGGGATACCTTATAACAGTGCAAAAATTGCCAAAAATCTGGGGGGAATTGCTGTATTAGGCGGTTTGATTGGCGGTAGCGTTTATTTAACTCGGCGCTCTCGTAGGTCTAATGCTACTGCTAACATCACCACTAGCGCTAGTGTTGTTAACCCCACTTATCAAGAGTTGGAATTTCCTGCTTCTCTCACCCAAGACGAGAAACCAGCAAAGGATTTTGCTCGTAAGTAACGTCAGTAATTAACCGCAGTTTTTTCCATATTTCTCCTTCGCTACCCCTAGTCTATACGGCTAGGGTTTATTAGTATCTCAAATCTCTGCTCTCCTAAATTAGTACTGATATATTTTTTTAATCATAAGTTTTGTAAAGTCACTAAATCATGACATTATTATCAATAACGAAGCTTATTATCAATAATCTTGAGAAACTTTTTTAATTTATCAACGAAAACACGTCGTTTCAATGATTGATATTTTAACGACTTTTTCGGTATGGTAGAATAATTATCATCAGAAGGGAATGTTGTTGCTGTTTTTGCTTCCCTCTATGTGAACTGGAAAAGCCAGGTTTGTCATAAATAAATAACTCCACATAAAATAGCTCCACATAGGAAAATGTATGGTTTGATGAACCTATTAGTGGTTTTATCAGCTGCCACTGTGTATCGTTTAAGTCGCTTGGTAAGCTTTCCGAGTCATCCTTTATTCACATTTTATACCTTTTGAGTTGATTATCTTTTTTAATGCGATCGCCCCTGATTGCCTTTAGATTTGACAAACAGCCTCTTAGCGATCGCTTCGGAGAAAGGACTAATAAACTGGAAATTTGGAGCAGTTGATGGGTCTTTTTCCCCCTGGGAAAGGCGGAGGTGAAGAAGTTACCTATGGTGGCAAAGACAAGGGTATATTAATACACACACTCACCGAGGGGAATGGAATGCCACTTTCTACGTCCTAATCTTCATGGCTATAGCTATAAGCGAATCAGAACGTTTTGCCCTAACAAACTTGAGATTTGGTGCATCAACGCATAAGCAAACAAAGCCGGAAGAAATGCGATCGCAAGTAAGTTGAAATAACTACGCTCTGCGCTTCCTACTGCATAACTGCTAATGAGGCAAAATCAAGCAAGCTAACCGGATTGTTAAGAGTAGCTGAATCATGGCTGTGTTATCTGCCAGCCTTCAGGACCTGTTCAGCGGTTAGTTTTAAATCTGGGAAAGTTGAGGAGACAATAGTCTGATTGCTCCGGAATTGCTGAATTTCATATTCCCCATCCACTAGCGTACAGATAGAAAGAGTAGGTTGTTTGGGTTTTCCAATGTGTCGAGTACCACCATTACCTGCATAGTCTGCTATCCAATATTCGGAAATGCCCAAAACTGCGTAGTCTTCGACCTTGCGAGCATAATCATTTTGCCAGTTGCTACTGACCACTTCCGCTACAAATTTAATCGAACTGCCTAGCGTTAGGATTGATTGCTCAGACCAAAGTGGTTCTTTAATTAGTTCACCTCTATCGACAACTGCAACGTCAGGTCGAAATGCTGTTATACCAGTATTAGAAGGGCGCAATAGTCCCCTCTGAAGGACAAACCAAGGTAAGGCTGCTCTGTCGATTTGGACACATACCTTCGCGGTAATGAAGGCTGCAACCTCTTCATGGGAGCCTGTTGGTTCCAAGTCGAACACCTCTCCATCGATCAGTTCATAGCGGTTATCGCCAGCATAACAAGCGAGAAACTCCTCAAAGCTAAGTGGCTGCTGTTGAATTGCTTGATTGATCGCAAGGGTCATAGGTCAACTTAGCCCAATCAGTGCCTTCAGTTTAGCAGAGCGAATATGTGATGGTTATGTGACAGATTAATCATACGGTCAGTGTGTATGGACAATGCAGCCGGAAGAAGTGGGATAGCTTCGCGCTCTGCATAAAGCAGATCGCGTTACATGGTGATGTCTTCAGTAATGCGTTGTGCTGTTAATTTATAAATTATTTCAATGTTACGTTATGCAAAGTCATGAAAAATTGATATTTATGTCAATAAATTAGTTTATTATCAATAAAGTTGCAAAATAATTTCATTTGACTAACGTAAATACGTCGTTTCAGCGATTGAAAAATTCACGACTTTTTCCTTATGGTAGAATAATTATCATCAGAAGGGAGTTTTATATCTAATTTTCAAAAGTTAAATCAGCCTGCTCTGATTGAGAAATTAGATTCATCTGTGATCTGCGAAAAAATGTAGGATGATTTGTAAATCTGCATCTCTCGAAAAGGACATTTTACAGCACCAGCCAACCTGATGCCTTATTTAACTCAGATTTCCATCACTACAATCGCAACTGTCATCTGTACCATTCTGGCTACAGTCCAGACAGGATATGGAGTAACCACATTTGGCAATCCAGATAATTATATCTTTCCTCCCGGACAATATATTGGTGGTGTTGGGGTTGGGTGGTTTGGTGTTGAGGAGATAAAGGTAAATGATGAACCGCCATAGCGTATAGCCCTCCGGGCATATGCTACGCAATCGCGGAGCGTGCGCTCAAGAGCGCATAGGCGAAACCCCGAGGGTTTTAGATGCCAAGAGCGCCAAGGAAGAGTCAGGAAGACATATGCTTTTATTGATAATGTTGTCTTTACCGAAATTACAAGAGTACTAATAAATTTAGATGAGACTTAATTTTAAGCCTTACTACGAGACAAAATTTGGCGCTGCTTATTTGGGAAACAGTTTAGAATTAATGAAAAGTCTTCCCGATGAAAGTATAGACTTGATTTGCACTTCTCCTCCATTTGCACTGGTTAGAAAAAAAGAATACGGAAACGTGGATGCGGATGAATATGTCGAATGGTTCAAAGATTTTGCGCTCGAATTTCACCGCATTCTTAACCCGACAGGTTCGCTGGTTATTGATATTGGTGGTAGTTGGATTAAGGGTATACCAGTACGTTCTCTCTACCATTTTGAATTAGTCGTGGCGTTGTGTAAACCAAAAGAAAAAGGCGGACTTGATTTTTACCTAGCACAAGAGTTGTATTGGTACAATCCAGCCAAACTTCCCACCCCTGCTGAATGGGTTACAGTTCGTAGGGAAAGAGTAAAAGATTCAGTAAATACAGTTTGGTGGCTTTCCAAAGAACCTCATCCTAAGGCTAATAACAGAAGAGTGTTGAAACCTTATAGTGAGGCTATGAAAAATCTGCTCAAAAATGGATATAAACCGCAAGTAAGACCATCAGGACATGATATTTCTGATAAATTTGGGAAAGATAGAGGAGGAGCTATTCCCCCTAATATTATTGATGGACGTGGCGATAAAAATCAGGAAGAAATAGGACAACCGGCTGTTTTAAAAGAAATCTCAAGTGAAGATTTAATCCAGCCTGTAAATGTGATTTCTGCCTCGAATACGGCTTCTAATGATTATTATCAACGGCGGTGCAAGGAAGAAGGGTTTAAACCGCATCCAGCCAGATTTCCTCAAGCTTTACCAGAGTTTGTTATCAATCTTTGTACAGAACCAGGAGATATTGTCTTAGAACCTTTTGCCGGTTCTAATATGACAGGTAGGGTTGCTGAAACCTTACAAAGAAACTGGTTAGCTTTTGAGATTGAAGAAGATTATCTTAAGGGTTCACAGTTGAGATTTGAACAAAATGCTCCTTTGGTTGTTGAACCGACTGCTGATTTACCACCCATCGAATCAGAAAATGCTGATAACAATCAACAAGCGGTACAGTTAGGACTATTTGAATAAACAGCTTTCAACTAAACTCAGATATTTTCAGGAAATTGCTGAATGGCGACGAAAAAATTAAGACGAGTCTTTGCCAAGAAAGAACTTGGCGTATCTGAGGAAGAGTTAAATGAAATTGAACAAGAAGAAGATTTGATGGCTGAAGTTATCGAGGACGAATTAGATGACAGTATCTGAGATATTTATATCCGTTGTTAGTAGCTATCTCTCCTCCCTCACTCCCTTATAAGAGTGAGCCTATACAAATAAAGCCCGCATTCGCGGGCTAAAATCACTGATATTTCGCCATTCCCACCTTTGCGCCCTTAGCGCCTTTGCGCGAAACACTCACCCCTACTTCTTATCCGGCAAATTCCTCGGCGCTACCTCCCTCCCCTCATAAAACCTCCTCTCCAACCTACCCAAACCCAACCAAGCACCACCAAGCGCCAGACTCACCACAGAAGTAACCCAAAAAACACCCA
>JAYKJH010000093.1:0-6616 GCA_035285345.1 Nostocaceae cyanobacterium | reverse complement strand
CAGGACTTACGATAGTGTCACAATTGGTCATAGGTGCGTGACGCCAAAAGTCTTATTCTTACGTTCAAATTTTTTCGTAGCGTCACACACCCTACAAGAAAAAATGTGCCAGTTGCGTAAGTCCTGGACTTATACCAATTCTGTATGAGGCTGCACTTTATTTCCCCACAGGCTGAAGCCACTGGCTCTACGAACAAAGCCACAAGCTGACCCAGGCTGATAATTTGGCGCATCTTCATCAAGAAATGGTATTAGTTGGAGTTTCACCAGCTATCAGCAGCATTACCCGAATCAGGTTTGTTTGTCAACACAAAAGGATGAGACTGTGGGGTACGAGACATCTTGCTAAACCCGCGTTTACATTAGTCAATAGAGCAATAGTCAGCGTTGCTCTCCTAGGACGATGCGCTAACGATTATATGGTGACACGGCTCATCATAGATAATCCTGGTGGGTTGCCTAGGGGTAAACATTTATTAGTAATAAAGGATAAAAGCTATCTTGAAGATTTCATCAATTTGTACTAAAGATTACGCAATAACATTCTGCTTGGCGAAAATAATGCTAAATATTGCTTAATTAGTGATAGTTATTTCCTGTATTTTTCAGTATTAATACTTATGATTTTACTTATTTAATACTGCCAATTTTGGAAAATTTAATTGATTCATGACCTGCAATTTCCATGATTGTCTTCGAGAATAGCATAACCTTGAGGTTAGGTAAATGTTATTAGTGTTTTTTGTAAACCTTGCCACAAAGGTGCTAGCAGTTGTTATTCTATGCGCGGGAGGTATCTATTTATAGTTATGACTGAACTCAAGCTGCGCCTACAAGAAGACAATACAGAAAGAACGGTGACGGTGAATCGTGACGAATTTACTATTGGTCGGTTGCCAGAATCCGACTTGTACTTGCCTTTTGTGGGTATTTCCCGCAGCCATGCACGTCTTGTTAAAACTTCCACGGGAAGGTGGACGATTGAGGATTTGGGTAGCAAAAACGGGACGCTGTTAAATCAACTCCCTGTCACTTCAGCGCAAACTTTACAGAATGGCGACATTCTTTGGCTAGGGGATGTCAGTCTAGAGGTAATTTTACCAGAATCTGGCGACTTGGACGATACGGAACAGGTAGAACGTCATGGTAGAACCACAATTTTCCGCAATGTCAAAGATTTGCAACGACAATGGATACAAGCTGAGGATGAAGATGAGGGTGATGATAATTTTAGAAAGGAAAAATCCATTGACCGTCTGAAAGACTTAGTGGATATTGCTAAAAATCTCAGTGCCGCCGAATCAATTGAAGCAATTTTCTCCCAAGTCCAGCAAGTAGTTTTTCGTTATCTTGATAGCATTGACCGCTTAGGTTTATTAATCGATGTTAGCGGTTCGGGACATTTAGAGTTACTAAGCTCTGCCACCAGAGATGTCTCTCAACAACAAAATCTCCCATCTGATGGTAGTTGGATTAGTCGCAGTATCTGTCAAAAAGTCTTTGCTGAAAAATTGGCAGTGCAAACTGCTGATGCTCAAACAGACCAAAGATTTGCCGAAACCCAGAGTCTGTTAATAAAAAACATTCGTAGTGCTATGGCTGTTCCTTTATGGGATGAAAATAAGGTAGTTGGTGTACTTTATGCAGATGCCCATCTTTCTTCTCAACATTGGGATATAGAAGGGGAAGAAGAACTAAGTTTTTTTTCGGCTTTAGCAAATATTGTCGCTTCTAGCGTGCAACGTTGGTTGTTGGCAGAAAAACTTAAAAGTGAAGAAGTTATTCGCCATAGACTGGAACGCTATCATTCTCCTGGGGTTGTTCAGCAGTTAATAGAAGTAGGTGTATTACCAGATGGACGCTTACCTCCACAAGAGAGTGAAATCAGTATTTTGTTTGCAGATATGGTTGGTTTTACTGCTATTTCTGAACGATTAAATCCTAAAGAAATTGCTAGCTTACTCAACGCTTTTTTTGCTGAAATGCTGCAAGAAGTCTTTACCTTTGGTGGCACTTTAGATAAATATATTGGAGATTGTATCATGGCATTTTTTGGCGCTCCCGAACCGCAAGCCGACCATGCAGAGCGAGCGGTAGCGGCTGCTAAAGGAATGCTGACTCGCTTGGATCATCTCAATGCCAATCATTTTTGGGACGAACCCCTGCAATTGCGAATTGCAATTAATAGTGGTAGGGCGGTAGTAGGTGATGTTGGTAGCCCACAAAGGGTAGATTATACAGCATTAGGAGCAACGATTAATCTGGCTGCTCGTATGGAAGGTATTTGTCCCCCTGGTGAATGTGTGGTGAGTGAAGCCACCTATAAAATGCTACAAATTCAGGAGGGGTTCTACGAGATGGGAGAGTATCGTTTTAAAGGAATTGAACGACCTATCTTAATTTATCAAACAAAGATGCATTGATTTATGGTGCAGTTTGTGGTATTACCAGCGGATGCATAAGTTGTCAGCATCATCTGCTGGCTGAAGTTTTGTTAAATGAACAATACTTCAATTTTTATACTTTATTCTGGTATATTTCTCTACAACCTAAGTTTTGAAAGCAGTGGGCAAAAATAAATATCTATAGTTAATAATCTATAGTCATCATTAACTAGAATCAATGGTAAAACCATCATTAGACTAGGGAACCTTGGCGGTCGATTATTTGTGTATTTTTGCCTAGTTAGTAATCAGCTTGGTGCAATTAACCGAGGTGAATTGATGAGTAAGATTAATGGATTTGTTGGTCGGCGGAATTTTTTGAAGCTCGCTGGTGTGGGAAGTGTGGGGATTGCGGCTACTACTGCTGGTAGTGTTTTGGGTCGAACCCAGGAAGCTGTTGCTCAACAACCATCTACTTCTCAAGCAAAACCTCAACCTGTCAGCCCGGAAGAAGCTTTAAAAAGGTTATTAGAAGGGAATAAAAGATTTATTCAGGAAAAACGTCAAAACCCCAATCAATCACGGATGCGTTTGCAACAAACTGCTGAAGCACAGTATCCCTTTGCTTCCATATTAGGTTGTGCAGATTCACGAGTTCCAGCGGAAATTGTCTTCGACCAGGGACTGGGAGATTTATTTGTGGTGCGTGTAGCGGGAAATATTGCTAGTCAAGAGGCTATCGGTAGCTTGGAATTTTCCACAGCAGTATTGGGTTCGCAGCTAATTGTGGTTTTGGGTCACTCTAGATGCGGTGCTGTAACAGCAGCTGCGAAAGGAGACCCCCTCCCTGGTCGGATTGGCGTTTTTGTGGAAGAAATTAAACCGGCGGTCCAAAGAGTCCGAGGAAAAACAGGCGACCTAGAAGAAAATTCGATTGTCTCCAATGTGCAATATCAGGTGGAAAGATTAAAAGAGGCTTCCACGATTTTAAGTAACCTGATTGAGCAAGGAAAACTGAAAGTTGTTGGTGGTCGTTATGACCTTGCTACCGGAAAGGTAACTCTGGTGACTTAATTTTTCGATTTTTGGGAAGCGATCGCTTCGAGAAACAGCAAAGCGCTTAGCTGGCTTTAGTTAGTTTGGCTATAGCGCTTCCTGGTAGAATGAAGTAAACAAACTTTATTTTCACTGCATTCTATCTATTGTCCGATACTGAATCGCCTCGGCTACATGATGCGCTTGTAAATTTTCCTCACCAGATAAATCTGCAATAGTACGCGCTACCTTGAGAATTCTGTCACTAGCCCTTGCTGATAATCCTAATTTCCTAATAGCAGCTTCTAATAAATTACGACTTGCATCATCTAATTTACACCACCGTTGCAGATGACGACTCTGCATTTGAGCATTGCAACGCAGATTAGCCTCTGTTTGAAATCGCTTGTTAGCCCTCTGTCGTGCTTGTTTTACCCGTTCTCCCACTGTTGCTGATGATTCTCCCGTAGGCTGTTGGGTAATTTCCTCTGGCTTTAAGCGATTGACTGCAACTTGCAAATCAATTCTATCCATCAACGGACCAGACAGCTTTGCCCAATATTGCTCCCGTTGACGGGGAGAACAAGTACAAGGCTGGAGGGTATCACCGTAATATCCACAGGGACAGGGATTAGTACTTGCTACTAAAGTAAATTGGGCGGGAAACATTACCGATTGCTTGGTTCGGCAAATTGTAACATGTCCATCTTCCAAAGGCTGACGCAGAAATTCCAGCACATCCCGCTTAAATTCAGTTAATTCGTCCAGAAACAACACCCCATGATGTCCCAGAGAAATTTCCCCCGGACGGGGGAAGCTACCACCACCCACCAGAGACGGACCAGATGCGGACTGGTGGGGACTGCGAAAGGGGCGATCGCTCACGAGTGTGCCTCTATTTTTTAATAACCCCGCCACAGAATGAATTTGCGTGACTTCCAGAGCTTCCGCAAAACTCAACGGTGGTAAAATCCCTGGTAGGCGTCGCGCTAGCATTGTTTTACCACTACCAGGGGGTCCAACAAAGATTAAATTATGTCCCCCAGCCGCCGCAATTTCCAAAGCCCGTCGCGCATGGGCTTGTCCCTTGACTTCCTGTAAATCTGCCATCGGATGCTCAGCAGTTTGATTGTGCGGCGGTGCAAATGGGGGGAATTCCACTGGTTGATGGCGCCCTGGATTGTTTAAAAAATCCGTCACATCTAGGAGATTCTTGAATCCGTAAACCGCCAAACCTTCCACCAGCGCTGCTTCTTGGGCATTATCTTCTGGCACTACTAAACCAGCAATTCCCATCCGCTTAGCAGCAACAGCAATCGGTAAGACACCAGCGACGGAGCGTAGGGAACCATCCAGAGAAACTTCCCCCAGGAATAAATAATCACCCAACAACTGGGGGCTTATTTGCTCCGAAGCCGCCAAAATCCCCACACTGATAGGTAAATCAAAACTGGGACCTTCCTTGCGTAAGTCTGCTGGTGTGAGATTAATCACGATTTTTCGCATCGGGAAGGCATAGCCAGTATTTTTCAGTGTTGCTTTCACCCTTTCCTTAGATTCCTGCACCGCTGTATCTGGTAAACCCAAAACCACAATCCCCGGTAAACCACCAGCAATATCAACCTCAACCCCTACTTTAACGGCGCCAATCCCGACAATTGCTCCACTCCAAACTCTCGCTAGCATTCCCCATTGTCCTTTGTCATTCCTACTTGTTTTATGATTGACAAATGGCAAATAAAACTAACAAATCACAAATGACACAAGACACTATTTTCAGCAAAATCATCCGTCGGGAAATACCCGCTGATATTGTTTATGAGGATGATTTGGCACTGGCATTTAGAGACATTAATCCCCAAGCACCAGTTCACATCCTCGTAATTCCTAAACAACCAATTGCTAAATTATCTGATGCGGAATCCCAAGACCACAAACTCATGGGACATTTGTTACTAACTGTTAAGCGCGTTGCTGAACAACAGGGACTAACTAATGGCTATCGCGTCGTCATCAACACTGGTGAGGATGGCGGTCAAACCGTGTACCACCTGCATCTGCATATTCTTGGTGGTCGGCAGATGACCTGGCCTCCTGGTTGATAGATAATCGGGTGTGGGATATGGGGGATGGGGCAATAAGTAACAAAAAATCACTAAATATTTTAAGATTGTTGAAGTTAGTAAAGTTTTATTAAGTTAGATTTACAAAACTCTAGCTAAGCTTTTAATCTTTGAGTAGGGTTAGTAAACAAAACGACCCGAATTTATCAACATCATTCAGCATTCATAAAATACAAATGACCACAACCTTACAACGTCGCGACAGCGCCAACGTATGGGAACGGTTCTGCGAGTGGGTAACCAGCACCGAAAACCGGATTTATGTCGGTTGGTTCGGCGTACTGATGATTCCTACTTTGCTATCCGCCACCATCTGCTACATCATCGCCTTCGTAGCAGCACCTCCCGTTGACATCGACGGTATCCGCGAACCCGTAGCTGGTTCTTTAATCTACGGAAACAACATCATCTCCGGTGCTGTTATTCCTTCTTCCAACGCTATTGGTTTGCACTTCTATCCCATTTGGGAAGCTGCTTCTTTAGACGAGTGGCTGTACAACGGTGGCCCTTACCAGTTGGTAGTATTCCACTTCCTGATTGGTTGCTTCTGCTACCTTGGTCGTCAGTGGGAACTGTCCTACCGCTTGGGTATGCGTCCTTGGATCTGCGTAGCTTACTCTGCCCCTCTGGCTTCTGCTACCGCAGTATTCTTGATCTACCCCATCGGACAAGGTTCTTTCTCCGACGGTATGCCATTGGGTATCAGCGGCACTTTCAACTTCATGTTGGTGTTCCAAGCTGAACACAACATCCTGATGCACCCCTTCCACATGCTGGGCGTAGCAGGCGTGTTTGGTGGTAGCTTATTCAGTGCAATGCACGGTTCTTTGGTAACTTCCTCCTTGGTGCGTGAAACCACCGAAACCGAATCACAAAACTACGGTTACAAGTTCGGTCAAGAAGAAGAAACCTACAACATCGTTGCAGCACACGGCTACTTCGGTCGTTTGATTTTCCAATACGCATCCTTCAACAACAGCCGTTCGTTGCACTTCTTCCTAGCTGCATGGCCTGTAGTCGGTATCTGGTTTACCGCTCTGGGTGTAAGCACAATGGCGTTCAACTTGAACGGTT
>JAYKJH010000092.1:0-21980 GCA_035285345.1 Nostocaceae cyanobacterium | reverse complement strand
CAGGACTTACGATAGTGTCACAATTGGTCATAGGTGCGTGACGCCAAAAGTCTTATTCTTACGTTCAAATTTTTTCGTAGCGTCACACACCCTACAAGAAAAAATGTGCCAGTTGCGTAAGTCCTGTATAAAATCCTTCTAGCTGGTAGGTTTTACCTTCAACCTACTCGTTGTCCACAGCAGGTTACACTAGGTCTGGAGATTGCCTCTGTTGGGAGGTTCTATGAGGCTGTTATGGGAGCTACGCTGCAACAAATTGCTAAGTATCTAGACAAATTGGGTTGGGACTACAGTCTCGACCCAGAATCAGAGCGAATTATTACAGGGGTGCAAGCAGAGAATCTGGAAGATTTCCTGATTATCGTCCAGTTGGATGAGGACGGAGACTTTTTCCGGGTATTTGCACCGCAAGTTCTAGCTGGAGTGAAAGACCATCCTTACAAGCAAGCGATTCTGCAAACCATGCTGGCGATTTCTTGGGAAACCAAAATGCTGCAATGGGAGTATGACCCATCGGATGGAGAGATTCGAGCCATTATTGAATTTCCCTTGGAAGATTCCATCCTTACAGAAAGACAGTTTAACCGTTGTCTAAGTGGCTTAGTTCAAATTGTAGACAATGTGGCAATACCCCGCCTCCAAGAAGTGATGGAAACTGGACAAGACCCAGGAAACGTCGAAATTGGCGAAAGAATCTTGTTGAGTATTCAACAAGAAGCACCCGGATTGTTAGACCTTCTGGAGAAAGCAATGGAAGCGCGAAAAAAACGCGGGAGATTCCCTACGAATGAGCCGGATGCTGAATGAAATCGCTATACTCCAAAGTGATAACCTCTCTATATATTGAATTTTTTTAGGGCTGGATTTATGACATCCTATGCAACCTCCTCTGCTAGAGCGGAAATGAGTGAACTAAGGCGGTTAAGAAGCTTACTACCGCCAGAATTGCAGAGTTGGGTCAGTGTTGAAGGCACAACTGAGGTTAATCCACCCCTGATCCGTTGCGAAGAAATAGGCAAAGACCAGGTAGAAATTCAAATTGACCTGGCCAAATGGGATAGCCTCGCAATCGATCAGCGTAATTTGCTATTCTGGCACGAAGTCGCCCGCGTACAAAACGACACCATACCAAAAGACGGTTGGGAAATGGCAGCCCTAGCTATTGGTTTAGGTGGTGCTGTTGGTGAATTGTGGGTACAGGATGGATTACTGCTAGTATTGGCTTTGGCTTTGTGCGGAGTCTCTGGTTGGCGATTATTTCAAAAGAATAACGGTGAAAACCAAGTAAGAGAACTAATCGACGCAGACGACAAAGCGATCGCACTAGCAACTCGTTTCGGTTACACTCTCCCCAATGCCTACAAAAGTCTCGGTAGCGCTCTCAAAACCTTGATTGACATCACTCCCAGCAAGCGTCAGCGCTCCAAATACGAAGCCCGACTCTCAGCCCTCAAGCGCAGTGCAAATAAAGCTAAAGCCAAATCCAAAGGTGGTGACGACGAGATTTAAAAATGTAGGGTGGGCAAATAACCCACCCTACCTGCTTGAGAACTAGGGACGCTTGGACGCTTGGACGCTTGAAGACAAACGAAAATCAATTATTTCATTACCCATTACCCATTACCCATTACCTAGGCTTATAAGCAATTAAGTACTTGCTAGCAAAATGTATTTCCGTCCTGATATTCTGGAAACCGGCTGTTTCCAAACGCTTCACCAAGTCATCAGTCATGTAATGGCGATAATAGGGTTCGTGGAAAACCTCTGGGAAATTCTCCATCATCGGCATAAATTCTGGAGAATCACTCATTTGAATTGAGTCACAGATGATAAATACTCCCCCTGGTTGGGTAACGCGGTAGCATTGCTCAATTACCCGCTGACGCACTTCCCCTGGTAGTTCATGGAAGAGAAATACACAAGTTAGCGCATGGAAATAGTTATCGAGATAGGGCAACTCTTCTGCATTAGCTTGTAACAATTGGGGTAATTCCCCTGGATTTTGCGACAGCAGTTGATTGGCTTTTCGTAAGTAAGCCGGAGATAAATCTACACCAAACAACGATGCTTGCGGCAAAGCAGCGCGGATTAATTTTAAGGTACGACCCGTACCACAAGCTACATCTAAAATCCGTATTTGCCGTTGTTGTAGAGAAGTGAAATTTCCTGTTTCCAGATGTTCATTCAAGGGTGCGAGAATGCGGCGCCGCATTGCATCCGCTGCACCACCAAACAGAATTTCTACCTGCAAATCATACAAATTAGCAGAAAAATCACTCAAATAGCCATCGGTTTGGTGATGAAAATTTTGCACGTAGTAGCTGGGGTAGCCACTGGTATCTATTTGGGGCGAAAATTCTTGGTATTGTTTGTTATTAACTCGTTGCCAAATTTGGGGTAAATCCAGACAAACCACTGGATAGTAGCGGAAAAAATCTTCCCACGGGTTATCAAACAGTACACTTGTGGGATACACACCATTTTCCGCATCTTGCCAGTCAATTTCCAGCAACTGATTCAGCTTGTTTTGCATTTTCACCAAAACCTCGGTGGGAACAGGCTTAGTTTGTTGCTGACTGGGGTAAATCAGATTATTCAGCCGGGCGCTGAAAGTTTTGTGAGCTAGACCAAAAGCATTTTTGCTCTGCTGAAAAGCTTGATAGGTCAACTTAGTTAGAGTGTCTGACATGAGAAGAGTTGAGCTTGCTGTTAACTATCTTTACCTAACGTAAATAATTGTAACGAAAACCAATTCAATCTTTTACTGGTTCCCATCTGACAAGCAACGGTCGCTCCACCAAAGTCTTTAAGATTAAGTTTTGTAAAAATAACAAAACAGTAGCTTTCGTTACAGAATTTTCTGATATATTAAAAAAAGAAAGGAAAAACATCATACAAACAACTAGGAGAATTGAGATATGTCTACTAACGAACAAGCTCGTGCTTTGATGATGCGCCACTATCACATGATCAAGAACCGCCATCAAAGCATGATGCAACGCGCTGGTGAGGAAATTGGTATGCCTGGTGATATCACCAAATACTGGCAACCTATTCAAGGTAAAGTCGATCAACCCAACGCTCGCATGACCTATGACCGCAGCAATGCGACCATGAGCTAGGTTGAGTGTTGAGTATTGTACTTGTGGCTCTCAGAAAGCAAAAGTTTTTTAGCTAACGAATAACTCAGATTTGAGGGCGTTCTCCAATTGGGGAACGCCTTTAGGTTTTGGGCATGGGGCATTGGATTATATATAGCTAGCCTATATGATTTGTACAAGAACCCTCACCCGGTGCCCCTCTTCATAGGAACTACCAGACTCTGATGATGCACCTGTGGATAATGAACTGCAAGATGTGATTCCCAGTTTGCTCAAAGCTGTACTAGCTATGGTTTGGGCTGACCGTAGAATTACTTAAATTTCCCAAGGCAAAGTCTATATTCAGCTAATACTAATTAATAGCATTCAGTGTGGGAGCATTCACCATGTCTCAAGCCAAATTAGGCAGGACAACATCTCAATTAATCAAATCACACTGGTCTACAACTTTACCAGCACTGACTCTGGGTTTATCCCTGTGCTTGCTAGCGACTGACAAAGCCAAAGCCGCGAGTTTTACCTTTACTAAAATTGCCGATACTAGTACCCTCATCCCTGGTGGGACGGGAACTTTCACTACCTTCAACGACCCCTCTTTAAATCAGGGAAATGTGGCATTTTTGGGACGGGGAAATGGGGAACAAGAAGGTATCTACACCCGGATTGATAATACTCTCAATGTAGTAGCAAATCGCAATACTTTCATCCCTGGTCGCCAAGAAACATTTCTTTATTTCTATAATCCTTCCCTGAGTAACGGTAGCGTCGCTTTTACTGGAGGAAGAACTGAGGGTTATCCTCCCCAAACTGCTGACTTGGGAATTTATACCAACTTGGGGGGTAGTTTGCGGACAGTGGTTGATCAAAATACACCCCGTCCCAACTCTAGTTTCAACTTAGCAACGGGTGCTGTTTTCAACAATGGCATAGTTGCATTTAAAGACCGCTACTCAGATATTTATACCATCAAGGACGGTGTACCTAACTTCATCGCTAGCCGCAACACCTTTATCCCAGGGGGTAGTGGCGCTTTCTCCAGTTTTGGCGATAACCTAGCGCTAGATAATGGCAATGTAGCATTTGCTGGTTTTGGCTTTGACCCTATCTACCAAGCAGGTATCTACACTAACCTTGGCGGTTCCCTGAAGCTAGTCGCTAACCGGAATACAGTGATACCTGGTAGCACAAGCAACTTTGAAACTTTCGGCGACCCAGCCTTGAGTAACGATGTTATAGCCTTTCGCGGCTTCAGTGCCTATGGCTCGAATACATCAGGTATTTATACAAACATGGAGGATTCTCTGTTGGTAGTTGCAGACAGCAATACCCTCATCCCCAACAGCAGCAATAGATTCCTCAGATTTGGCGACCCTTCCCTAGATAATGGCAATGTAGCATTTTGGGGTTTTGGCAGTAATTTCATGTACCCCACCGGGATATACACTAACTTAGGGGGTTCTCTGAGCAAGGTCATTGCTGGACTCGATGCCCTCGATGGTAAAACAGTTGCTGGTGTATATCTGGGACGCCAAGCCATCAGTAACACTCAAATTGCTTTTCGGGCATTATTTACCGATGGTTCTCAAGGTATCTACCTTGCTAATTTAAACCCGACGACGACTTCCGTGGCTGCTCCTACTGCTATTCCTGAATCTTCTGGTGTTTGGGGTTTGGTGGTTATGGGTGCTTTCGGTGCAATCACCATCGGCAAGCGGCGTAAAAATTCGTAACAGTAACACTCTAAATTAACCGTCGTTGACTACATCTTTCCCCTAATACCGTTTCACTCATATCATGATCCAACTGGCGCTGGTAGGGGTAAGGCATTGCCTTACCCCTACTTAGGTTTTGATGTATCGCGAATTTGATGAAATGATATAAGCTGAACTTTCCGTGGTAGAGACACAGTGGTTTCATCCATACCTGCACAGCGCTAGCTCGTCTGTGGGTGAAACAAAAATGCGACCTAAAAAAATATTGATGCAAGAAGTCGCGCTCTCGCTATTTCCTGTAAAATCAAGGGCGGTAGACTATTGGCACTAGGAGAATCCGCAGGATGCCTACACTTGGCGTCAACATAGACCATATCGCCACCATCCGACAAGCACGGCGGACAGTGGAACCAGACCCCGTAGCGGCGGCGGTACTGGCAGAATTAGGGGGTGCGGATGGTATTACCGTGCATCTGCGGGAAGACAGGCGGCATATCCAAGATAGGGATGTGCTACTCTTGCGGCAGACAGTACGCACACACCTAAACTTAGAAATGGCTGCCACCGACGAAATGTTGGCGATCGCCCTCGATATCAAGCCAGACTATGTGACTTTAGTCCCCGAAAAACGCTCAGAAGTCACCACCGAAGGCGGACTGGATATCGTCGGTCAAATTACCAGAATTGGTGAGATAGTTGATAAGTTACAGGGCGCTGGTATTCCCGTAAGTTTATTTATTGATGCCGAACCCGCACAAATCGCAGCATCTGTCAAGGTAAAGGCTAAATTTATTGAACTACACACCGGGCAGTATGCTGAAGCTAAAGGCGAAACCAATCAGAAGCAAGAATTAGCCCTCCTAGCCCAAGGTTGCGAGCAAGCTATAAGCCTAGGGTTGCGCGTCAACGCTGGTCACGGACTCACTTACTGGAATGTCTATCCTGTGGCTTGTCTGACCGGCATGGAAGAACTGAACATCGGTCATACTATCATCAGCCGCGCCGCTTTAGTCGGTATGGAACGGGCTGTCCGCGAGATGAAACAAGCCATTTTAGGAAGCCATTAGTCATTACCCAGTCATTAGTTTTGACACTTTACCCTTAATCATTCACATTTAACACAGGACTAAAATATGCAGACTTATTACTACGTTTTGGCAAGCCAAAAGTTTCTCACACAAGAAGAACCCATCGCTGAAGTGCTGAAAGAACGCACCCGTTATTATCACGAAAACGAAAAAGAAATCGATTTTTGGTTAGTTAAGCAACCAGCGTTTCTGGAAGCACCGGAAATGGCAGCCATTAAAGCTAAGTGTCCCCAACCAGCAGCAGCAATTATTTCTACCAATTCCGAATTTATTACCTGGTTGAAATTGCGCTTAGAATACGTGATCACTGGAGAATTTCCAGCACCTTCATCCACAATTCCCGATGCTCTAGCCTCCTTAAGTGCAGTGTCATAATCTCAAAAGCACAATCATCAACCACAAACATTGGGGATTAGGCATGAGACATCAGAATATTGTCTTTGCTCCCCCAGCTAACAGGTAAAACCCAGACGACAGTCCGGACAACAGGGGAAACCACACAGCCGGACTTCTCTGTGCCAAGGACTGGCTCCCCTCTAGACTCATGACTATTGACTAATAACTCAAACTGTGCTAATAAAAATCCCTAATTTATCAACTACAGGACTAGTAGCAATAGCTAATTTAAGTTTTGGTATAAACACTGCTTTTGCCCAAGCAGCCATTGCCAACTGTCAACCACCCAAACCCGGAGAGTATCTGTTGTTGGTAGTCAGCCCCTCTAGAGACAGTCAAAACCAATTACGTCGTGCTTTACCAACAGAGGTGAAGACAACCGTCTGTAAGTATCTCAATAATACGATGGTAACGCGGATTGGTGGTTTTACGAAGCTAGAGGATGCCAATGGTTGGGCACGGTATGTCAAAGATATTGTTGGATTATCTGCTTTTGTGACTACCAGACCTGGTGAACAGCAGATTGCTCAAGCGCCGACCAATTCTCCCACACCGGCTATTGTACCCACTTCACCGAGCTACAATCCGCAACAGTTAGGAGAAGGTTTTGCGGTTTTGGTAGATTATTTCAATCGTCCAGAACTAGCAGATAAAGTGCGGCAAGCGGTAGGAGGTAATGTAGGTTTTGTCACTTATGGACAGCGACCTTACTTACTAGCTGTTCACACAACGAACCAAAGAGAAGCAAATTCGACATTGCAAAGCCTCAGTCAAAAAGGATTCTATGCCATGTTAGTAGATAGCCGCCAAGTCATCCTCCTGCGTTCATCAGTTGCTAGTCAATAGTCATTGGTCATTAACGTAAGTTGCTAGTTATTTTCCAACCGGGCTACTAACAGCTAATAGCTAATAGAATACAAACATACTTGGTACAAGCCATTAGCCATGAGTCATTTTAAAACACCTGAGTTTATAACTAGCAACGCCCGGTTAATAAGCATACCTTGCTAACCAAGAAATTGTAATCCCCAAAGCAGAACCAGCTATCACCTGCACTGGTGTGTGTCCCAGCAATTCCTTCAGCCGTTCTTCGCTAAAAGCATGGTGGTCGCTGAATAATTCATCAACCATTTGGTTGAGGATGCGAGCCTGCTTACCAGCAGCTTGACGGACTCCAGCAGCATCGTACATGACGATAATTGCAAAAACCGTCGCGATCGCAAAGTCAGGGGAAGACCAACCCGCCGTTTGTCCGACTCCCGTTGCTAAAGCTGTTACCAAAGCTGAATGAGCGCTCGGCATACCTCCGGTGGTAACTAAGGAACGGATATCAAGTTTGCGATTTTTCACTATCTCGACTATCAGCTTGAGAGCTTGAGCTATGAGACAAGCTAGCAGAGCAACCAGCAGCACCCGGTTGTCTAAAATATCGCCAATGTCCTGCATGGTGTTGTGCTTAAGGTAAAAAAATTATGAATGATGAATGATGAATTTCAAAAGAGTTATTCATTATGAATGATGATTGATAAATTGTAAAATCCCACAGCACGCGCCGACCGCAAGCTGAGACTCTTCTACATCATTCAACATTCATCATTCAGTTAGTCCGACTGGTGATGTAGTGAGCCAAGGCTACTAAAGGTTGCGCCGCTTCACCAAAAGTAGCTAATTCGGCACAAGCATCATCTATGAGTGTTTGAGCTTGTCTGCGGGATTCTTCCAATCCCCATAAGCTGGGGTAAGTAACTTTTTGGGCTGTTAAATCCTTACCAGCAGTTTTACCCAATTGCTCGGTAGTAGCGGTGACATCCAGAATATCATCGATAATCTGAAACGCCAGACCAATATTGTGAGCATAGCGAGATAACCGTTGCAAATCTTCCGCCGACGCACCCGCCAATATTGCGCCACAGACCACACAAGCCTCCAGGAGAGCGCCTGTTTTGTGTTTGTGAATATATTGCAGGGTTTCCAGAGAAATATCTGTCTTGCCTTCTGATTCTACATCGACTACTTGACCGCCCACCAATCCAGCGGCACCTACAGCTCGTCCCAGATGAGCAATGACCCGCAACACTCTTTCTGGGGGAACATTTTGAGTATTAGCAGCAATATACTCGAAGGCATAAGCCAGCAAACCATCGCCAGCCAAAATCGCCATATCTTCACCGTAAACCTTGTGATTTGTCGGCTGACCCCGGCGAAAATCATCATTATCCATTGCTGGCAGGTCATCGTGAATTAACGACATTGTATGGATCATCTCCATAGCACAAGCCGTAGGCATTGCCATGTCAATCGTACCGCCAGTCATTTCACAGGTAGCCAGACACAAAATCGGACGTAACCGCTTACCCCCAGCTAATAGTGAGTAACGCATGGCTTCATAAATTTTTTCTGGATAAGTTAGAGGTACAGACTTATCCAAAGCTGTTTCCACGAGCTGTTGATGCTCTTTTAAATAAGGTTTGAGGTCAAATGAGGTTTCTGTGGTCGCCGGAGGAAGATTATCTGCTGCTACCATCCCTATTTTCCTTAATCTGCTGTTTCCGTAACAATTCTACGGGGCTTGTGGACTGAATTAATCATGAGTTATGAGTGTTGACTCAGGACTCAGGACGGGCATCTTAAACCCGCCCCTAGGCTCACCTACTTTCCATGCCGCCGTCGATAGCTGAAAACAGTATTATCCAACAACATGGCGACAGTCATCGCACCCACACCCCCAGGTACTGGAGTAATACAAGAGGCGACATTCACCACAGCCTCAAAATCCACATCCCCAACTAAACGACTTTGAAGAGCGGCATCAGTGACGCGATTGATACCCACGTCTATAACTACTGCACCTGGTTTCACCATCTCTGCTGTAATCATTTTCGGACGACCTACGGCTGCGACGAGAATATCAGCGTTTCTGGTGATAGCCGCCAAGTCGGGGGATTTGGAGTGAGCAATGGTGACTGTAGCATTAGCTTCCAGTAGCATCAACGCTTGGGGCTTGCCTACTAAAATACTGCGTCCCACCACCACTGCCTGTTTTCCTGACACGGGAATGTCATATTCTTGCAACATTCGCATCACCCCCGCTGGGGTACAACTGCGTAAACCAGATTCTCCCCGTACCAGTCGTCCCATGTTCATCGGATGCAGTCCGTCGGCGTCTTTATCGGGGTGAATTTGATTGAGCAGCGTGACTGCATTTAACTGCTGCGGTACGGGTAACTGTACCAAAATTCCATCCACCCGTTCATCTTGGTTTAGCTCTGCAATTAACTGTTCTAGTTCGGCTTGGGTGGCTTCTGTGGGCAGGTGCTTACCAAAAGAAGCAATACCCACCAGAGCGCAGGCTTTTTCTTTATTGCGGACGTAAGCAGCGCTGGCTGGGTTATCCCCTACCATGACCACTGCTAAGCCAGGAGGACGACCAATTTGTGGTGCTAATGTCTCTATCTGCTGCTGCAGTTCTGCATGAATTTTTTGGGCTAAAGCTTTACCATCAAGGATTTTGGCAGTTGTTGTATCCATTACAATTCCACATAATTCGCCTATGGGATTACTGTCTAATGCCGTAGCTTTTCTCAGACATTGAGCTTATGTTACCTATCTTCTCAGATTCACCGCCTCGGAAAAGAGACTGTTTTTTACACTTTCGAGGCTAGTATTTTAGGGGAACTCACACGCTTGTACTGGCGACCAGGCTAGCTAATATTCCGACTGCCCTCATCCAACGCTTGTTATGCAACAGGTAAACAATAGGTACTCCAAGTTGTGGTCACACAAGAAACAACTGATACAGAAACACAGCAGCCGCGACGCCGAAAGCAAAAATCTCACCGCATCGCTGTCTCCCCGTATGCTTTTAACTGGTATACCAAGAGCCATGTTTTTCCGAGGGCAATTTTGCCAAAGGGGTTGCAATTTTTACAGGTTTCCACCTAATCCACTGCTAATCATGGGAATACTGGTGTTAGGACTAGTCGGTTGTGGAAACGTCAGTCAGTTTTATGGTTTTAACTTGCTCGGTGGTGTCACTCCCATTGGTGAAATTAAACCAGAAAAAGACAACACCACTGTCTTCCTAGAAGGTAAAGTGACTAATGTTGTGCCTCTTTTAGAACAACGAGCCTATCTACTTCAAGACCCCACTGGCAAAATCTGGGTTGTCACTAATCAAAAAAATCCTGTGCTAGTGCAAGATATGGTGAAAATCAAGGGTAAACTTCGCTACCAAAGTATCCCCATCGGCGGTGGTGAATTCGGGGAAGTGTATGTTGAACAGCAGCAACAGTTAGAACGAAGACCAGCTAATTAGAGACTAATAACTAATGACTAATGACTAATGACTAATTATGAACAATCAACCTGTTGAAGTGGCGATCGCTATCCTTTACCAAGACAACAAATTTCTCATGCAACTGCGGGATAATATTCCTGGTATTTTTTACCCCGGTCATTGGGGACTGTTTGGTGGACACATAGAACCTGGGGAAAGCCCCTCTGTCGCGGTTGAGCGGGAAGTATTGGAGGAAATTGGCTACACTCCCCCGAAATTTACCGAATTTGGTTTATATGACGGTTCTGGTGCGATTCGTCACGTTTTCCACGCACCGTTATTGGTGGAATTAAGTCAACTAGTTCTCACCGAAGGGTGGGATATGGGATTATTGACACCCGATGACATTCACAAAGGTTGCGGTTATTCCCCCATCGCTGGGGAAGAGCGACCTTTAGGAGCAATTCATCAGCGGATTATGCTGGATTTTATGGACAAATTTCCTAATTAGGGACGCTTAGACCAATGACCAATGACCAATGACCAATGACTAATAACGAATGACTCATCAACTTGTTGGGGTAGCAATGGCTATCCTCTACCAAGAGAACAAATTTCTCTTGCAATTGCGCGATAATATACCTACATTTCGTTACCCGGCTCACTGGGGATTGTTTGGCGGACATATTGAACCGGGAGAAACTCCAGAAATTGCTGTACAACGGGAAATTTTAGAGGAAACTGGCTATATTCTCCCACCCAACTTTACCAAGTTTGGCTGTTACCCTGATGACAGGGCGATGCGTCATATTTATACAGCACCCCTAAGAGTGGAATTTTCGCAACTGGTGTTAGGAGAAGGGTGGGATATGGCTTTGCTGACCCCGGAAGATATTCGACGGGGAAATTTTTATTCCCCAAAGGCTGGAGAGGTAAGGCCTTTAGTACCCTATCATCAGCAGATTTTGCTAGATTTTCTCAATAGGGCTTGATACCATGCAATCTCCCATCTAAAATCTATTCAAAATCGTATCAGGATTATGCAAGCAGCAAACAATCTACCTCGCTGGATAAGTATAGGATTAGCCTTTCCCATCGCCATCCTGAATGGTTGGGTACTACTCAAGTTTGTCCAGTATTTTCAACCGTTATTCAGCATTTTTTTAGCAGCGATTTTGCTGGCTTTTGTTTTAGATTATCCGATTAAATTTTTCCAGCAAAAAGGAATCAAACGTAACCAAGCTATTGCCGGAGTTTTACTTCTAGCTGTGGTGATTTTAGTGGGTGTGGGGATTACTTTAGTACCGATTATTATTGAACAACTAAATGAGTTAGTTAACATTTTACCCAGTTGGATTGATTCCGGTAGTCAACAGTTACAAGCTTTGCAAAATTGGGCGGTAAATCTGCAATTACCAATTAGTTTAAGTGGATTGCTGGAACAAGCTTTAGAGAGATTATCTAGTCAAGTACAAAGTATTACTGGTAAACTTCTCAATTTTGCATTTGATACTATTGGCAGTATTTTCAACGTCCTGCTAACGGTGGTTTTGACTTTTTATTTAGTGTTTAGCGGTGAAAAAGTTTGGGATGGTATTTTTCAGTGGTTTCCTGGGAATCTTGGCGAAAAAATTAGGGACACCTTGCGGGAAGATTTCCAAAATTATTTTATCGGGCAAGCAATACTAGGTGCTGTGCTAGCGGTAGCAGTGACTCTCGCATATTTGGCTTTGCAAGTACCTTTAGCGTTATTGTTTGGTCTTGGTATTGGTTTCTTCTCACTTTTCCCTTTTGGAACCGGGGTAGGTATCGGTATAGTTAGCTCCTTGGTGGCGCTACAAAACTTTTGGTTAGGAGTGGAAGCTTTAGCGGTAGCAGTAGCAATTGACCAGGTTAATTCTAATTTTGTCTCTCCTAGAATCATGGGCAATTTAACAGGTTTAAATCCGGTTTGGGTTGTAGTGTCTTTATTGATTGGGGCAAAATTGGGAGGACTTTTGGGTTTGTTAATCGCTATTCCTTTGGCTAGTTTTATTAAGGATGTGGCAGATAATTGGCGGGCTGGAGGATTTGATAGAGTCGAGGAAGTTGAGTTAGAAAATGAAGCTTTGGAGGTGGCAAAATAGCAACCCAAAAAATAGGGGAGAGGTTTTGCTTGGGCGATAGGGGGCGATTGTTTGTTTGCGATCTGCCCAAAGGGCAGTAGCGAAGCTATCGCACCTATATTAGTTAAAGTTTAAATTATCGCGTCTCCAATACCTGCTTTTTGCTTTTATCTAGATCCCTCACTCATCTCAAGAAACTGAGAATTGCAACTTAAAGAAACCATTTCAAATGGTGCGATAAGCGAAGCTTAACGCCGTCATGCGTATCGCCACTAAAACAGCTACAGGTTTCCTTTCAAATACTCCGAAAGCGTAGCGTCTAGACAGACTAATCCCAGATTTTCTTCCCAAACTATAGCGCTTCCCACGCTCGTGAGGTATAGCAAGAAAGAATTAACCGCCGATAGAAGAGGATGGACGCTTTCTTAAGCCGATAAATTTGTACCTCAGTAGACTAGGAAACGCTATAAGGACATAATCTACTAAAAATGCCAAAATATCTGCTGATCTGCTATTTTCACATTTACCTCTAATTGTCAACCGTATTAAAATTCCTCGCGAATGTTTATCTTAAGTTGGCAATTTTTGCGGTGATTTTCCAGCGAATCGACAACGTAATTACAAGGGTTTCAACGGTATGAATCAAACTAGTCATACCTCTCCACAAGTTTTAATCTACTGCAGGCTGAAAGTACTGCTACTATGTAGTGCAAGATTTATTATGTCAGGTTTTTTTGACAATATTACAGATTTATTCTTTTAAATTTATAATTAATTGTTTAATTTTATATTAACTAAAATTATATTTTAGCCTCAAGCATAAGTACATTTACTAGAAAATATCAAAATCATTACGAGTATGACTTTAAAAGACAAATCTACATTTTGTAAGAGAACAGTTGTATCTTGATGAGACTTTTCAATTGACACAACTTCATAGTTCCCAGGGAAACATAAATAAACCTTGAGCAACCCGCAAGCATCTCTAAGGTCAGGTTATCATCGTTTATTGTCGAAGTTCCCTGGGGATAGCTAGGCATCTATGACCGCTTCTTACTCTGCATCTTCCACTGAACCTAACCAACCTAATGCACCTCACGCTGACCATCGCTTGGTGGATCGCAGCAAGCTCAGTAAGATGTACCACCATTATGTGGAAATGAAGGATAAGCATCCCCATGCGCTGCTGTTGTACCGGGTGGGAGATTTTTTTGAAACTTTTTTTCAAGATGCGGTGACTGTCTCTAGGGAACTGGAACTAGTTCTTACCAGTAAGCATGGTGGTGAAGCTGGTCGGGTAGCGATGACGGGAGTACCGCACCACGCTTGGGAACGCTACAGTACCCAATTAGTGGAAAAGGGTTACGCTGTGGTGATTTGCGACCAGGTGGAAGATGCATCTGAGGCTGTGGGTTTAGTGCGTCGGGAGGTGACGCGCATCCTCACCCCCGGTACTTTGCTGGAAGATGGAATGCTGAATTCCCGTCGCAATAATTACCTTGCTGCTGTGGTAATTGCGAATAATCACTGGGGTTTGGCTTATGCTGATATCTCTACCGGGGAATTCCAGACGACTCAAGAAAGCAGTTTGGAATTGCTGACCCAGGAATTAATGCGCTTGCAACCAGCGGAGGTGTTGATTCCTAGCAACGCTCCTGACTTGGGTGTCTTGCTACGTCCGGGGGAAAAATCGCCTCATCTCCCGGAATGTTTACCCCCAACATTTTGTTATGCGCTGCGATCGCAAGTCCCCTTCACCCAGCCAGAGGCCAGGGCGAGATTGTTACAAAAATTTAAAGTCCGTTCCCTAGAAGGTTTCGGTTGCGATGACAAGGCGCTAGCGGTACGGGCGGCGGGTGGTTTGCTGGAATACCTGGAAGATACGCAAAAGGAAAACCAAGTCCCTCTGCAAAGTCTGCGAACCTACACCCTGAGCGATTTCTTAATTATTGACCACCAAACCCGGCGTAATTTGGAAATTACCCAAACGGTGCGCGATGGTACGTTTCATGGTTCCCTACTCTGGGCGTTGGATAGAACGAGTACGGCAATGGGCGGTCGAGCTTTGCGGCGCTGGTTGTTGCAACCGCTACTGGATACTAAGGGAATTCGCGCAAGGCAAGATACGATTCAAGAATTGGTAGAGGATACCTCGCTACGAAACGATTTGCGGCAGTTGTTGCGGCGAATTTATGATTTGGAGCGGTTGACGGGAAGGGCTGGTTCTGGAACCGCCCATGCACGGGATTTAATGGCTTTGGCGGATTCCCTATCCCGCTTACCAGAATTATCTCGTCTGGTGGCTGATGCTCGTTCGCCTTTCCTCCGGGCATTGCAGAAAGTGCCGCCAGTATTGGAAGAGTTAGCACAAAAGATACATACTCACATCGTAGAATCACCACCTATACATATCCAGGATGGGGGTTTGATTCGTAAGGGGGTAAATGCCAAGTTAGATGAGATGCGTCTAGCGGCGGAAGATGACCAGCGCTGGCTGGCGAATTTGGAGGTAGACGAACGAGCGCGGACGGGTATTTCAACCCTGAAGGTGGGGTTTAATAAGACCTTTGGTTACTACATTAGTATTTCCCGTTCTAAGGCTGACCAAGTACCGAATAATTACATCCGCAAGCAAACCCTGACGAATGAGGAACGCTACATCACCCCAGAGTTGAAGGAGCGGGAAGCCAGAATTCTCACAGCGCGGGAAGATTTGAATCGGCTGGAGTATGAGGTATTCTGTGCGTTGCGGGAGGAAGTAGGAGAACAGGCGGAAACCATTAGAAATGTCTCCCGTGCGGTAGCAGCGGCGGATGTGTTGTGTGGTTTGGCGGAAGTGGCAGTTTATCAAGGTTACTGTCGTCCCCAAATGGTGGAGGGACGGGAGATTGATATTGTGGATGGGCGCCACCCGGTGGTGGAACAGTCGTTACCGGCGGGTTTCTTTGTACCGAATTCGACAAGATTGGGGAGGGAGGAAACGAACCACGAAGACACGAAGGACACGAAGGAGGAAGATAAGAAGAATTCTTCCCAGTCCCTAGTCCCCAGTCCCGATTTAATCATCCTCACCGGACCGAATGCTAGTGGGAAGAGTTGTTATCTGCGTCAGGTGGGGTTGATACAGCTTATGGCACAGACGGGGAGTTTTGTTCCGGCAAGGTTGGCTCGGTTGGGGGTATGCGATCGCATCTTTACGCGGGTGGGTGCGGTGGATGATTTGGCGACGGGACAGTCTACGTTTATGGTGGAGATGAATGAGACGGCGAATATTCTCAACCATGCTACGTCTAGGTCGTTGGTGTTGTTGGATGAAATTGGTCGGGGGACGGCGACTTTTGATGGTCTTTCTATTGCTTGGGCTGTCGCAGAGTATATCGCGAAGGAAATTCGATCGCGGACGATTTTTGCCACGCACTATCATGAGTTGAATGAGTTGGCTTCGCTGCTGGATAATGTAGCGAATTATCAGGTGACGGTGAAGGAGTTACCTGACCAAATTGTATTTTTACACCAAGTGCAACCGGGTGGTGCGGATAAATCCTATGGGATTGAAGCGGGACGGTTGGCTGGTTTACCGGCGGTGGTGATTAAACGAGCCAAGCAGGTGATGGGGCAAATTGAGAAGCACAGTAAGATTGCGATCGGTTTGCAGAATTTGGAGTGAGGGTGTGTTTGACTAAATTCTCGTTCCCAGGCTCAGACTGGGAACAAGCACCGGGAGGTTCTACCTCCCGTGGTGCAAGATATGTGGGGGTGAGGTGAAGTATGTACTACAGTCAATCTCCAAGCGCTATAAGTTTTATTTTGGAGATATAGGAATCCGGCTTGATTTATGAAAAAATTGCAGTATTGTAGGGTGCGCCCTTACGGAACGTTGTAACGCACCCTAGCCTTGAAAATGGTGCGTTACGCGCTTCGCTAACACACCCTACTGGCGTGGCAAGCCTTAAATGTTGCAATAAATTTTCTTGTGGTGTGGGACGAACAGCCCGCACGGGACGGGCGAGACGCCCATCCCACAAGAGTTTGCTAATGCACAAATTTAGCCTTGCCCCGCCACTACGTATTTTTTCAAAAATCAAACATGATTCCTATATTTCATCCCTTTGAGATGGACAGCTTAACGTCAATGATACCTCTATTGTCTTCGTACAATTTAGGAACATCATTCATCTTAAAGTAAACAGTTTCTCCTGGTTTTAGCTCAAACGAACCTTTTGCACCGTAGGCTTTGCACTGTTTATCTTCTCCTATGACTACCAATGCTCCTAGAGGCGCTCTCACACAAGCTGTTGTATTTGAATTAAAGTTAGGATCCCCATTTGGTGATAGATAACCTTTAGCATTATCAGGAATTTTAGGAGTAGAGGTATTTTCAGGAATAGCAAGCCATTTTCCAGTAGCTTCAAAATCAACATTGACATGGCCATTTTCTTTATTGAGGAAGGGAGTTCCTTTGATAGAATCGGCGTAAACTTGTAAAGTTTTGCTGTTAGGGGAATTAGCAGAGCTTGGTGGATTGACTGTTTGTGATGATGTTGGAGATGGCTGATTCGCTCCAATACGCGCTACAACAATCGTTCCTAAAGTACCAATAAGCGCTACAACAATAGGGACAACAACTTTGCCCCATTTCCCATCCTCTTTCTTCTCATCTGGCATTCTTATATCTCCAGATTTATTTTTCCAAAATTTACCCCTTCAACTACACTAACATCATCGACTTTTCCAAAGAGTGCAAAGATTTTGTACAGAGCCAACTAACTATTTATTGGACTGACAGTTTTCATATGATTGCCTATATCTAGGCTTTAGTAGTAGTACTGTAGGTGTAGTAGCGCGTCTCGACTAAAATGTTGGGTAAAAATAATGAACCGTAGCCTGTAGCAGATAAACGCCGATGAAGACTAACCCAACCTACTATGTACGACTCATCTTAGGTAGTAAAGACTACCTCCTGTAAGGTTTTCTGATACTCGTTATTTGCCAAATCAAGCATTTCACCAAAAAGAGGCGTAAAGGGGCGATTAGTATCCATTGCTGTGAACTCTTCTAGCGATCGCCAATGCCCAAAATTGATACAGCGCCATCCATCCAAGCTACGATGAGCATGAGTCGAAATCAATCCTGCTTGCCCTGATACCATTACTAATGCCTCACGAAATAACTCTATAAATCGAGGCTGATTTTCCGGCTGTTTCATCTTGAAGATGCCAAAGTTGATGAGTCCATCCATACCTACTGAGAGGTGCAATTCGCTATTGTCAGGTTCTTCGGCAAAAATCTCAAAAAGATGAACATCTGGGACGGAAAAATCTGTCAAAGGTTGAGTTGCTATATAAGATTCTTGATTTGTCCACTGAACATAGCTTGTCACCCTCAATCCATCGCGGCTACGAAGCACTGTGCCAGAAGCAAATCCCGTCTTGTTCTGCACAGCAGATTCGATATTGTGAATGGCTTGCTCCACTAATCTTGTTTGGCTGTCAGGCTCAACTGGGAAAATGGCGAACTCAGCCAGTAAGCCATTAGCTTTACTCACAACAGGCATCTCAGACCTCTAAGATTGCTATTTGTATGAAGTATTCTGACACAAATCAATAAGCTCTAAAAGATGCCTTAACCAGCAATTTGAGCCGCATAACTTAGGATTTGACCTCCAGAACTGCGTTTAGAGGTTTCTATTAGTTTAACAAGACCCCGCCCTTAAGGGCGGGGTTTAAACAATAATCCCCTTAGCAAATCTGAATTTCATCATTTAGCTTAAATTTTTATCTACCCAGATTCACAAAAGAGGGATAACTCTCAAATTATTAAGATGCAGTTCTAACACCTCTATTAACGTCAGAAAACGCATTATGCTAAGCGCCGATACAATTCAGCATTTTTTGTCAGCACATAATTGGCTGTATCAACAAACTCGCTGTTTTGAGAATTGAGCCAATCCTCTAAGCTTGCCTTTAATAAAACTTCCAGCGGAATTCCATGCACTCTTGCCAAATCTAGTAGCTTTTGTAATTGGTTATCTGAAAGATCAATGGTAATATGAGCCAAGCGATCGCCCTCCTAGTATTTCTGAGTAAAGTTTAACATTCACAATGGACTGAGAGTTCTTTGCACACTCCCAACCCAGGAGCAAAATCAGCATCCAGTGATTTAGGCTAAACATGCTAGTAGGTTGGGTTGAGCAAAGCGCGAAACCCAACACGCAAAGTTGGGTTTCACTTCGTTCCACCCAACCTACTATCTACGACTTTTTTTACTTGCTTCAGTTTATTTGCGGCGACTTACTTAAATATTAATAGCAAAAAGCGCCGGGACGTGTTACCGTGTTTCCACTCCTAGCGCTTTTGCTTTACACTTACTCCTCACACACAACTATAAGATACCACTATTTTCAGATAGGGTAAATAGATTAATGATAAAACCTGTTAATAAGTATTATCTCTGAGTAAGGACTGGGAAAATTCTCCCAGCACGTCAGGCAAAAGCTGATGATAACTGCACTTCAGCCTATACTTTCCTTTGGCGTTTTTGAGCCTTGCGCCAATCACATACATAACGAGCTAATATCTGACCTTCCAAAGCACATTTTTGAGAAATAACTGTAAACTCTTCTACCGATGTTGTAGGTTCACCTGGTAAAGATTTGACAACTTGGTGAGCGCAGAAATTGCGATGTTTGCGCCAATTTTCCACATCATTGATTAAATTGCTGCGGTTTTTCCACTGCACCTGATTATCTAATTTTTTCCACTTTTGAATTAACAGACACAAATGAGTCTCTTGTCTGGACTCTTCCAGATAGCTAATTAGTCTGTCAGCAATTATACTTTCGGCTAACATGATAGCTTCCAGAAAAAACTCTCTGTCAATCGCATCTTTCATGCGTTCAAAGGCATATTTGTAAGATAAATATTTAGTGATATTTTTTTCTGGTTCTACAGCCACGATACTTAGAAAGGCATTGGGGTAATGACTAATGACTAATGACTAATGACTAACGACTATTTTCGCCTCGTCTTCCTTGCTTGTCCACTCTCCGACAAACGATCGCAAATGGTACGATATCCCATCATGACCATTAAACGCCGCCATTTTCTCACCACTGGACTAGCTGCGATCGCTAGTCAAGTACCCCTGTCATCTCTGGAAGCAAAAACAGCCCCACAAACCATTATTAAGCCGCCTCGTCTGCGAATCGGTGATACGGTAGGGTTAATTAACCCCGCTAGTCCCATCGACCGGGAAGACGTACTCAAAGCCCAGCAAGTCCTCACGGGGTTGGGGTTAAAGGTGAAGTTAGGAGCGCATATTCTTGACCAGTACGGATATTTAGCTGGTAAAGATGCTGACCGAGCGGCGGATGTCAACGCCATGTTTGCTGATGGGACGGTGAAAGCGATAATTGCTATGCGCGGTGGCTGGGGTTGCAATCGGATATTGCCCCTACTGAACTATAACCTCATCCGTTCCCGTCCCAAAATCCTCCTTGGGTACAGTGATATTACTTCCCTATTGTTGGCAATTTATACTCGCACTCGCCTGGTGGGTTTTCACGGTGCAGTGGCTACCTCTAGCTGGAATGATTTTACGGTGAATTACGCCCAGCGGATACTCTTCAACGGGGAAGCGGTGACTATGGGAAATACCCCAGAAACCCAAATCCGTAAACTGACAATTACACCAGGAAAAGCGCGGGGAAGATTGCTGGGGGGGAATCTGTCGGTGTTGTCTGCAATGGTGGGTTCTTCCTATCTTCCCCTGTGGAAGGATAGTATTTTATTTGTGGAAGAAATCGGGGAGGATATTTATCGCGTAGATAGAATGCTTACCCAGTTGAAATTAGCGGGGATTCTCAATCAAGTTTCTGGGTTTGTGTTTGGTGAATGCACTAATTGCAAATTGGGAGATACCCCTTCGCTGACGTTAATCCAAGTTTTACAAGAACACATTCGTCCTTTGGGAATTCCCGCTTGGTATGGTTCGATGATTGGACATATTAAAGATAAGTTTACCGTCCCACTGGGGGTAGAAGTGGAGGTTGATGCAGTTGCGGGGACGATTAGAATGTTGGAGAAGGCAGTGATTTGAATAACCCAGTCTTCTCAACCGACGTTAAATCTTGTTCCCATCTTGTTCCCAGCCAGAGGCTGGGAATAAAATAGCTGAGACTATGCCTCAAGATATCATGTGCGCTGGCGTTGCTGAATACAAGTATGATTTACCCTCATCCCCACCCCTTCTCCCTAGGGAGAAGGGATGGGGATGAGGGTAAATCGCTTATTCCGGCTTATTCCCTCTCCCAAAGGGAGAGGGTTAGGGTGAGAGTGAATTTGATAATTCATACCCGCTGTTCATAATCTTGTAGAATCTTGTAGGGTGGGCAGTGCTGATTACAAGCTGACATAATTATTTGACGTTGTATGAGAATGCCCACCCTACGGTTATGCAGAATGGTGCAAGATATGAATATTAACCATCCTACTAACTTGCTGGTGAAGTTGGGTGTCGCTTCGTTCTACCCAACCTACAAAAATCCTGACCATCCTACTAAGTACCTGTAGGGGAGAGAGTCGCATCAAACAAGGATAATACTTGAGCGAAAACTGGTTCTTCGGCAGATCTGGTTTGGAGGATGGATTTGACTAACTTAATAAAATCCCAGTCTGTGGTATCATCGGTGTCAATTGTCTTACCCGCCGGATAGTAGTTGCAATCATCAAGCATGAATTCGTTGGTACTTCCCGTTTGCCAACCTGGTTTTTTACTATCCCAAGAAAGGGTTTTGCCGCGTAGTGTAAACTGAAACCAGATTATTTCATCATTCTGGAAATCCAAGAATAAGTCAAAATAAGGCTCATCTCCTTGATACCACATTCTGCGTGTTCCGGATGAGGTAGTTGACCGGATAAATCTGGGGTCAATGGCTCTTAAAGATGCACCCAGCGCCGCAATCTCATTTCTTTCTATGTTGAGCGGATAGTAATTCATACCAGCTATCATCGATGATGATTAGTAACTAAGTTATGGTAAGATGCCCTGAATAACTTATAATTAGCATACTTACGTAGGGTTGGGAATACGTTGATAGTAGGTATCCCTAGAAATACCAATGACCTTATTAAAAATTAATATTAAAAATTAATAAAATGGTTTAAGACTCGTTACCAGGCTCAACTTGTTTTGTGGGATGGGCGTCTCGCCCGTCCCTTCAATTTCGTCGCCCGTCCCTTCAATTTCGTCGCCCGTCCCTTCAATTTCGTCGCCCGTCCCTTCAATTTCGTCGCCCGTCCCTT
>JAYKJH010000091.1:0-12186 GCA_035285345.1 Nostocaceae cyanobacterium | reverse complement strand
CGAAGTTACTAAAATTGATTCCGGCAAAACGAGTGGGTGAAGTGGAAGACATTGCTAAAGCAGCAGTTTGGCTTGCTTCTGATGACTCTGATTATGTCAACGGTACAACAATATTTGTAGATGGTGGCATGACTTTGTATCCAGGTTTTACAGAGAATGGTTGAAGATTATGCCCACACAAGTTACAGTAAATTCCAATTTAATAACTATTTTAGCCGTGGGAGATGCTAAAGTGTCATTGCATTTTTGGCGGGAGGGAGAACAAACCCAATGGGAAGTTACCCATATTGATGGCGAATTAAACTACTACACATGATATTGAGACGTGCTTAGCACTATTACTTGCACTTTCCCCAAATCGATTCATGCTTGTACTTTAGCAGGGTTTTGAGCAATGCAGTTTTTTCACCAGGCGATCGCTTGCAAACTAGGCTGTGGTAGATAATTAGCAATGCCGGGTGAATAGCACAATCCCTACCACCGGGTGAGCAAACCGCCCTACTACAGCACTTTTAAGCTGGATTGCAGCGAATCTCAACTATAAAACCATCAGGATCGTAGAAGTAAATACCCCTACCTGTGGGACGAGTGACTGGTCCTTGAGCAATGGTAACTTGATTTTGCTTTAGCACTTCCACAGCGCGGTCAAATAACTCCGGTGCAATATCAAATGCTAGATGATTAGCGCGGGTAAAGGCCTGTTCGGGGTCAGGGTCGGGGGGTGACAAGTCTGGTTCCCAAAATAAATCTATGACTGTACCATCGGGAGTGACAAAGTTACAAACTTTGCCTTCTGCTACTAACTTGATCAGGGTAGATGGTACTTCCTCACCTGTTAATTCATACAACCCCAGAATATCACCATAGAAGTGCTTGGAAGCTTGCATGTCTTTGACATTTAAGGCTATGTGGTGGACTTTTCGCAAGTCACCCGGAACCAAAGCGCTATTCAATGATTGAGGACTAGATAACATGGCAGAGTTGGATTTCCTCACTATGGTAGAAGCACAAGTTTTTTTTTAAGTTTATTATTAATCAAAAAAATCTACCATGTCTTTTGATTATTCTTTAGATTTTCAGCATACAAACTTTCGCGACCACCCAGAACTCTATCGGGTTGGTAAGGGTGAACAAGGTGTACTTTTAGTAGAACCCTATAAATCCGAAATTCTCCCCTTCTGGCGATTTAAAACTCCCGATATTGCTAAACACTCAAGTGAAAAAATTTATGAGATGTTCCTTGCTTACCTGGAGCAAGATGATTTTGTGGGTGCGGATATGGCACGCAAATTCTTACAAATGGGGTATACTCGCGCTCGCCGTTATGCAAATCACAAAAGTGGTAGAAAATATAAATCTAATCCCCAGAAAGCCACTTCTGATGCAGAAAAAATTGCAGCAAGGAAATATATTTTACCTTATGATGTAGATACTGAAAAAGCTAAATCCGCAGCTATTTTTAAGGAAAAATGGTTGCTAGCAAAGAGCCATGAAAAATATCTTCACCTGTTAGCCAAACATCAACAAATGTATGAATAAAATAATTAGATTAACAGCTATAAAAAAATATGGTGTTTGTTTGAAAACTTAGATAAAATAATATCCAGTATATAGCGTTTCCTAGTCTACTGAGGTACAAATTTATCGGCTTAAGAAAGCGTCCATCCTATAATATCGGCGGTAAATTCTTTCTTCGCATACATAAGCAAATGTGGGAATCGCTATAGTATGTTTATAGTATCTGCTGTTTATTTATGTCCATTGCGAAAGGTTAATCTTTTTAGCCTAAAATTAATCGAAAACATAATCTAAAATCAGAAATTTTAACTCTGTACTTGGTTAAGGCTACACCGCACTCAAAAAATCATATTTATTTAACTGTTTATTTTTGAGGATTGGTGTAGTCATTAAGGTTTTTATCTATGTGAAAGATGCTAAATTATTTAGCACTGAATTCATAAATTATGTTATTAAACCGGGAGAATTATTAATTAATCGAGGTTGAGGAATTTGAATATTGCCTAAATTCTTATCCTGAACACCCTGATTTTGTTCCCCATTAATACTCAGTCCGCGATATTTGATATCAAAGTGGGGTTGCTGACAATCAACGTCTGACATTTGGTGAATTCTCCAAGGAGTACCGCGATATTTACCACCAATTTCACCTTCAGTAAATTCAGTAGTTGCAGAATGTGCTTCGTAGAAGACACCGCGATATTTACCTGGAATTTCCCCTAGGGAAACTGAATTACTGACAACAGGTTGTTGATTATGACGATCGCTTTTTAATTTCTCTAGCTGATTTGGCGTTAAATTGGCTCTGTACTCTCTTCGTCGCCCGAATATACTCTTGCTAGTTAGTACCAGAATCAGAATCAACAGTTGAATCTGCCAAGGGGCGAAGATTAGGCTCAAGATTAAGGTGATGGCTGAAATTACAGCTGTGATATATTTAATATCTTCGTCAGCGTTTTGTGATATGTATCCAGTGACTAAACCAATGGTCAGTGGTATGAGAAAAACCAGTTTCATTTGTAATTACCTCCAAGGTATCAGTAGAATCAGCATTGTATTCGCTGTCAGTAATGCGCGTCTCAAATTGAACTATCCTCATGTAAAGAACTAGCGTAGCAGACTTAGGTGAAACTTGGTTAAATTTAATCTAAATTCTTAGCTGGTGTTAGATAACAATTTGGCATATTACATGTAAAGTAACTGTTTTAACATACACGCTCGATGCTGAACATTCCGCAATTACTAGCTCAGGAACTTTCCCTCAAACTCTCTCAGGTACAAAGCGCTTTGGATCTGCTGGCTGAGGGTGCAACCATTCCCTTCATTGCACGTTATCGCAAAGAGCGCACTGGGGAAATGAATGAAGTGCAACTACGCGAACTGGCTGATAGGTATAGTTACTTATCGGAGTTAGAAGAACGTAAATCAGCCATCCTAAATTCTATATCGGAACAAGGGAAGCTGACTGATGAATTAAAAGCAAAAATCGCATCTTGTTTGCAAAAAACCGAGCTTGAGGATTTATACTTACCCTATAGACCAAAACGCCGCACTCGCGCCACTATAGCTAGAGAGAAAGGACTGGAACCATTAGCAGAATTCATCAAATCTTTAAATGTTAAAAATGCGGCGATGGTTTCTTTCGATCAGGAAGCTGAGAAATATATTTCCCCAGAAAAGGGTGTAAAAACAGCGGAAGACGCCCTTAAAGGTGCTGCTGACATTTTAGCGGAAGAAGTGGCAGAAAAAGCCGAATTACGCGCCTATTTGCGGGAATATCTCCTAGAGGAAGGTATGTTTGTCTCCCGTATCAAAGATGAACATCCGGAAGGGACAACTAAGTTTGAGATGTACCGCAACTTCAGCGTCAAAGTGAAAAACATTGCACCACACAATATGTTGGCTTTGTGTCGGGGTGAAAATGAAGGAATATTAAGTTTTGAAATTTCCTTTGATCAGGATGCGGTTCTTTCCTACCTAGAGTCCCAGGAAATTCGTAGCAAACACCGACCACTGCGGAATTTTTATCAAGAAATGCTCAAAGATGCATTCAATCGTCTGATGAAAACCTCCCTGATGACGGAGGTAATTTCTGATAAGAAACTCTATGCGGATATTGAGTCGATTAAGACCTTTGAAGCTAATCTACGGGAGTTGCTGCTGTCACCTCCTGCGGGAATGAAACCGACGCTAGCGATAGACCCAGGGTTCCGTACAGGGTGTAAAGTGGCGATTATCGACCAAACTGGTAAATTTTTGGAATATCAGGCAGTATTTCCCCACCAAGCAGCAGAACAACGTCAAAAAGCTGCACAGACTATCAAAAATTTGATTGAACGCTATAAGATAGAGTTAATCGGCATTGGTAACGGTACCGCATCGCGGGAAACTGACGAGTTTGTCGCCCAAGTACTGCAAACAATGGAGCATAAACCGATTAAAGTGATGGTAAATGAGTCGGGTGCATCTATCTATTCCGCTAGCAAGGTTGCTCTAGAAGAATTTCCCGATTTAGATATTACCGTGCGGGGTGCGATTAGCATCGGTCGCCGTTTACAAGACCCTTTAGCGGAACTGGTGAAAATCGACCCCAAATCTATTGGTGTAGGACAATATCAGCACGACGTGGATCAGAAGCTGCTGAAGCAAAAATTAGAGGAGACAGTCGAAAGCTGTGTGAACTACGTCGGGGTAGACTTAAACACTGCTTCCAAGGAACTGTTAACTTTTGTTTCGGGGATTACCTCCAGCGTTGCCAATAATATTGTCAAATATCGCAACGAGCATGGGGCGTTTAAAAATCGTCGCGAACTGCTGAAGGTGGTAAAATTGGGACCAAAGGCTTTTGAGTTAGCCGCTGGATTCCTTCGCATTCGCGGTGGTGAAAACCCCTTGGATAATACTGCTGTCCATCCAGAGAGCTATGGGGTGGTGAAAGCGATCGCAACTGACCTGAATGTACCCCTAGCACAAATTACCCAAATTGCAGACCAGCTAAAGGGTACAAATCTCAAGAAATATGTCAGCGATACCGTCGGGGAACCCACACTGCGGGACATCATCAGCGAACTGGAAAAACCCGGTAGAGACCCCCGTGCTGAGTTTAAGTATGCCACCTTCAAAGAGGGAATCAAAGAGATTAGCGATTTGAAGGTTGGGATGGAACTGGAGGGTATCGTCACCAATGTAGCCAACTTCGGAGCCTTCGTCGATATTGGTGTCCATCAGGATGGTTTGGTGCATATTTCCCAACTTGCAGATAGGTTTGTTGACGACCCCAAGAAAGTGGTGAAAGTGGGACAAGTGGTGAAAGTCCGGGTGTTGGAAGTCAATGAGAAATTGCGTCGTATTAGCTTATCGATGCGTTCTTCCGATACCGGGAATAACAAGACGCGGAGGTAATTTGTAACTCATCCTCTGTTTCACTCTCAGCCAGACAAGGGTAGGATGGGTTAGGCACAACCCAACCCATCCTAAATTTTTATGATTCGGTATTTTTCCGGTTTTTAATGAAACGGCTGATTCTGGTAACGAGAAAATGAGTGATGACTAATAACTATAGCGTTTCCTAGTCTACTGAGGTACAAATTTATCGGCTTAAGAAAGCGTCCATCCTCTTCTATCGGCGGTTAATTCTTTCTTGCTATACCTCACGAGCGTGGGAAGCGCTATAATGACCAATAACTAATCACAATACAACGTCTCCCGTGTATCCCGTCCCGTCACCGGATTAGTACCTTTTGCTGTCTTACAGAGCTTATCTTGCTCATCTGGACGCAACAGCACATCGGTAAAATCAGCACCATCAATAATTGCACCGTCAAACCTAGCGCTAGCAGCGAAAGCTCCTGCTAATATGGCATCCGTCAAATTTGCTTTGATTAAACGCGCGGAATCTAAGGTAGCATTAGTTAAATTTGCCCCCGTCAAATTTGCTGACTCCAAATTAGCGGCAAAAAAGCTGACACCGCTTAAGTTAGTGTTGCTAAAATTGCTCATCCGCAAATTAGCTTTAGTAAAACTGGAGTCTGTCAAATCCCGTCCAGAGAAATCTGCTTCAATGAGAATTTCTTTATTGTATTGCAATGCTAAAGCTGAGGGAGTATGGGTAACTACCCCGACCATACCCCCGATGATGCCAAATACTAGCGCAAGGAATACACTGAGTATGGGTGTCCAAAGCTGACTGCTTAACCTAGATTTCATCCTAATTTTTGGTCTAATGGCGAACCGTTCTCCATCTAATTATCCCGATATTGGCATCTTAGGAGAAGACCTAGTAGCACAATGGTTACAATCTCAAGGGTGGATAATTTTGCAGCGTCGCTTTTTCTGTCGCTGGGGAGAAATTGACATTATTGCTGAGTGGGACGGACTCTTGACTGGGGAGAAGGAAGAAACTGCTACCCACTCCCGACTCCCGACTCCCGACTCCATTTTGGCTTTTGTGGAAGTGAAAACCCGCCGTCCCGGTAATTGGGATGCTGGGGGTAAAAGTGCCATCACTCCCCAAAAACAAGCAAAACTATGGCGAACAGCGCAAATCTTTTTAGCAGAGCATCCAGAAAAAGCCGATTACTCTTGTCGATTTGATGTCGCCATAGTTTATTTTCAGCCAATATCACACAACAGTCCTAGAAATAAATTTATGCGAACCATCGAACCAAATTTATCGTTACCTGGTATGCAGCTAATTTTGCAAGAATACATTCCCGGAGCGTTTGCAGAAGCTTGAATTTTAGATTTTAGCCCATGAAGGCATCACTTCTCAAATCCAAAATCCAAAATCTCAGATTGCTAGGGTTAATTAAGCCAATGTTTCGGGACAATATCCCAATCCTCGAACAAACTGTTGGCGAAACGCTTCGATTTCTTCTCGTTCTGGATGTCCATGAGAAACTATGGCTACTTGATAGCGACGCATGACATCCACTGGGGATTGACCTGCTTCCAGACTCCAAAGCGCCATTTGGACACGCATTGGTGGTTCATAGGGAATTCCCAATTCACTCAAAAAAGCTCGAAAGTCGCCATCTTGCTGGGCACTAAATAGACCATTTAGTTTAATCCGCAGCACCCAGCCGTCAATCTGATGAATAACAGTAACAAAAGCAACAGGAATTTCTGGTTTTCCGTGCAGGTATTCAACAATTCTTAGGGTTAGGCTGGCATTTGCCAGATAATACAGGTATTCCATTACGGTGCTTGGGATCAAAGAGAATCCTACACTTCTATATTGAAGAATAGACCGATTTTTCGCTAGGGTAAAAGCCCCCGTTTTTCCCTAGGGAGGTTTACCCAATCTTCATAGTAGGTAGGAATTATCAACTGTTGAGACTACTTATCAACTTGGAGGGTTTAATTATGCAATTTTAATCGATAAATGTACTGTAAATACTGAAGTTAAAAATATATCAAAAGACTGATTGACATAATTACAGAGAAAATTAGCCAATTCTATGAAAAAAGAACTACCAGACAAGATTTTCAATACTTCCCAGATAGTCAATCCCCAAGAGCAGGAAATAGATTTAGACCATTCCCTAGATGAATATGACTACGAACTTCCCGAAGGGAGGATAGCCCAAAATCCTGCCGTGCCCAGAGATAGTTCGCGGTTGCTGGTAGTTGATTCCCCGAATACTGGACAAGGAATACCGCCGTTACACCACATCTTTCGGGACTTGCCAGAAATACTGAACTCAGGGGATTTATTGGTGATGAATAACACCAAAGTTATGCCCGCCCGGATGTACGGACAAAAATCTAGTGGTGCAATGGTGGAAGTTTTACTGCTAGAAGAACGACAGCAGAATATTTGGTTGGCTTTGGTGAAGCCAGGGAAACGCTTTAAAATTGGCTCGCAGATATTTTTTACCCCACCCCAAGGTACTCAGAAGGAAGCACTACTGAACGCTACCGTTGTGGACTCCGACGCGGCAACCGGAGGACGACTGTTACAATTTGATTTGCCAGAGGGTACGTCTTTGGTGCAAATGTTGGAATTATTCGGTGAGATACCCCTACCGCCTTATATCACCAAGTCACAAGCAGACAGTGAACAGTATCAAACAGTATACGCCAGCCAAGCAGGAGCAGTGGCGGCTCCCACCGCTGGACTGCACTTTACTCCAGAATTGCTCCAAAGGCTAGAGGAAAAAGGGATTCATCGTGCTTTTTTGACACTCCATGTCGGTGTGGGGACATTTCGTCCGGTGGAAGTTAAGGACGTTACGACCCACCAAATGCATGAAGAATGGATTGAAGTCAGCGCAGATACGGTAGAGCAAATCCGTAAAACTAAGGAAGCCGGAGGTAGAATTATCGCCGTGGGTACTACTGTAGTCCGGTCACTAGAAGGAGCAGCAGCCGTTTCTGGGAAATTGCAACCGTTTTGCGGTAAAACTAACTTATTTATTTATCCCGGTTTCCAATGGCGAGTAGTAGATGGCTTGATTACCAATTTTCACCTCCCACGCTCTAGTTTAATGATGCTGGTGAGCGCGTTAATCAGCAGAAAGCGCCTTTTGAACCTATACCAGGAAGCTATTAACCAAAATTACCGCTTCTACTCCTTTGGTGATGCTATGTTGATTTTGCCAGAAGGGCGGTAAATAATAGACCTATGAGCAAAAGTAAATTTTATCGGCGTTTATCGGCGTTTATCGGCGTTTATCGGCGGTTAATTATTTAATATTTCGGAATGCACGCAAGAAGTCTAATAGCTTATCACCCCATTTCCGATTCCCCATGACCCAAAATCTGGATTTGCGGGTACGCTTATTTTATGTTTTTGCATGTAACAAAAATCCAGGTCTGCCATCAATGTTTTTAACAAGTAAACCAGTTCAGCGGTTCCTCTGCCTTTCTGCTTTTGTACTTGGAGTTGAGCTAATGGGGTTGACGGCTCCTATCCAAGTGCAAGCACAAGTCATCCAAGGACCTGTCAGCCAGGATCTGGAAGCGGCTAGTTTGTTCCAGCAAGGCGTTAATTTTTATAACACCAACAATTTACCAGCATCAGAAAATGCATTTCGCCGCTCTCTGCAACGGGATTCCAGCTTGGCTTTAGCGCACCATTTCCTGGGAAATATTTTCTTGCGTCAAAATCGACCGGATGCAGCAGTGCAAGAATATGAACTAGCAATCCGGGGTAATCCCAGTTTAGTTCAAGCTTTTCAAAATTTAGGTGTAGCTTTGCAACGTCAAGGACAACCAGAGGCGGCGATTACTGCTTACCGTCAAGCCTTAGTGCTAGATCCAGAATTAGTTGATGCTCGCTACAATCTGGGAGTGATACTGTTTGAGCAAGGGCAAACAGCAGAAGCAATTACAGCTTACCAGGAAGTGCTACGCCTCGATGAAAATCATGCTAATGCCTACTATAACCTGGCGATCGCTCTGCAACAGCAAGGTCAAACCCCGGAAGCTATTACTGCCTATCAAGAAGTAGTGAAACGCAATCCAGATAATGCTATAGCTTACAATAACTTAGGCGGTCTGCTGGCATCTGTTGGTCAGGAAAACGAGGCGATCGCTGTCTACCAAGAAGCTATTCGCCAAAATCCTAATAATGCTACGGCATATTACAACTTAGGCGTCACACTTTACAATCAAGGCGACTTAAAAACTGCTAACAGCGCTCTGAGACGTGCCCGTCAAGAATACCGTAAACAGCGTAATTTCCAGCAAGCTAGCCAAGTTGACGAGTTAGTACAGCAAATTGCAGCTGTGCAAAAACAACGGGAAGCTGAAGCTCGTCAAAAACCAGCAACTCCCGCACCTGCTGAAACACCAGCACCAGTGGTAATACCCGTCGAAGAACCACCAGCAAATCCAGGAACCTTTCCATCACCGGCTGGTATAGAACAACCCGCAGAACAACAACCTACAGAAGCACCTGCTGCTACACCGGAACCAGAACCAACTCAGACCCAGCCAACCCCCAGCGAAGAACCCTCTGAATTGCAACCTGGTAAACCTGTAGACGGTAAACCCTCACGAGGTAAACCAGTTGAGGATGATGATTTACCACCCTTTAAACCAACGCGAGGGAAATAAATCAGGGTTAAACAATTTTAGATTGGGTCTATGGGGGTCATGGGTGAATACCACAGCGGGAGGGTGCGTCTAGTTTTAGATCCAGGGTAAAGAAATTAACCGCAGATAAACACAGATAAACGCCGATAATCAGCTCAACCCATAACCCAATTTCCCATCACCCACCTTACCTATATTGGTAAGCGATTAATATCTTTGTTGCAGCCAATGACTACCATTGCGGAACCCTTTTCTAGACGCCGATTCGGGTCAGGATTAATATCCATTTTGCCATCCTGACTAACGGCTAGCAGGTTGACACCATAGCGGCTACGCATTCGCAGTTCTGTAATAGTTCTGCCGTGAAATTCTTCTGGAATTACTACTTCCACAATACTGTGATCTGGGTCAAGGTCAATGCGGTCTAGGATACCTGGTTTAGTGAGTGTGCGTGCTAATTCGCAACCAGCCTCGTATTCTGGAAAAACAACGCGATCGGCTCCGACTCGTTGCAGCAGCTTACAATGAACCTCACTAGAGGCTTTTGCGATTACATAGGGTACACCTCCTTCCTTGAGATTCAAAGTAGTAATGATACTTTGCTGAATGTAATTCCCAATTGCCACAATTACTGTATCAAATTCAAAAACTCCAGCTTCTTGGAGTGCAGCAGGTTCTGTGGAGTCTAGTTGCAAAGCATGACCTGCTATGCGCTCAGACAGTGCTTGAGAAACTCGTTTTTCTTCAATATCTGTTCCCAACACTTCGTAACCTAACCCATGCAGTGTTGCACAAACTGCTCGACCAAAACGACCCAAACCAATTACGGCAAATTGTTGGCTTTCTTTACGCAAACTGCGGAAAAATCCGAAAGATGAAAGATTCACAAGTTTTTCCTTAATAATTATTGGCTGTCTTTGAGTTCATCACTTGGGGATTTTTGATGTGAGATGAGATTTTAGATGAATTTAGAAATAAATGTATTATCCAAAAAAAAACTTGTTTCCCTATTAGTTTTTGGATAAATTAAATCTAAAATCCACGCATCCACGCATCCAAAATCCACGCATCCAAAATCCTTTAGCTATCCCACCAGCAAGTTTTCTTCTGGGTACTGAATTGAACTGGGACGGGGGTCTCCTAACAAAGCCGACATCAACAGCAATACTCCCACACGCCCTATATACATTATGGCAATTAGTATTAGTTTACCGCTGATGGAGACGCTACTTGTAATGCCAGTGGACAGACCCACAGTAGCAAAAGCAGATACCACTTCAAAGAGGATTTGAATAAAAGTTATCTCTGGGTCAGTTAAGGCTATTAAAATTGTACCAAAAATCACTGTGACTACTGAACCAACTAATACGCCGACAGCTTTTAAAATCAAAGAAACGGGGATTCGGCGTTCATATAAAATCGCCTCTTCCTTACCTTGTAAAATTGCCTTGGTACAGGTTGTTAGTACTCGCACTGTTGTGGTTTTCATACCGCCACCTGTACCACCGGGACTTGCACCGAGGAACATCAAAGCAATGGTAATAAACAACCCAGCAGTGGTCATTTTCCCAATATCAATGCTGTTAAAGCCTGCTGTTCTGGGAGTAACTGATTGAAACCAGGCAAGCAATAATTGGTCAGAAAAACTTAAATTGCCGCCAAAAGTTTCTGGATTTCTAATTTCCACTCCTAAAAAAGCTATCATACCCACAACTAAAAGTATAAGTGTAGTGCTGGTGGCAACTTTAAAATCGAGAGAAAATAAAATCCGTTCTTTTTTATTAAAAAGCCGATGACGCAGCCAGAGGTACATCTCAAAAATTACCTGATAACCAATACCACCCAAGATAATTAATCCCGTAACTGTGAACACTACTAAAGCGTTAGTTTGATAACCGATTAAACTATCTTTAAATAAACTAAATCCAGCATTGTTCCAAGCATTAATGCTATGAAAAACCGCCAACCACAGCCCTTGATAAAATCCATGTTTAGGGACAAAAGCTATCAAAAGCAAGAAGATACCTGTAAGTTCAAAAATTAAAGTTGTGGCAATAATAGAGCGGAGAATTTGGGCGCTACCCTGTATTCCTCGCCTATCCAAAGCTTGTTGAATTGCCACTTTATCTTTCAGGGTAAATCGGCGCCCCAACAACAAAATCAAAAAAGTTGTGGTGGTCATATAACCCAAACCACCAATCTGTGCTAGAAGGGCAATAAATAGCTGACCCCAAAAAGAAAAATAGGTACCGGGATCGACCACCGATAACCCTGTGACACAAACGGCAGAAGTGGAAGTGAACAGGGCGACAATTGGGTCATTCCACGTACCATTGCTAGTAGCAAAAGGCATCATTAGCAGGACAGCCCCAACTGTAATTACGGCGAGGAATCCCAGACAAATCGTGCGCGAGACAGTCATAGAAACTCAACAAATCTGATACCCAGTTAATAGGGCTGGTGTTTCCCCGCCCTCCAAGGGCAAAATCTTAAGTTCTAATTTAAGCACAAATGGTACTGTACCAATATATTTACTTAAACTAATTCTTTTTGAGTGTCTAACTGGTTGATAAATGAGTAGCACATTATATCAGCGAATTCAGCAATTTTACGATGCTTCTTCCGGTT
>JAYKJH010000090.1:0-52357 GCA_035285345.1 Nostocaceae cyanobacterium | reverse complement strand
CCACCATCTACAAATATTGTTGTACCGTTGACATAATCAGAGTCATCAGAAGCAAGCCAAACTGCTGCTTTAGCAATGTCTTCCACTTCACCCACTCGTTTTGCCGGAATCAATTTTAGTAACTTCGCTTCAGCCTGTGGGGTGTCCCAGGCTGATTTATTGATTGGGGTTTTGATTGCACCAGGAGCTATGCTATTAACACGGATTTTGTGGGGAGCTAGTTCTTGGGCAATACTTCGCATCATCATATTAATACCGCCCTTACTAGCAGCATAATTAACATGACCTGCCCAAGGAATTACCTCATGTACTGAACTGATACAAATAATTTTACCTGCGGCACAAGAGATATGAGGTTGTACCCCACGGCGCAAAAACTCCTTTGCAGCTTCCCTGGTACACAAGAATTGTCCTGTTAAATTCACTCCAATGACTGCATTCCAATCGTCAAGGCTCATATCTACAAACGGCGCGTCTTTTTGAATACCCGCATTACTCACGAGAATGTCAATAGTACCGAATTGTTTCAGTGTTTCGCTAAACATCGCTTTTACTTGGTCTTCCTTGCTAACATCAGCTTCAATAGCAAAAGCCTCACCATTATTAGCTTTAATATCATCAACAATTTTTTGGGCTGATTCAGCATCAGAATGATAGTTGATAACTACTGCTGCACCTGATAAAGCTAGATAGCGAGCTACAGCTTCACCAATACCAGAACTAGCACCAGTTACAAGTGCTTTTTGACCTTTGAGAAGGTAAGGAGAATAGCTCATAAGGGTTCCTAATAATTTTGACCTACAAGGAGGCATTGGCTGCACACATAAACCTGGGTACAGAGGTACCATCAAACAAGTATTGGTCAGAAATTTTCAACTATTTATTGACTTTTTTCGCTATTTACCTGATTTTGGTATCACTGTAAAGGTTTGTACTATCTATTACATCTAACCATTGGAGGATGATTTTTTTCTATCAAAAAGGCTAAACTAAATCCCTCTAAAGATGGTGTTTTTTTGTGTTCATTATTAGAAAGTAGTTACTAATAATACTGGTGGTGGGTGAGCAATTGCCAAAATAAAAGTATAAATAAAACCCAATAAGCCAGTGGTTGGTAACAAAATTAACTGGGTGACACTCAAGAGCGATCGCTCTTGAAAGCAATGCCTGCTCTATCTCTTAATAGCCAAAATCTCCCGTACCCTGACCCTTTACACCCCATCATTGTCCATTTCGTAATTGCGATGATATTCTTTTCATTCTGTTGCGATGTGGTGGGCTATTTCACCCGCAATTTACATTTGTTTGAGGTAGGTTTCTGGAATATATTTGTGGCAGCGATCGCAATTTTTCTAGCCATAATTTTTGGGCAATTTGAAGCTGGTCTGGCACAAGTGTATCCAGCAGTCCAGCCAACACTTAATTTTCACACTGTCATGGGTTGGTCACTGGGGGTGATTGTTGCTGCAATGGCAGCTTGGCGTTTCGGGATTCGCAATCACAATCCCCTGAAAGTTCCTCCTGCTTACCTTGGTGTGGCAACGTTTTTAATTTGTCTGATGTGCTTGCAAGTGTATCTGGGGAGCAAACTGTTTTGGGTATATGGGTTGCACGTCGAGCCTGTTGTTGAAGCGATGAAACGGGGTGTTGCACCATGAACTCGCAATTTATTGACCAGTTGGGATTGAGGCTAGGTGCTAACGAATTACCCTACGAAATTCCCATGCATCCAATACTGGTGCATCTGACATTGGGTTTATTCATTATTGCCATAATATTCGACATCGCAGGAGCGCTTTTTCGCATCGAAAGACCAATCTTCAAATTTTTGGGTCTTATTGCCATCCGTTCTGGCTTCTTTGATGTTGGCTGGTACAACCTGCTTGGGGCAGCTTTTGTGACATTTTTCACCGTCGCCTTTGGTTTTTTCGAGTTACTACTGGCAAACCCATTAATTGATAAAAACAGTGCTTGGGGTTTGAGTGCCTCTTGGACAATGCTTTTGCATGGTTTGGGAGGCGTTTTGCTATTGGCAGTGATTGTAGCAATGACCGTGTGGAGAGGTTTGCAACGCTACCAATGGCGCAAGGAGGCTTCTAGGCAAGTGCAGTGGAGCTACTTGCTCTTAGGGCTGGTGATGCTGGGTATCTTGTATGTCCAGGGAACTTTAGGAGCGCAACTGGGAGAGGAGTTTGGCATTCATGTGACGGCGGCTAAGTTAATCCAAGACGGTGTAAATCCAAATTTGCTGCCTAAATAAATGGGAATTTAGGAAATTTTATGTCTAGATTTTTAGAATATTTATTAATAGCTGGTTATATTGCAGTGCTGCTCGTTGTCAGCCATTGGATTGGACAGCAAGCATATTCTTGGATGCCGCTTGAAGCTACAGCAGAAGCGCAAAAGGTAGATAGTTTGTTTAGCTTCTTAGTCTCCATCGCAGCGTTCATTATTCTTGGACTTGTGGGCATGATGGTATATTCCGTACTTTTCTTTCGGGCAGCCAAAAATGACTACAGCGAGGGACACCCATCTCGAGGCGATGTAAAGTTAGAGATTTTATGGACGGCGACTCCAACTGTGCTAGTGTTGTGGATTGCTTTCCAAGGCTTCAATATTTATCAGCAATTAAACATTCTGGGTTTGCAGCAAGTTGTGCATTTGCATATACCCTTACAAACAGAACCAGTATACGCCGCAGAAGTTAGCGTCCCCAAACAGAATAATGAAACTATTGATGTGTTCGTGAAGCAATGGGATTGGTCTTTCCGCTATCCAAATAATCTTACCAGTCCTGAATTACACCTGCCTGTGAATCGTCGTACTCGCTTAAATATGCACGCACAGGAAGTTATTCACGGTTTCTACATCCCTGAGTTCCGTCTCAAGCAGGATATCATTCCAGGGCGTGAGATTGATATTGTCTTAACACCCACTCGCACGGGTAACTATCAGCTGAAAGATTCTCAGTTCAGTGGTACTTACTTTGCCTTGATGGAGGCGGATGTATATGTTGAACCTGTTGATAAATATAACCAGTGGCTCGCCCAAGCAGCTAATGAACCAATAATTGCACAAAATCGGGCGGTGGCTGAGTATACCCAACCACCAAAGACCTTATTTAAAACAAGCTGGTACACTATCACACCCGCACCCGCAAAGTTTCCCGTCGCGAATCAAAGGAAGGTAAGTAATGACACATGATTCCCCGGAAAGCATCACCGGGAATAGAGAGTCGGAAAATTCCCAAAAACAGTCTATTGAGAACTGGCGAACATACTTCAGTTTTAGCACCGACCATAAAGTTATCGGTGTACAGTACATGGTCACGACCTTCATTTTCTTCTTAATTGGCGGGTTGTTGGCGATGCTCATCCGTGCTGAACTGCTCACTCCCCAATTAAATGTAGTTGACCGCCCTCTCTATAACAGCTTGTTTACGATGCACGGGACAATCATGATTTTCCTGTGGATTATCCCCTTCAATGCCGGTATTTCTAATTACCTAGTGCCGCTGATGATTGGAGCGCGGGACATGGCATTTCCCCTACTCAACGCCATCTCTTTTTGGATTATTCCACCAGCCGGTATCTTTCTGTTGTCTAGTTTCTTGCTACCCAATGGACCCTCCCAAGCTGGTTGGTGGTCTTATCCGCCAGTTAGTCTCCAGTTTCCCACAGGTCAACCAATTAACGGTGAATTGTTTTGGATTGTAAGTTTAATACTGATAGGCATCTCTTCTATTATGGGGGCTATCAACTTTGTGACTACCATTTTTTGGATGCGGGCACCTGGGATGACCTTTTTCCGGATGCCTGTATTTGTTTGGTCAGTTCTCAGTGCCCAGTTGTTGCAGCTGATTAATTTGCCTTCCTTAACGGGCGCATTGATACTGTTGTTATTTGACCTAGCTTTGGGTACGCATTTCTTCAAACCTTTGGAAAATGGCGACCCAATTATCTATCAGCACCTATTCTGGTTCTACTCCCACCCAGCAGTTTACATCATGGCGCTACCAGCCTTCGGTATTTTTGCGGAGGTTATCCCTGCCTTTTCCCGCAATCCCTTGTTTGGCTATCGGTCATTAGCACTTGCCTCGCTGGGAATCGCTTTGGTCAGCATTTTCGTTTGGGTGCATCATATGTTCACTAGTGCTACCCCTGGCTGGATGCGGATAACCTTTATGGTGACATCAATGTTAGTTGCTATACCTACTGGTGTAAAGGCATTTGGCTGGACTGCCACAATTTGGAAGAGCAAGCTCCACCTAGAGACACCAATGCTGTTTGCTATGGGAGGTGCAGCAATGTTTCTTTTCGGCGGTGTGACTGGTGTAATGCTTGCGGCAACACCTTTTGATATTCATGTCAACAACACCTACTTTGTCGTAGGTCACTTCCACTACATTGTGTTCAACACCATCACAATGGCAATCTTTGCAGCCATTTACTTCTGGTTTCCCAAAATAACTGGCAGGATGTACGCCGAAGGTTGGGGTAAAGTGCATTTTTGGTTGACTTTTATCGGTGCGAATCTCACTTTCTTTCCCATGCACCCACTAGGTTTACAGGGAATGGTGCGACGAATTTCCTCCTACGACCCACAGTATCAGGGGTGGAATGTTATCGCTAGTCTAGGGGGATTCTTGCTGGGAGTATCCATACTGCCTTTTATTGCCAATATGGTGGGTTCCTGGCTATACGGACGAACGGCGACTAACAATCCGTGGCTCGCTACTGGACTGGAATGGACAACCACCTCACCACCACCGCGAGAAAACTTTGCGGAGATTCCGATTGTGAGAAGACCTCCTTATGACTATGGCAATCCAAAATATTCAGTCATCGAACCTCCCGACTATCACCAGCCGGAAAACTAATAACTAACTACTGGGTTTGGGAAAACACTTCTACTGTTTCGGACCCTATACCTTATCCCCTAATCTGCAATTAGATTATGAACCTATGAACCGTGGCATTATTCATATAGATGAAAGTCCTATCCGTTTAGAACGGTGGCGGCGATATCTACCAAATTGGCTAAAGCGTTTTCTCCCAAGCCGTGGTGGACGTGCTGAAGACCATCATGGCAAAGCAATGTTCGGGTTTACTGTGTTCCTGCTGTCAGAGAGTATAGTCTTTTTGAGCTTGATATTTACATATCTTGCTCTGAGATTGACACACTCCAGAAGTTGGCTACCACCTGGTATTTCAGGACCGGAACTGTCTACTTTGGTAATTATTAACACGGTGGTGTTACTCTCCAGTAGCTTTGTTATTCAACCTGCAGAAAATGCCCTCAAGCGTCGCCAGTTAAATCGATTTCGCTGGCTATGGCTGATTACTATTAGCATGGGAACCTACTTCCTGATTGGTCAGGCAATTGAGTGGAGTAACCTTGATTTTGGATTAAGCACCGGGCTAATTGGTTCAACATTCTATGTGCTGACAGGTTTTCACGGTTTGCATGTTCTTACTGGTGTACTTCTCCAGATAATTATGCTTGTCCGCTCTTTTATTCCAGCTAACTATAACAAGGGTCATTTCGGTGTAAGTGCGACCACTTTGTTTTGGCACTTTGTTGACATAATTTGGGTGTTTTTGTTTTCAATGCTTTATCTTTGGCAACCGTAAAAATATGCAATTAATTATTGATTAAAGGTTTTTTTTGGAGGAATTTTATGAAATTATTAGCGCAAGAATTGCCAGCACCAAATAATTCCCCAAGCACAATTGAGGAAGCTCCAGCACCAGGTAAAGACCCATTAATTGCACGGGGATTACAAAAAGAGCAGTACCTGGGCATTATCGGACTAGCGATCGCTTTGGTTGCTGTTGTGGGATTTGTTAGCCGCCGAGTTGAATATGCTATTGTGTTCGCTCTGATTGTCAGCGGTGTTTTGATAGCTTTGTTTTTAGTTATTTGACAAATTATTTATCTACCCTAGGACTTACGCAACACTCACATATTTAGGGGCACAGACCGTGTTGTGTCCCTAACCAAGAATTCTATTATTTTGCGTAATTCCTGTCCTTGAAGGGCAAGCCATAGGGTAGAGGGCAGAGGGAAAAAAGTTGTCATGTCCTATAGCCTTGCCAAAACTGTTTAATACACCCACTAAATCATAGATTTAGTAGTCTTAAATTAGTTCGATTTTCCCCAGTAAGAATTGGCTTATGCATCTTATTTTCTGTCTGTTTTAAATGGATAAAAATTGAGGAATTAGAGAGATTTTATGAACAGCCAAGTTTATCAGACTGTAATTATTGGTGGGGGATTTGCTGGGTTATTTACAGCCTTGCATCTAGCTCACAAAAATTATCCTCGCTCGGTAATCTTGATTGATAAAAATGAACGCTTTTGTTTTAAGCCATTACTTTATGAGTATTTCGATGGCGAAATGGATATTTTTCAAGTAGTACCAAAGTTTTCGGAATTACTTAAAGATAGTGGTATCATCTTTGTTCAAGATACAGTGCAATCGATAGACCTGCATCAACGAGAAGTTAAATTAGTTTCGGGAAACTCCTACAACTACAGCAACTTAGTATTAGCTTTGGGTAGCGTTACTGGCTATCATCAGGTCGAGGGAGCTAAAGAAAATGCTTTCCCTTTCTGGACGCAAGCAGATGCGATCGCTCTTGATTGCCATTTGCGCGACTATTTGCAACGAGCTGTGCAAACCGAAGATACAGAACAACGACGCAAACTACTAACAGTAGCGGTGGTTGGTGGTGGAGCCACAGGTGTGGAAATGGTAACTACCTTAGCCGATCTTCTACCGCATTGGTATGGTGCTTTGGGCGGTAATCCTCAAGAAATTCGGGTGGTATTAGTCAATCATGGCAAAGAAATCCTCAGTGGTGATATTAACACCCCCTTACGAGAAATTGCAGAACTGAAATTGCAAAAACGCACTATACCGATTGAAATACTCCCAGGAACAGAAGCCACTGCTGTCCGTCCCAACGCAATTGAATATAAGTATGGCGATCAAGTCGAGACACTGCCAACATATACGACAATTTGGGCAGCTGGTACTGCCACTCATCCACTGATTAAAGATTTACCAATTCCTCAAGAACATCGGGATGATCATGGCCGTCCCCTAGTTACTCCTACTATGCAATTGCTCGATTTTCCAGAAGTTTTTGCTGGTGGTGATTGTGCGGCTTCTCAAGACAATTCCTTACCCCCTACAGCCCAAGTAGCTTATCAACAAGGAATCGGAATTGCCCAAAATTTGAAAGCTATAGCTTTAGGAGAAGACCCCAAATCAGCTAAGGTTAACATCCGGGGAACCCTTTTAAAGTTAGGATTAAATGACGCTGCTGCTAACCTTTTCAATGCTTTTGAAGTTGTAGGTGAACCAGCGCATTTAATTCGTCAAGCAACTTATTTAACGCTATTACCGACCCCAATTCATGACTTCCAAGCCACTACTGAATGGCTGGATGAAGAGATTTTTCATCGCCAACTTGACCCTGACGATGCAGGGAAAAAAGTGGTACAAGCAGTGGAATTGGTTGGTGCGGGAGTTGTTGGAGTTCTGGTGGCGAGAAAATTACTGCGGATGTTGGCAGACGAGGAGAAAAGGGATTAGGGAGTGAAAAATAGGAAAATTACGGACTTTCAATTTCGACTATTTTCACAAGCATGATTAATCCAAAAATCACCTGTAAAAAACTATGAAACCTCAGATTCATTCCCAAATTAACAATAATCACAACACTCAAACCGCAGATTTAGCCAACCTGAGCCTTGAAGAACTACAAGCTCAATTAAGAGTTTCTTTAGAACGCGGTCTCACTCCTGAAGAAGCCCAACGTCGTCTTTCCAGCTATGGCTACAACGAACTAGCTGAGAAAAAAACCAGTGCTTTGCAGCAATTTTTCTCTCATTTTTGGGGACCGATTCCTTGGATGATTGAAGTGGCTGTAATCTTATCAGCCCTAGTGCGGGATTGGGTAGATTTTGCAATTATTTTAGTTTTATTAATAGTTAATGGTGTCATCGGGTTTTGGGAAGAATTTGAGGCGGGAAATGCCATTGCTGCTCTCAAAGCCCAACTCGCTCTCAATGCTCGTGTCAAGCGAGATGGTCAATGGCTGACAGTTCCAGCCCGTGAACTAGTCCCCGGAGATATTATTAACTTGCGAATTGGCGATGTCCTCCCGGCTGATGCAAGGTTACTGGAGGGTGATTCTATCGAAGTTGATCAAGCTGCCTTAACTGGTGAGTCTTTACCAGTAACACGAGCAACGGGAGATGCTGTCTACTCTGGGTCTGTTTTGAAACGAGGCGAAATCGATGGGTTGGTTTATGCCACAGGTGCAAATACCTTCTTTGGTAAAACTGCCAGTTTAGTAGATACTGCCACCCTTCAAAGTCACTTTCAACAAACCATCCTGAAGATTGGTAACTTTTTAATTGCTACTGCTTTAGTGCTGGTGGTGCTAATTGTCTTTGTAGCTCTTTATCGGCACGATAGCTTACTCCACATCTTAAAATTTGTGTTAGTTTTGACAGTTGCCTCTATCCCGGTAGCTATGCCAGCAGTATTATCCGCCACAATGGCTATCGGTTCGCAAGCCCTCGCGAAAAAACAGGCTATTGTCAGCCGTCTGGAATCCATTGAAGAAATTGCCGGGATGGATATTCTCTGTTCGGATAAAACTGGTACTCTCACCTTAAACCAATTGACTTTAGGAGAACCAGTTAGCTTAGGTAATCTCACTCCCGATCAAGTCATTTTGGCAGCAACTTTAGCCTCTGACAATTTCGAGGAAGACCCGATTGATCGGGCAATCATGGCAGGCTTAAAAGATAAACAACAACTTACTAGTTATCAGGTGACTCGTTTCTTACCCTTTGACCCGGTGATTAAACGCACCGAGGCGACTATCTCCACATCTGATGGTCAACAATTTAAAGTTAGTAAGGGAGCGCCGCAGGTTATTTTAGCCTTAGTTCCCAATAGCTCGGAAATAGAAGCATCTGTTAATAAAATTATTGATAATTTTGCTAAACGCGGCTTTCGGGCGTTAGGTGTCGCCAGAACTAATGCTCAACGTAATTGGCAATTTATGGGTATTTTACCACTGTTTGACCCGCCTCGCAGCGACTCTCAATTAGTAATTGAAGACTTAAAACGTTTGGGGGTGAAAGTAAAAATGCTCACCGGCGACCAAGTAGCGATCGCTAAAGAAACTTGTCGGCAATTAGGGTTAGGAACTAACATTCTCAACGCCAAACTATTTAGCACCAGCGATACCCATCAAATGGGGCAGCTTGGTGATGCTGTGCTGCAAGCCGATGGCTTTGGTCAAGTATTTCCTGAACATAAATATTACATCGTCGAAGCACTACGACAAAAAGGTCATATTGTTGGCATGACAGGGGATGGTGTCAACGATGCACCAGCTTTGAAAAAGGCAGATGCTGGGATTGCTGTTTCTGGCGCAACTGATGCAGCTCGTGCTGCTGCTGATATCGTTTTACTGGCTCCAGGATTAACTGTAATTGCAGATGCTGTCAGAGAAAGCCGCAAAATTTTTCAACGAATGTATAGTTATGTCTTATACCGAATTGCTGAGACAATTGATATTCTAATTTTTTTAACGCTGTCAATTTTAATTTTCAATTTTTATCCGATGACAGCGATTATGATTGTGTTGCTAGCTTTACTTAATGATGGGGCAATTTTAGCGATCGCCTACGATAAGGCACGTCCTGACAACAAGCCTGCTACTTGGGATATGCTTGTTGTCTTGGGTGTTTCTACCTTAATTGGCATTGCTAGCGTGTTTGGTTCTTTTGGCATCTTTTACATAGGTAGAGAATTACTACAACTTAGTCCAGGAATGCTACAGACGTTAGTATATTTAAAACTTTCAGTTGCCGGACACTTAACAATCTTTGTCACTCGCACCAAAAAATCATTCTGGACAGAAAGACCAGCCAATATTTTACTAATTGCTATTTTTGGTACGCAGATTATTGCTAGTTTAGTGGCGATATTTGGTTTCGGACTGATGTATCCTATCGGCTGGGGTTTGGCTGCTATCGTGTGGGGGTATTCTTTGGGACTGCTATTTATTCTTGACTGGGTAAAGCATTTAGGATACAGATTATTTCATCATCATCCCCTAGTAGTTGGTAAACCAAGTTTTAACCGTTAACTTACATCTTGCACCATTCTCAATAACCGTAGGGTGGGCACTGCTTATTACACCCTCAAATAGTTATTTTACGTTGTATGGCAGTGCCCACCCTACAAAATTCTCATTCACAGGGGAGAACAAGGGACTAGGGACTAGCTAGGGGCGCCATGCGCTCCTAGGGAAGAACTTATGCACCCAGTCCCCAGTCCTTAATCCCTAATTAATCGCGACCGTTGAGGGCGATTAGTAACCGCAGGATGAACACAAACAGGTTGATGTAGGTGAGGTACATCGACAAAGCGGCGGGGAGATACTCGTCGTTGCGGTAGGTGCGGGGGAGGATGTAGAAGTCAACGACAGCAACCCCAGCGAACAGCAACACACCGATACCAGAGATACCGATTTCCAACCAAGTGGGGGTGTAAACACCAAATAGGGCAAATACAAACTGAGTCGCGCAGACAACAACTAAAGCAATAACACCCAGGCTGATGGTTTTGCTCAAAGCCATACCATCGGACTCCGAGAGGTTGGAGCCAATTTGGCGAGCGGCGATAAAGGTGACGCCACAACCAAGGGCGGCAAAACCAACACCAGCGATGCCGACTCCCTGGGTTCTCAGTGCTAAAAATACCAACCCACTCAGGGTATACCCGGATAGTAGGCTGTAGGTTGCCAGCAGAGGGAGAGCAACGCCCTTGTTGCCTTTTTCAGCAACGTTTTGGGCGACGAAGAATAAAATTAGCTCCAGGATAACCGCACCGATGAAGGTGGGGAAGAATAAACCAGGGTTAGTACGGATAACCCCCAGACCCCCGTAGGTGCCTAAGGCAGTTAGCACTAAGCCACCACCTACATAAGGTAGGGCATTGGCAATCACATTGGGACCCACGAGGTCTTGAGTTCTCGCTTGACGCAGGGCTTCACGAAAGTTGCTAGTGTTACTCATAATTGGCAAATGGTTGTGTGGTAACAAACTTGGTTGTGATTACCATTTTGACGCAATTTTTAAGTTAACCGCTAGAATTAGATTTTGCCAGTGCAGCTTATTATTACTAAAAAATAACTAAGCTTAATCTAGCAAAAGCCTGAAAAACCATACGTAAAAATGCTGAAATCCGCACTTATACTACTTAGAAGTTCAGTAAAACAACTATGGCTTATCTTGCCCACAATCTGCAAAATAATCACAGAATTGATTAATCTATTAGCAACTCCAATTAATAAAAGGAGTTAGTACCCAGGTTTTTTTATGACAGCAGCTCACTCTTCTATGCACGGCGACAGCATGGAATTATTAATTGCCTATCATCAGAATCGCTCTATTGAATTACGCAATAAATTGGTAAAAATGCACACAGGTTTGGTGCGAAAGATGGCACATAAATTTAGCCATCAATGTACTGAACCCTACGAAGATTTAGAACAAATTGGCTATTTTGGTTTAATTCGCGCCATTGAGAGGTTTGACCCTCACCAAGGCTACGCTTTTAGCTCCTTTGCGGTGCCTTACATTCGGGGAGAAATGCTCCACTTCTTGCGCGATCGCGGTACTTTAGTTAAGATTCCCCGTCGTTGGCAAGAACTATACAACGAAGGGCAAAAAATTCGTAAAGAATTAGCCCTCCAGCTAGGACGTTCCCCCAAAGACAGCGAAATAGCTGAAAAGCTCCAGGTATCCGTACAAGAATGGCAACAAACCAAACTAGCGGCACAAAACCGGATGCCCCTAAGCTTAGATGCTACCGTCAACAATAACTACGTTGATTGCCCAATGACCCTGGGTGAGGCGCTTCCTTGTCAACGTTCCACTGACATGCAACAACTAGCAGAAGAACGCCAACAACTGCAAAATGCCATTAGCATGTTAGAAGAAAAACCCAGAGCAGCAGTTAAATTGGTGTATATTCACGAACTTTCCCGCAAAGACGCTGCCCAAAAAATTGGTACTAGTCCGATGACGGTGACGCGGCACCTGCAAAAGGGTATTAAGCAGTTAGTAACTATCTTGCAACCACCAGAAACTGGACAGCGAGCAAGAGTTATAACTAAAAAGTCAAAAATCAAAAGTGAACAGTCAAAGGTCAAGAGTCAAAATTTTAACTAATGACTAATGACCAATGACTGAATAACTTAATGACTATCGCCCTTTTAAATCAGCGATCGCACCTTTCGTCATGGCAGCAATTGCCTTATCTGTAGCTTTGGGCAAATGATAATATTTACCTGCCGCTGTCTTTGCTAACTCTTTAGCAAAGCCAGTGGAAACAAATTTACTCTCAGTATCAATCACCAACAATTGAATACCCAAAGCCCGAATTCGGGCGGCGACATCTAATAATTCCCCTTTAATATCGGGTTTTTTCTCAGGGTCTTGCGGTTCCCCTAAAGACCGGGATAAAGATATATTTCCCCGTCCATCGGTAATCGCCACAATTACTACTTGTCCAATATCGCCACTCATCTGGGCATTTAACCCCACGCGCACGGCTTGCGTCAAACCATGCGTCAAGGGGGAACCACCACCACAGGGTAATCTTTCCAAGCGGTTGCGTGCTAGCGCAATGGAACGGGTGGGAGGTAATAAGACCTCCGCTGCTTCTCCCCGGAAGGGAATCAACGCTACTTGGTCGCGGTTTTGATAGGCTTCCGTTAGCAGTTGCATGACCGCACCCTTAGCGGACTGCATCCGGTTAAGCGCCATTGAGCCAGAAGCATCGACTACAAACACCACTAAAGCCCCAGCTTTGCGGACTAACCGCTTAGAACGGATATCCCCCTGTTCAACAACGACTTTTTTGTTTGGCTGCCGCTGGCGTCGTGCTTTTTGATACGGTGCTGCGGCACGCAGGGTGGCGTCTACGGCGATACGTCGGACTTTCCCTTTGGGTAACATGGGTTTGACGTAGCGTCCCCGGTCATCGGAAAAGATTAAATTGCGACTTCCTGATTTACCCTGACGCTGTGCCATTTGGGCAAAGTACAGCACGCTGTCATCGAGAATTACCCCCTCTGGGTCAAAGATAAATTCTTCCGGGATGGTGGGTTCTTCTGGTTGTTCCGGTTGTTCTTCCTGGTCTTCTTGGTCTTCCTGGTCTTGTTCCGTCTCGTCTTGGGGTTCGTCCTGGTCTTGGGGTGGTGGTGGCGGTGGTGGCGGTGGTGGTGTTTCTTCCGGTGGTGTTTGGACTACAGTCGCCCTCGGTACAATTACTAATTCCACGGCCCGCCGCAAATCATCAGCATTGACAGTGGTGCGTCCCTCTAAAGCGGCGGCAGCTTTTGCTACCCGCACAGCAAATAATTCCGCCCGGTGTCCTTGGACTCTTCCCCGGATGGCTTCATCCACTAGGTAGGCTATTTGGTCATGGGTGATGGTGACTTCCTTCAACCATTCCCGTGCGAGGATGATTTGGGTTTTGAGGGCGTCAATATCTTCGCTGTATTGCTGTAAGAATGCTTGGGGCGATCGCGAATAAGCTATGGCTTGTTCTACTGCTTCTACCCGCTGGTCTAACCCTAGGACGCCATCAGCAGACAGGACAATTGCTATTCTATCGAGTAAGTGTTCCCGCAGCGCTCCTTCTTCGGGGTTGAAGGTGGCAATGAATAGGGGTTTACAAGGGTGCTGGAAGCTAATACCTTCCCGCTCAATCTGGTTGCGTCCCTCGGATAATACAGTTAAAAGCTGATTGCTGATTTGGTCATCTAATAAGTTAATTTCATCCACGTAGAGGACACCCCGGTTAGCAGCAGCTAGCAACCCCGGTTGAAATACGGTGTCTCCTTGTTTAACTGACAACTCCACATCCACAGAACCCAGGAGTCGGTCTTCGGTGACACCTAGGGGAATTTGGATGAAGGGAGCGGGGATAATTTCTGTTTCTACCCCACCCTCGACTTCTGAGAGTAGTTTGCTGTCCCAGTCTTCCGGATGCTCTTGGTCACAGTTACTTACCCCACCTTTGACAACTTCAATGGGTGGGAGCAGGGAATGGATAGCACGTGCCATCACAGACTTGGCTGTACCGCGACGACCTGCAATCGCAACTCCGCCTAAACCGGGGTCTGTGGCGGCTAATAGTAAGGCTAATTTTATCGCTTCTTGACCGACTACGGCTGTCAGCGGAAAGGCTATTGCCGTAGGATTATTTAGCACAGGCATGGTTTTGGATACAAAGACTCAAAGTTTTAGCTTATAGCTTCCTCTGATACTTTGAGGTGTAACGGCAAAATTACTGTGAAAGTTGAGCCATATCCCACTTTGGATTTTAGGTTGATTTCGCCTTGCAGGAGTTTCACCAGTCGTGAGACAATCGCTAACCCCAAACCCGTACTATTGGCAACGTAGGTTTTATTGTCAGCACTAATGCGAAAATAGGGTTCAAATATCCGCAGTTGGTCTTCTTCCGCAATTCCGATGCCAGTGTCTGCTACTGCGATCGCCCACTTTTGATGACTGTAAACATTGCAAGTTACTTTAATTGTGCCCGATTCCGTGTAGCGAATTGCATTGCTAACTAGATTTGTGACGATTTGTTGCAAGCGCAAGGGGTCTGTGACTACTTCATCGGGGGCTTGCAAATCATCAATTTCTATTTGTAAATCTTTACCTACTGGGGGCATTAACATGTCACAGATATTATTAATTAACTCGCGCACATTTATTACTTCTGGCTTTATTGTCATTTTCCCGGCTTCATAGCGGGAGATTTCTAGGGTATCGTTAATCAACCGCAGTATCTGTCTAGCATTCTTCAATACGCGCTCAATATGTTCGAGATTAGCTAGGGAATCCTTTTGTCCCGGTTGACGCTGTAACCGCAAAAATAAATCAGAATAGCCAATAATTGAAGTTAAAGGATTTTTTAGTTCATGAGCTAGTAGGGAGATGTTGTCTTGATTAAGGTCAAGTAAGCGTGTCAGTTCTTTAGTGTTGAGTTGTAGTTGATTTTGGACTTGTTGTAGTTCCTGCAATCTTTGCTCAAAATAACTGCGAAAACATTGACCGCTAGCTTCATCTATAACAGCATCAATTAATCGCATAGAGCGGATAATTACCGCCGGACTTACTGTCAGCAAATATGCTTCTAATTCTGCAAATATTACTTGGCGTAACAGACGATATTCTCTGGCAATTTCTGTTGTATCAAAACCTTGTTTAGCCCGCAAAACCCCATGCTGCAAACTTGCTTTGACTATAGAACCGATATCATCTTCTTGAGAATAGGAAAGCACCGTTGCCATTGCTTGGAGAACATCAGTCAGATGATTTTGAATAGCTGTCGTAGATAAATTATCTGCGCTTTTCATCTGCCTATCCGCTCGCACTGCTGCCACCCATTTCTGCAGAATCTGGTCAGTTTTTTCAGTAAGTAATCTGCTACAATCCATTATGTCGCCAACCAGTAACTTTTTCAGTATAATTACTCATCCAGAAATCAAATCCAGCCTTGCCAGAATTTACTAAAATTTTTCATCTACCCAAAGAGAGATAAATCTATTATGAGATTTAAATAGGTTTTGATAAACTTATTGTCCCCTATTTTAAAGATTAATAATATTTATCTTCAGATAGATGTAATTAGTTAAACAGAAATGGTAATATTTGTGTTTACAAGAGTAAGTCAGCTTAATCTAGCGAATTACATCCCGTAACGCTGGAGCGGAGGAACCATTTTTTGGGGCGAATCTTAAGTAAGAATAAAAAATAAAAACTGAAGAATGAAAAGAATATTTTAATGGCTTGTTCCTTCTTCTTTTTTGTTGGTTATTTTTTCTGAAGAGGGGTATCTCTCAACCCTAGCCCGTCAGCTAACTTCGTAGGCATTGAGAGGAGACTGAAGAGACAGCATTTTTCCCATGCTTGAATCTCATCAGTGTCCGAGGCTGGTACTGCTCAGGTTTCTTGTACCTAGGCTTAACTCTGTTGGGGTTGTAGATGATATTTCAACTAAATTTGGCTGTAATTTTTGCAGTTATCTGTCTGGCTGCCAGTCGAAGGTATCAACCTATTCTAGTTCGTAATAGTTTCTTATTACCTACCTTGGGATTGTTAGTAATTCTTGTTTTATGGTGGGTCATTTCCCTTGTAAAGCATGTAGGAATGCCGATTTTAGCAGAAACTCAGGCGGCAAATTTCACCCATATATTTCATCATTTTTATCAATGAAACCCAGGTAATTTGATGAGTATTTGGTGATTACAGGTAAGTATTAGAAGGGTAATGGCGTGGCAATTTTTTTAGTGTTGGTGATGGCATATCCTGACAGCTACTTTTCTCATATCTTGCACTCCTGGAGGTAGAACCTCCCGACGCTCGTTCCCTGGTTGAACCTGGTAACGAGAAATAATTTGTGCGATAGAGCAAGAAATAATTAACCGCCGATAGAAGAGGATGGACGCTTTCTTAAGCCGATAAATTTGTAAATCATTAAACTAGGGAACGATATATTTATATTTTTCCTGGTGAATCCTGGCTATTTTATCTATAGCGATGTGAGTTTTAGGCAATAAAAAAAGGCGAAAAATTAGAAATTCATACCCTAGGGGATTCTATGGAAAACTTGCAAGCAATGATGGCGACCATCACATTTGTAGCTGTAATTTTCTTGGTAATGACTGAGTGGGTGCATTTAACTATTGCTGCTCTTTTGGGGGCATTACTATTAGTTTTTGCTAACGTCATGACTTTACCGGAAGCAATTGGTTATATTGGGCAAAGTCATGGGACTCTGGCTTTATTTTTTGGGGTCATGGTACTTGTAAGGTCATTTGAACCGACGAAAATATTTGATTATTTAGCAACGCAGATGGTACTGTTGGCGAAAGGAGAAGGCAAGCGTTTATTACTAGGTATTGTGGCTATTACCACCCCAATTTGTGCCGTTTTACCGAATGCCACAACAGTGATGTTATTGGCACCCTTAATTCCCCCAATGGCACAAGAAGTAGGGGTAAATTTTGTGCCGTTGTTGATTTTAATGGTGTTTGTTGCTAATAGCGCAGGATTGCTAACCATAGTGGGAGATCCGGCAACTTTTATTGTCGGTGATGCTATTAATCTCAGCTTTACAGATTATCTGTTTCGACTGAGCTTGGGAGGAGCAATAGCAGTGATTACAGTTACAGCTACCCTACCATTTTTATTCCGCAAGATATGGCGCAAAAAGCTAGATGACCTAGAAAATTTACCCCATCCAAAAATCAATCATCCACGGGTTTTAGCAGTTGGTTCGTTAATAGTTGCTTTTGTTCTAGTGTTTTTTGTAGTTGGAGAATCGCTACCAGTTCCTATATCACCCGCTGCAGTTGCGTTGTTAGGTGCAGCTTTTGCAATGCTGTTAGCTCATCAAAGCAAAATTGACACTGTTCACAACATATTACGCGATGTAGATTGGAGTACATTGATATTTTTCATGAGTATTTTTGTACTGATTGGTGGATTGGAAAAAACAGGTGTAATCAGTGGTTTATCGGGGGTATTAGCGGTAATTTTAGGCAAGAATATCGTCTTAGGTTCGCTGGTGTTACTGTTTTTTGTCGGGATATTATCCAGCGTGATTCCCAATATCCCTCTGGTGGTAGCTATGGTGCCGTTACTCAAGCAGTATGTTGTTAGTGTGGGGTTAGCAACCCCAGAAGTACTCACACCAGATTTTGGGGGACAATTTCCTCCAGAGGTTCTACCACTGTTTTATGCGATGATGTTTGGTGCTACTTTGGGAGGTAATGGTACTTTAGTAGGAGCATCTTCCAATATCGTCGCGGCTGGGATTTCCGAACAGTACGGACACCGGATTTCCTTTAAAATTTTTCTTAAGTACGGCATTCCAGTCATGGTACTGCAACTGGTAACTGCAGCCTTATACGTCTTGATTCGGTTTTTGCTGTAATTACCAGGGGGGTGATAGTTGATTATTTTTATTGTTTTCTGAGAAAATAACTGTCATTGCGAGTCGGAACGAGGAAGCGATCGCATGGATTTGCTCTTAGTTGGAGATGTTGTGATTGCTATCTCCCTTTGAAAGACGCTACGGGAAGGTTTCACTCCCCATGAGAAAGTATCTCATGGGGATGCTCTGATTATTCATCGCCCTAAAAGCTAATTTTTTGGTTATTGATGATAATTTTTTATATGAATGTATAATTTATGTTAATATTCATGAAATTATTTGGCAATGCCCATGATATTCATTCTATTCAAAAAAGCAATGTTTTAGATTAATTATATTACAAAACAGACATCAAACCTTCAATCATACATTCTGATATTAGGATAGCGGGTGTTAATCTACCCAAAATCATAGATATCGCTCAAATGTAGCACTGTAAACAATCACATGCAAAAACTAGAAAAGGATGACAAAGATGAACATGCCTGCTGAACAAAATAATAGTAACATAGGAATACAACTAGCGAATGCTGGATTAATTCAAGATATAAACCAACCGCTATCGCCGACAACAGAATTAACAGAAAGTGGTAGTATCCATAAAATCCGAGACATTCTGTTTGGCAATCAAATGCGGGACTATGAAAAAAGATTTACCCGCTTAGAAGAGCGTCTAATAAAAGAATCAGTCAACCTGCGAGAAGAGACGAAAAAACGTCTAGATTCCCTAGAAATGTATATTAAGCAAGAGATTGATTCTTTAACAGAAAAGCTAAAAACTGAGCAATTAGAACGGGATACGGCAGTGCAAGCCTTAGCAAGGGAATCTAAAGATACATATCTTGCTTTAGAGAAAAAGCTAGCTCAATTTGATGAACAAACTACAAATAACCAGCGGGAACTGCGGCAACAGATTCTAGAGCAATCGAAAAGCTTGTATGATGAAATTCGGCAAAAATCCGCAGAACTCCAAGCTCTTCTGCAACAAGAAGTACAGGAATTAAGTAAAGAAAAAACTGACCGTTCTGACTTAGCAACTATGTTTGCAGAACTCGCTATCCGACTCAATACTAAGCAGTAAATTTAGTTTCTTAGTTTTTGAGGACTGGGTGTGGAAGGGGATAACCCAGAAGGATAATTTCCTCGTTCCCAGGTTGAACCTGGGAACAAGATTCGGGAGGTTCTACCTCCAGGAGTACAAGAAGATAAGGGGACAAGGAAGCAATCTTTCTCCCTTGTCTTCCCCTCCTTATCGAATTCCTTCCAGTACGCTTGTCTCCTCAACCACTTCTACGGGAGAATGCTAGTTGTGCTTCAGCCAACGATGGGGGATTTTGTTGGAAATGAATGAATATTCTCGCGATCAACTCTCGAAAGAATCCCCCAATAACGATAATGGTGGGATTAGCAATGACGATCTCAACGAACTCCGCAGTTTGTTGTTTGGTGTCAAACCCGAAAAACTTAACAAAATCTATGAACGCTTAGACAACCCGGATATTAATGCTGAAGATATCAGCCGATTACTTCCGGAGGCCGTGGTGCGGAGTTCAATGGAAGATAAACTACTAGGGTCAGCAATGGTTCCCGCAGTAGAAGAAGCCATTCAAACCTCTGTGAAACAAGACATGAATGTGCTTGCAGAGGCGATTTTTCCCATTCTAGCTCCAGCTATTCGTAAGGCTGTTTCCACAGCTTTAGAAGCAGCCATTCAATCATTAAATACAACCCTGGAACATAGTCTATCTCCACAGAGTTTTAAGTGGCGATTGGAAGCGGTACAAACAGGGAAATCTTTTGCTGAAGTGGCGCTACTGCGAAGCTTAGTTTATCGGATTGAACAAGTATTTTTAATCCACCGAGAAACCGGGTTAGTCATGCAACATCTTGTGGGAGCAATGGTAACTGCACAAGATCCATCTTTGGTTTCCGCGATGTTAACTGCAATTCAAGATTTTGTTAAAGACTCCTTTAATGTGCAAAGTGATGAAACTTTAGAAACATTACACTTTGGAGAATTAACAATTTGGATTGAACAGGGTCCAAAAGCTGTCTTAGCAGGGGTAATTCGTGGTAATGCTCCCCAAGAACTGCGTGGGGTTTTTCAAGAAGCGCTAGAAAAAATTCACCTGAAATTCAGTCGAGAAATTCGTGATTTTTCTGGGGATACGGAACCATTTGCAGCCAGTAAATCTTATCTAGAACCGTGCTTACAAACGAGGTATCAAGAACAAGAAAAGAAAAATTTTACCTATTTTTGGGTTGCTTTAGGTATCGCGGGGATTGCTTTGGGGACTTGGAGCTTTTTTACTATTAGAGATAGGATGCTGTGGAAAGCATATGTAGCTCAACTGAACCGTCAACCAGGGATTGTAGTTATTAACTCCGGAAGACGCGATGGTAAATATTTCATTTCTGGGATGCGCGATCCATTAGCTATCGATCCAATCACACTCCTGCAACCAGCAGATGTTAATCCCAAAGCCGTTAAAAGCGAGTGGAAACCTTACCTGTCCTTTGAACCAGAATTGACAGTCAAAAGAGCAGAGCAATTGCTCCAACCACCAACCACAGTCACACTGAAAGTTGATGATAAAGGGATTCTTTACGCTACAGGTTCGGCACCACAGAAATGGATTAGCGAATCACAGAAATTAGCTCGGTTTATCCCTGGGGTGACGCAATTTAATGAGGAGAATCTGTTTGACAGCGAATTGCAAGCGCTGGAGTCTTACAAACAGCAAATTGAAGCCGAAAATATCTTTTTTCGCGGTGGTTCTACAGAACTGGTGTCAGGTGAGGAAGCTAAGCTACAAAACTTAGTAACAACTCTTGAGAAATTATTTAGTTCGGCGAAATCTCTTCAGAAAAATGTCATGCTTCAAATAGCCGGACATACAGATAATGATGGTACAGAACAAATAAACATGCCTCTGAGCCAAGCACGCGCCCAAGTAATCCTAAATTATATCAATTCCCAAGGCATCCAGACTGCTAATTTCCGCACAATCGGTGTAGGAACCAACAGTCCTTTACGGACTGGCTCCACATCAGATGAGAAAAAAATGAACCGCAGGGTATCTTTTAAGGTATTTTTAACTGATAGGAAGAAGTGAAGGATACGTGATTAGATGCTGCAGAAAAAAATCTGTATGGTGGGTGCATTCGCTACTGGTAAAACCAGCTTAGTAGCACGATTTGTTACCAGCATTTTTTCTGAACAATATCAAACTACTGTTGGTGTAAAAATTGACAAAAAAACAGTCAATATTGAGGGTAAAGAATTAAATCTTATCCTCTGGGATTTGCACGGTGAAGACGAATTTCAAAAGCTACGTATGTCATATTTGCGGGGTTCTTCTGGTTATTTGTTAGTAGTGGATGGTACTCGTCACAATACCTTTGATAAAGCTTTGGAACTGCAAGCAAGAGTAGAAAGCACCCTGGGTAAAATCCCCTTTATTCTAGTTATGAATAAATTTGATTTAACTGAGGAATGGGAAATTGATGTCAATGATATTAATGAAATCAAAGCCAAGGGATGGATAGTAATTAACACAAGTGCAAAAAGTGGTATGGGGGTGGAAGAAGTTTTTCAAACTATTGCCAAAAAAATGTTGGAGGGATAAATGCTGGATATCCCAGCCCCGGTTGTAGCTTACATTATCAATCTCATGCTGGAAAGCCGTTCTCTGGCATATATGTTAATTAGCAAGGACGGCTGTTTGGCTGATTGGGGAGGTAAGCTTACAGCCTATGGAATTACGAATCTACATAAAGGAGAAAATATAGGACAGCAGGTGTTTTTTTTGGAAGGTCTGCTACCATTGGATAATCATCCTTTATTGTTACCGCGGTTGAAGACTGATTACGGACTTTGTGCAGATGTTCATCTTTTCCCTTCCTCCGAGGGAGATTGGGTGTTACTGTTGGATGCTACTTTAGATGAAATCCAACTGAGCTTAATTCAACAACAAGCAAATGATGTATCTCTGTCTCATGAAAAAATCACTAAGCTACTGAATCAATCATCGGACAATTTTTGTTAAGGTTACAAAATATAAAAAAAATACCCCGTCCTTAAGGACGGGGTTAAGGATAAAATACATATGCTGTGGCGGCTGGTTAAAGGTATGAATGAAGTTATCAGCAATGAACTATTTGCCGCTTTGAATATTCTCGTTATGCAACGAGTAGATGTAGGTTCATTTAAAATCAGCGGCATTTTACCAGATTGGTTTAAACGCTCTTACTCCCATTTGCAAGCCAGTCAGACAATATTTATTCCAGACAAAAACTTTCCTTTTTTAGAGAATTTTCTGATTGATGCTGAAGAATTTTGGCAACATCCCCAGCAAAAGCCACTAAAATCCGGTATATGGATAGAAAATGATGTTCAGGGTAATGAGTTACGTTTTGAAGCATCAGCCCTAGGGGTTAACAACCAAAATATTTTATTAATTGCATTGCTAGATGGTGATTATGAAGAAAAATATCAGCTAATTCAAAAAGCTAGAGAAAATAATTTAAGCTACCAAAAGTTAATTAAAGAAGTCCAAAAAAAAGAAGTTTTACTGCACTGCATTCTCCACGATTTAGCCGGTCAATTAACCAGTATTAATTGCTGTTTAACGTTATTGGAATCAGAAAATTTAACCCCAAAAGGTAAAGAACGATTGGAGCTTGGTAAAAAACAAGCGCAGAAGCAAGAAATGCTAATCAGAGATATATTACAAGCTTTTTCTGAGGAGGTAAAATCCCTAGAAAATTTTACCATTGACCCAGATTTAGCCCCAAATGCTCTGGATTGTGTCCAAGAAGTTATTAATGCTTCCTTAGCAACTTATTCTCTTTGCCAAATCCAACTGCAACTTGCTGATAACATTGACAAGAATGCTAATTGGAAGGTCGTGGGAGAAATTTCCCGTTTAGAACGCATAGTTTCCAATTTACTTGAAAATGCTTTGCGCTATGCACCACCTGATTCGACTGTCACTGTAGGCTTGCAACAGGATGGGGAATATATTCTAATTTATGTGGACGACCAGGGGTCTGGTGTGGAACCAGAAGTTGCTCAACGTTTATTTAAACAATTTTCACAAGGAACAAATAAAAGCGGAAGGGTTGGATTGGGACTTTATTTCTGCCGCATTAATGTTGAACGCTGGGGTGGTAGTATCGGTTATTCACCCCGTAGTCAAGGTGGTTCCCGGTTTTGGTTACGCTTACGTAAAGCAGTGGTAGCGGATGTAGCAACGGATTGGTAGCGGATGGTTATTTCAGATGAGAGGGTGTTGGAAAAAATGGATGTAAGGGATGTTTAACATCATACTTTTCCAACAAGCTCTAGATTTAAAAGACATAACACAAGGAATTATGTCTGGAAAAGTTACTTTAAACACTAGCTATATAAACTATTTTTGTGGTATAGTTATATTTTATATATATACATTTTAACTAAAAAGTATAGAAAATTACTAATTTTTGGTAGCAATTTTTGCTGTATTCATATTTTTTAATAAATGATTATAGTGTTTACTTGTATTAAATAAAATTGTCAATAATTTGAAATAAGTCGGGGTTAATAACCTATTTACAAGGTTTTTAGCCTGTTTTATTGTCAAGAAACTCGATTATATCGGTGGAGCTAGATATAATTAGTAACAATTTTTTTTAGACATAAGTCCTGTAGCTTTGTCTCCAACTTTACTAAAACTTTAAAATTATATACTTGCTATTTTTCTCTGGACGTTCAACAATCAATAGTGAGTTATATAAGAAAAAACTTCCCTCGGTTTAATCCTGACATTTGAAATAAACTCTGTGGTCAATTCCAAGTAAGAATTAGCCGTATACTTGCCTCAATCAATGTCAATTTTTGGCGATTGTGACTAATTCGCCAAGCTTTTTCAAGCCTGACTAGCCCCTATTTACTATCGACTAGCTCGACTGATATTGAGCGAGGTTGGGATGTGAATTTGTTCAACTTTGTGGGAAACGAAACTGTTACACAGGATATTATTCCTGTTGTTGCACACTGTTCCGACGACCTCTAAACAAGGAGACAACTCTGTCAATTCATTGACAGAAACAGGTTTGTTTATCCATAAGTTTAACTTTGATTTGGCAGAGATGCCAGATAATTTTCGACTGATTTAAGAATTGCCAATCCACATCTGAATAATTAATGAGCATTTAGAACTATGAACTTTTTTTTAACCCCCTTGTTAAACCCGTTATTAAACCTGAGAAATCGCCATTTGTTCCTGCTGGATATTCTTGGGTTTTCCATTACACCCTTATTAGCTCTGATTCTGCGTTTAGATGGTAACTTGAGACTAGCTGAGTATACATCGGGTTTAGTAGTAGCAACAATACTGTTTTTAACAGTCAAACTAAGTGTATTTTTTACATCGGGTTTTTATAAGCGTTACTGGCGCTATGCGAGTATTGATGAGTTAGCAGAAATAGTCACACTGATGTCAGCATCGGTGGTCATCCAAACTCTGCTATTTAAACTCCTTTATTATGTACCTAGTTTGGATATAGATAACCTGCCGCGATCGCTACCATTTATCGATGGTTTAATCAGTTGTCTTTTCGTAGGTGGAATTCGTTTTAGCGTGCGGCTGGTGGAAAGACTTAACCAAAGATATCGTAACTTTTATCGCCGCGATCGCGTACTGATAGTTGGTGCTGGGAGTGCGGGAGTTTCCCTAGTACAAGAAATGCAAAGTAACCCCCAGATTGGTTTAAATCCCGTTGCTTTTATCGATGACGACCCGCAAAAATACAACCTAAAAATTCGCGGCATTACTGTAGTTGGGAATCGCTATAAAATTCCTGAAGTTGTGAAATCTCTCCACATCCGCAGAGTGATTATTTCCATCCCAACAGCACCAGGAAAAGTCATTCGAGAAATAGTAGATATCTGCCAAACAACGGGAGTTCATAGCAGCACTTTACCAGCAATCCACGAAATTCTCAATGGTCGAGTCCGCTTAGATAGTATTCGCGATATCCGAATTGAAGATTTGCTCAGACGGGAACCCATTCAAACAGATATTCAGCGGGTAGCAGAATTTCTCCAAGGTAAGAAAGTGCTAATTACAGGTGCAGGTGGTTCCATTGGTAGCGAACTTTGTCGGCAAATTTTCAAATGCCAACCGGCGGAAATGATGCTAGTAGGACATGGAGAAAATTCGGTTTTCAACATTCAACAAGAAATCACACAAGTCTTACAAGGAATGGAAAAAAATGGTAACACCGAAGTACATGCACCTCGTTTCATTGCCACTATTGCTGATATTAGATTCCGCTCTCGTTTAGAGCATACATTTGCCGAATTTAAACCAGATGTTATTTTCCATGCTGCCGCTCACAAACACGTTCCTTTGATGGAATTAAATCCACCAGAAGCCATCACTAACAATATTTTAGGAACCAAAAATTTGCTGGATTTAGCTTTGCAATATGATGTCCAACATTTTGTGATGATTTCCACAGACAAAGCAGTCAATCCCACTAACATTATGGGAGCCAGTAAGAGAGTTGCCGAAATGTTGGTGTTGCAAGCTGCTAAAAAGAGTGGTAAACCCTATGTAGCGGTGCGTTTTGGTAACGTTTTGGGTAGTCGTGGTAGCGTTGTTCCCACCTTTAGAAAACAAATTGCCGCTGGGGGACCCGTTACAGTTACCCATCCGGAAATGCGTCGTTATTTCATGACAATTCCGGAAGCGGTTCAACTAGTTTTACAAGCTGCTGTTCTCGGTCGTAGCGGTGAAGTTTTGATGCTAAATATGGGAGAACCTGTCAAAATTGTTGACTTAGCAAAAGAACTAATTCGCCTTTCTGGATATGAAGTAGATAAAGATATTGAAATCGTATTTTCAGGTCTACGTCCGGGAGAAAAATTGTTTGAAGAACTGTTTATACCAGGGGAAAAATATGAACCAACTGAACATGAAAAAATTATCACTGTTAAAAATGCCAGCCGGATTATTCCCGAAAAAATTGAGAGTAAATTAACAGCAATTTTTGAAGCGGCTTCCCAGAATAATTTCCAGTTGATTAAGTTGTTATTAGAACAGCTGATACCTGAATATCAACCCGGATATTCAAATAACGAATTACAGGCAGATAGTTCCAAGGGAAAACTTCATGCGACTGGGCATCAATTAGAAAATCAGGGAAACATCTATGCAATCTCAAATCCGTCTATCTGAAACCTCCCAAATCAAACTATCTTCAAGGATGCAACAATTGCTCCGTTGCCCTATCTGTAATCAAAAATTAGAGTTTCCTAGGGAGCATTGTCAATGTATGAATCCAGAATGTAGGGGATTATTTCCTATCAAAAATGGCATAGCAATTTTGATTGACGAAGAGAATAGTATATTTGCTATTGATGCCATAGTCAATCAGCATAGTGACAATGTAGAGCAATCCTTTACCAGGCGGATTAAGAACAAGTTAATGGAACTTCTCCCGACGATTGGGAGAAACATCAAAGGTAAAAAGAACTACGAACATCTGGCAAAACTTTTATTTTGTCAATCAAACAATCCCCAAGTGTTAGTTGTTGGTGGTGCATCAGTTGGTAATGGCATGGAAGCGCTAATAACACACCCCGAAATAGAATTAGTTGAAAGCGATATTGTCTTGAGCGATCGCACCAACTTAATCTGTGATGCTCACAGCCTACCTTTTGCAGATAATGCCTTTGATGGTGTGATTATCCAAGCGGTTCTCGAACATGTAGTTGACCCATCGCGTTGTGTTGAAGAAATCCATAGAGTACTGAAAAAAGACGGCTTAGTCTATGCAGAAACACCATTTATGCAACAAGTACATATGGGCTGCTATGACTTTACTCGGTTTACTCACTTAGGACATCGCCGCTTGTTTAGAAAATTTGCAGAAATTGATAGTGGAGCAGCCTGCGGACCTGCAATGGCATTTGCTTGGTCTTACGAATACTTGCTTTTGAGTTTCTCAACATCAAAATTGCTCAGACAAATAATTCTGTTATTTGTCAGACTGACAGCATTTCCCTTGAAGTATCTGGATTATTTCTTGATTGAAAAAACTGGTAGTTTTGATGCTGCTTCCGCCTATTATTTTCTCGGCAGAAAGAGCCAGCGAATTCTTTCAGATAAAGAGTTAATCAAACTTTATCAAGGAGGGTTTTCTTGAGTGCTGATTAACAACTATAGGACTTAGGCAAGTGTCACACATGTAGCAGAATTTTTTGGTTGGTAGTAGGCAATCCGCGTGCCATTCTAAGCGCAAAGAGCGCTTACTACAAACAATAAGTCCTGTACTACTCAGGAATCAGGAATCAAGACTCAGGACTACTGACAAATGCAACAAATCAAACCACTAACATTACGACGGAATTTCTCCTGGACTTTCATTGGCAATATAGTCTATGCAGCTTGCCAGTGGGGAATGTTGGTGGTGCTTGCTAAACTCGGTTCACCAGAGATAGTAGGTCAATTTACCTTGGGGTTGGCGGTAACGGCACCCGTAGTGATGCTGACAAATCTGCAACTGCGAGCCATTCAAGCCACAGACGCCAAACACCAGTATCAATTCAACGACTACCTAGCACTGAGGCTACTAGGTACTGGACTAGCGCTAGCGGTTATCGTCGGCATCACTTTCACGGCTGGATATCGCCCCTCAACATCCTTGGTCATTCTCACCATTGCCTTGTCTAAAGCCATTGAGTCAATCAGCGATGTATTTCACGGACTACTCCAGCAGCAGGAACGCATGGATCGGATTGCTATCTCGCTGATGCTCCGAGGTCCGTTGTCGCTGTTACTGTTGGTCATCGGTTTTTACTTAGTAGGTAGTGTCGTCGGGGCAGCAGTGGGGTTGACAGTGGCTTTTGCTCTAGTCCTGCTAGGCTACGACATCCGCAACGGTGCATCGATGCTGAAGGCTGCTGGGGAAAAGTTACAACCACGCTGGCACCTGAGAACCCTGGCTAAGTTGGTATGGCTGGCGTTACCTATGGGTTTTGTGATGATGCTGCTTTCCCTGAATACTAATATCCCGCGATACTTTATCGAGCAATATTTAGGCGAACGGTATCTCGGCGTCTATGCTGCCATATCCTACCTGATGGTAGCAGGAAGCCTTGTAGTGAATGCCTTGGGACAGTCAGCCAGTCCCAGGTTGGCAAAATACTACGCAGCCGGGGATAGAATCGCTTTCCAGACGCTGCTCCTCAAATTGGTAGGAATTGCTGCCCTGTTGGGTATGGCGGGGATTTTGGTAGCTCTTGTTGCAGGTCGGCAGATCCTCACCCTTCTCTACCGACCAGAGTATGCCCAGTATACAGAGTTGTTTGTCTGGTTGATGGTTGCTGCCGGGATTGGCTACATATCCTCCTTCCTGGGTTATGGAATGACCGCAGCTAGGTACTTCCGCATCCAAATGCCTTTGTATGCTTTGGTCACAACTACCTCAGCTATTGCTTGCCTGTGGTTAATTCCCACTCTTGGACTTGCAGGGGCAGCCAGGGCAGCGATCGCAGCGGAAATTGTTCACGCAAGTATTAGTTTAGGAGTTAACATCTATGCACTCCACAGAACTTCAACTCAAAAGGGGACTCTTGACTCTTGAGGGGGGACAAGGGAGAATTGCTTCCCTTCCCATCCGCATCCTTCACGTCCTAGGGGGAATGAACCGGGGTGGTGTGGAAACCTGGCTGATGCACATACTGCGTCACATAGACCGCAAGCATTTCCAGATGGATTTTCTGGTTCACACGACGGAAAGTTGCGCTTACGACGAGGAAATCCGCGCCCTCGGCAGCAAGATTATCCCCTGTCTGCATCCATCGCAACCATTGTTGTACGCTCGCAACTTCCAGCAGATTTGGCACGAATATGGCCCCTATGACATTGTTCACAGCCACGTCCATCACTACAGCGGCTACGTCCTCCGCTTAGCAAAGCGTGTCGGTGTCCCCACCAGTATTGCTCACAGCCACAACGATATCTCCCCACTGCAAGCCAAAGCTGGATGGTTTCGCCGCTTGTATCTGACTGTAACAGCATCGTGGGTTGCCCGCTATGCAACCTTGGGACTGGCTTGTAGCGACAAAGCAGCAGCCTCTCTATTCGGCGCAAATTGGCAAGCTCACACTCACAGACTGGTGCTTCCCTATGGCGTTGACCTGGCTCCCTTCCAAGATGCAGTCGAAAAAGATACAGTCCGTGCTGAATTTGACATACCTGCGGATGCCTTTGTGATTGGTCACGTCGGCAGATTTGATACCCAAAAGAATCATGGTTTTCTCTTAGAAATTGCAGCCGCAGTTGTCAAAAAAGAACCCAAAACGCGCCTCTTGCTCGTAGGTGATGGTTCCCTGCGGACAGAAATTGCAGCACAAGTACAACAGTTAGACTTGAGTGAAAATATCATCTTTGCAGGTATCCGTTCTGATGTCCCCCGCTTGATGCTAGGTGCTATGGATGTATTCCTGTTTCCATCCCTTCACGAGGGATTGGGCTTAGTTTTGCTGGAAGCACAAGCAGCGGGACTACCTTGTATCTTTTCCGATGTTGTCCCCCAGGAAGCAGATGTAGTCAAACCCCTTGTAAAACGCATTTCTCTATCCCAATCACCTGAAAAATGGGCTGAAGAGATTTTGCAACAGCGGAGCAGACGACCAAAAATTAATCAATCTGAAGCTTTAGCACTGGTAAAAAATAGCCCATTCAATATTGAAAACGCAGTTAAGCAATTAGAGGAAATTTATTACGTAGCTAATAGCGATTAGCTAATGGCAAACAAACAATTACCCATTACCCATCCCCCAGAGGTTGTGTTATGAACCCAAACCACCTCCACCCCAAAGATGCAGATAATCTTAGTCTTTTCATTTCATTTTTCCTCTGCATCCTCATAGTAGTAGGATTCCTGCAAACCTCCGAGCAATTCCTCCATTGGTTTGTCATTCCAGTGACATTGAGTGGCATTTTAATGGGTATTGATGCTGTTAACTGGTTTCGCAGTCGTTTAAACATTTTCGACCCAGTTGGCATCATCGGGTTGCTCGGTTTTCATTTCTTCTTTTTAGTACCTTTGCTCAGTGTCAGTTGGGACTATTGGATGGAATCTGGCATTACACCCCCATCCGATTGGCGACCCTGGCTTGGGGGAATGGCAATACTTAATTTTTTAGGTATTTGGGTATATCGCATTGCCAGAAATTTGGCATCAAAGCCAGTTAATTATCGGTCAAAACAGCAGATTTGGAGAATAGATAGAAACCGATTCCCGTTGATTATTTCCTTTGCCCTCATTTTCTCAGGATTACTTCAGCTAGTCGTTTACAAAAGCTTTGGAGGAATTATCGGCTATATTACTGCTTTCACAGATACAGACAATCGTGCAGGCGAAGGTATGGGCTGGTTATTCATGCTTTCAGAAACCTTCCCGATTTTGGCAATGATCAGGTTTGCAGTCTATGCAAAAAGAAAAAAAACCATGCAAATTTGGCATGTATTTGTCATAGTTTTACTAATCTTTTTAGTACTGCAAATCCTGTTCGGTGGTCTGCGTGGCAGTCGCAGCAATACCATCTGGGCTTTGTTCTGGGCTGTCGGGATAATTCATTTTTGGTTGCGACCAATTAAGAAACAACAAATCGCCATAGGGCTGGTATTTTTGATGTTATTTATGTATATGTATGGTTTCTATAAAGCCGGAGGATTGGAGGGGTTTACAACAGCCCTAAAAGGACAGAAAGCTCGTGCTGAGTTAGCAGAAAAAAAGGGTCGCGGTTGGGAACCTTTACTGCTACAGGACTTGGGAAGAAGCGATATTCAAGCTTTTTTGCTCTACAGATTAATGCGCCATGATAGTGATTACGAATATGCCTGGGGTAGAACCTATTTTGGCACAGTAACTTTCCTGATTCCCAAAGCAATTTGGCCTGGAAGACCTCCCGCCGCCGGTAAAGAAGGTATAGAAGCACAATATGGCAGAGGAACTTACGCTGCTGGTTGGGAGACTTCAAAAATTTATGGGCTAACAGGGGAAGCAATGCTCAATTTTACCCCCTTTGCGATTCCGTTTTCCTTTATCCCACTTGGCATTGCTGTCGGGCTTGTTCGGCGTAGTCTTTTGAGTTGGAAATCTGACGATAGTCGGTTACTTTTGCTGCCGATGTTAGTCAATCTTTGCTTTGTAATTCTAGTAGGTGATTCTCTTAATGTGCTGTTTTTTTTGATAAAAAATAGTTCCATTCCTACTTTAGTTATTTGGTTGAGTTCTAAAAAAGAAGTCATTAGTCATTAGTCATTACCCATTCCCCAATTATGAATGTTGTCATAACACTAGAACAGAGATTTGAACGCACTCCTGATGGTGCGGTGTGGACGCAAAGTGTATTTTCTTATTCCTTCTTTTTGCGTTACCTGGCAGTTTTCGATAGCGTGCGCGTGGTAGCGCGAGTACGTGATGTTCCGGAAGTTACATCTGATTGGAAACGTGCTGACGGTAAGGGTGTTTCCTTTGCAGATGTGCCCTATTACTTGGGGCCTTGGCAGTATTTCCTACGAGCTTCTCAAGTTAAAAAAGCTGCTATCGATGCAGTTAATGCTAATGACGCCGTAATTATGCGCGTTAGTTCGCAGATTGCCTCTTGTCTCGAACCTTGGTTACGCTCTTCCCGTCATCCCTATGGTTTGGAAGTAGTCGGCGACCCCTACGATACCTTTGCACCAGGTGCTATCAAGCACCCGTTACGTCCATTCTTCCGTTGGTGGTTACCGCAACAATTGCGACATCAATGTGCGGCGGCTTGCGCGATCGCCTACGTCACAGAATACAGCTTGCAACGGCGATATCCCCCGGCATCAGGAGCATTTTCGACTCATTACTCCAGTATTGAATTAGCACCGACAGCAATTGTGGAAGCGCTCCGTCCACCCCGTCGGGATACAGACAGATTCAGTTTAATTACTGTGGGGACTCTGGCTCAACTATACAAAGCTCCCGATGTGCTAATCAATGCCGTTGCTCTCTGCGTTCGGGAGGGATTGGATATCAACTTGACTGTGGTGGGAGATGGTAAGCATCGAGCAGAGTTAGAGGCGCAAGCAGCATCACTAGGATTAGGACAGCGAGTCTATTTCTGCGGTCAATTACCGGCGGGAGATGCGGTGCGTGCCCAGTTGGATAGGGCTGACTTGTTTGTCCTGCCTTCCCGACAGGAGGGCTTACCCAGAGCGATGATTGAGGCGATGGCACGGGGGCTACCATGCATTGGCTCGACAGTCGGGGGTATCCCAGAACTGCTGCCAAGTGAAGATATGGTGCCCCCGGATGATGTCACGACTCTAGCGCAAAAAATCCGCGAGGTAGTGACTAATCCGCAACGCAGATTGCAGATGTCACTGCGGAATCTAGAGAAAGCCAAAGAATATGCAGAAGACATTCTCAGTCAGCGCCGATTCGCCTTTTATCAAAACGTCCGAGAAACAACACAAGCGTGGCTAATGGGGAATCGGGTCTGGGGAATCGGGCATGGGAAGAGACAAAAAAGCGGGGAGATGGAGAGTTATTTTCCCTAGTCCCCTACCCCTATTCCCTATTACCCATTAGCTATTACCTATTACCCAATCACAGAGGTGGCTGTATGAAGTTAAAAGTTCTGCAATTACTCAAGACTTCCGACGGAGGAGAGTGGGCTTTACGACAAATGCGGGAACTGGTGAAGCTGGGGCTAGAAGTCCATGTTGCTCTGCCCTTGGGAGGTTCTTTGATACCAGAGTATAAAGCTGCAGGAATTACTATTCATCCGTTCCAACCAGACTTCCCCATGCGTCAGATTTGGCGTTGTCCGCAAGTATTAGCACAGCTACGGAATTTGGTGTCGCGTATCGAACCTGATGTTATCCACAGCCATTTTGTCGGGACGACGCTAACAATGCGACTGGCACTGGGTAAAAACCACCCGATTCCACGTTTTTTTCAGGTTCCAGGACCGTTACATCTAGAACATCCGTTGACTCGCTATGGGGAAATTTTGACTGCTGGTAGTTCAGATTATTGGATTGGATCTTGCGAATGGACGTGTAAACTTTACCACCAATCTGGTATCCCACCAGAGCGCGTGTTTTTGTCCTATTACGGTGACAGTCTGGATGAATTTGTTGGTCACACCAAAGGAAAACTGCGCTCCTATTTGGGAATAGATGAGAAGGTTAAACTCGTCGGGATGGTGGCGTACATGTATCCACCGAAGTATTTTTTAGGACAAACGCGCGGTTTGAAAGGTCACGAAGATTTGATTGATGCTCTTGCCATTTGTCTAAAAAAAGAACCAAACATTCTCGGTGTTTTTATCGGCGGTGCTTGGGGTGATGCTCATGCACAAGCCTATGAAAACCGAGTTCGTGCCTATGCCCAAAAACATTGCCCAGACCGCACGATATTTCTGGGAACGCGGGATGATGTCCTAGAACTGTACCCCGACCTAGATGTTGCAGTCCACCCCTCCCATTCCGAAAATGTCGGTGCGGCAGACGAATCTCTATTGCTTGCTGTGCCAACAATAGCAACGAATATCGGGGGATTCCCTGACCTGATTAAGCAAGGTGAAACGGGTTGGCTGGTGCCACCAAAAGCACCCCAAAAACTAGCAGAAGCCATTCTGGAAGCTTTGGTAGATCCAGTGCGATCGCAGATTCAAGCTGTCCAAGGACAACGACTCACCAAACAGTTATTTGATGTCAAACAGACAGCCCGACAAATATTGGAAATTTACCAGACTGTTTTATCGCAACGGGTAGTCGATTATCATCAGCAACCTTTAACACAGTCCTGAGTCGTAGGGGCAAGGCATTGCCTTGCCCGTACTGCTGAACAATGAGTATAAATTTCACAGTATCACAAGAGAAATTACGCAAAAACTCTCTTAGACTCTGATTTCTCTGTGGTTCATTTTTTCGTTACTGGTGCGTAAGTCCTGTCGCTAATAAAACTCTTAGGACTCAGCACTAAGTAACGCATCTATCAATTATGGGAGTTTGATTATGGCTCGAATTATCAAACAATTGTGCGACTTTTTAGCAGCGCTGGTGGGACTAATAATTTTGTCTCCCGTGCTGTTAGCGATCGCGATCGCCATTTACGTCAATATGGGCAGTCCGGTGATTTTTACCCAACCCCGTCCTGGGAAAGATGGTCGGATTTTCAAGTTCTACAAATTCCGTACCATGACGAGCGATCGCGATGGGCAAGGGAATCTGCTTCCTGATGCAGTCCGTCTGACACCACTAGGACAGTTATTGCGTCGCAACAGTTTAGACGAACTTCCCCAACTGTGGAACGTTCTCATAGGTGACATGAGCTTGGTCGGTCCGCGACCGCTGTTGGTGCAATATCTAGACCGCTACACCCCAGAACAAGCACGTCGCCATGAAGTTAAAGCAGGTATCACGGGTATGGTGCAAATTAGCGGTCGCAATAGCTTGAGTTGGGAAGAAAAATTCCAATTAGATGTCTGCTATGTCGATAATTGGAGCCTGTGGCTGGACTTGAAAATTCTGCTGCTCACACTATTCAAAGTCTTGCAGCGAGAGGGAATTAGCCAAGCAGGTCACGCCACGATGGAAGAATTTCAAGGCATCCGTCCTGAACGGGTAACTACCAAAGCATAACTGGGCAAATGCCATGAGTTTTGATCGAGGAGTATAACTGAATGCCCGTGCAACACATAGAGGACTTTTCCGCACAATGGCTAACTCCGATGACGGAAGAACAATTAGCCGACTGGCACCGCCACGAGGGAACGCAAGTTATCTACCATCGCGGTCACTACTGGCGTCAGACACCCGTTGGTTTCTATCAACCACTCCATTGGCTGGCTCGCTTAGGGGTCGAGGATGCCAGGTGTCCAACGCTACTGAGATGGGGATTCCGGGCATCTTTGCAGGATGATGATGCTGCATTTGCCAATGGGTCAATACCGATTCACTTATTGTCCAATGTTACAGACTACGATTTGAGTAGTTTGAAGCAGAAGCGCCGCCAAAATCTGCTCAAGTGTCGCAAGTTAGTTCAGTTTGTGCAGTTAACCAGTCCGGCACTATTGCAAGAGCAGGGATATGAAGTCCTGCTCTCGACGCTGAAGCGAACACAGTACATTACTATACCGACACAAAAAGAATATCTAGCGAATATCACTGAGTATTTTACCTTTGGAGGTTGGTTAGTGCTGGCGGGTTTAATCGACACAAAACTAGGGGGCTATCTTAGCGGATGTGCCATCGATGGGACGGCTTACATGGGCGACAGAATGATTGTCACAGAGGCATTACCGACCAATATTAGCAGCGGATTGACCTTTGAGTTTGTGCAGATTTGCCGTCAATCTGGAAAAATTCGCGAAATCGTTAGCGGTTTGCACACCCCCGAAAATCCAGGACTGTCTGCCTTCAAGGAAGATATGGGCTTCCCAGTCAAGCACATTCCTGCCCTAGTACAAATAAACCCGTTAGTGGAAAAGTTCATCCGCTGGCGATATCCACTTAAATACTATTACTTGACTGGGCACAATTGACGTTTTTAATTAGTAATTACAGAGGTAAATATGGATGTTAAAATCATTGATTTAGCAGATTCATTGTGGATGGAAACCCTACAAAACATCCGCCACGATATTTATCATTTACCTGAGTATCTTTATCTAGAATCAAGAAGAATAAAAGCAACACCAGAGGCTATTTTAATAGCTGATGGTGACAAGATATTCTTCTTACCCTATCTGTTGCGGCAATGCCAAGATATATTTGACAGTGAAGCAACCACGCCAGAAGTTTTTGCCCAAGAGGTTTTTGATATCATATCCCCCAACGGTTACTGTGGAATTTTGCTGAATGAAGCAGCAGAAAGCTCGCCGGAGTTTCTCGATTTAGCAATTAATGAATTAATGAATATGTTCCGTAAAAAACAGATATGTTCTGGGTTTTTGCGGCTTAATCCCATACTTAACCAGAGGTTTCCTGAATTTGGTCAACCTAATCTCTATGCCCGCAAAGGAGAAACTGTTTCTGTTGATTTAACTCAGAATGAAACCGATATTTGGCAGCAAACCAGACCAGAACACCGCACGAGAATCAATAAGTGCAAACGAGCAGGTTTTACAGCAAAAATTGTCCCATTTCAGCAATATGTACATGAGTTTACCAAAATTTATGAAGAAACAATGGAGCGCGTCGGAGCATCAAAAGCCTATTATTTTGGCTATGAATACTTTGCCAAAACCGCAGAGTTATTACCGGAATATTTTCACTTAGGGATTGTGGAATTAAGTGGAGAAATTACCTGTGCAGGTCTATTTGGAGAATGTTGTGGGATAGTGCAATATCACCTAGGTGGAACCAGAACAAATTTCTTGAAACAAGCTCCTAGCAAGTTAATGTTTGATTATGTACGCTTCTGGGCTAAAGAACGCGGTAATCAAGTGTTACATCTCGGTGGTGGTGTGGGAAATGCTCAGGATAGTCTCTATCATTTCAAAGCAGGTTTCTCTCAGGTAAGAAATAAATTCCTGACACTGCGCTTAATTCCCGACATGGAAAAATATCAATATCTAGTTAGGTTGCGTGCCAAATCTTTAAACACAAAGGCAGAAAAACTACTCCAAAGCAATTTTTTCCCTGCCTATCGTTGTTCGCCATAAATCTTCAATCCAAATTACCAAAATCAAAGGAGCTTTAATGATGACCACAACCAATAAATTAGCTGAACAAAAATACCCCACAGGTAGATATCCTTGGCTTTCTTTGCATTACCGAGCAATGCGTTATCCTCTAGCAGTAAAATTGCTGTTCGGGATGAAAGTTTTATCCCAAGAAGAGTTAGCAATCAGCTTTCCACATCTCAAATTACCAGTCATCTACTTTACTTTAACCACAGTATGGATGAGAAGTCTAATCAAAGAGAAATTACGCCAATCACCTAATTTAAAACTCTTAGAAATCGGCACTGGTTCCTACGCTGTTCTCAGTGGATATCTTTCTCGCTGGGCAAAAGAAACAATAGACGCCACCGATATCGACCCAGCATTTGTCGCCAGCGCTAAAAAACATATTGAGTTAAACAGAGTCAACGTCAACGTATTTCAGTCTGATATATTTTCCCATGTACCTGTGGGAAAAAAATATGACCTAATCTTCTGGAACCCGCCCACTGAACTAAACCCCAATACATATTTTCCTCGACTGTTTAAAGAGGTTCCTGATTTTCTGAATCCTGACGGTAAATTGATAATTGTCTATAACAATAAGCGATTGTCACAAAAGATAGCATTAGGTTTTTTAGCAAGCTATGAGAGTCTGGAGTTAGAGGAGATAAAAACATGGCTTAGTAATATGCATGAAGCACTTGTCATTACTAAAAAATCAACGAATTAACGACATTATACTTCTTGCAATCGTTAAATTTAATCGGCGTTAATCGGCGTTAAATGCGCCAAGCACACGCTACGCGAACGGCGGTTAATTATTCATTTTTTTAACTTTGGCAAGAGGTCTATTCTTTTTCCCGATAATTGTCCAGCGTTGGACAATAGGGTGATAGTCATGTTAATCAAAAAAACAGTGCTATTTCTGGCAATTCTCTCTCTGAGTGTAATCCTCTTACTACATAACCTGCTACTACAAAATATGCCAGCCACAGGACAAAGAACAGTGATAGATAATGAGCGGGGATTTATTTATGTCCAACCCTATGATGGTGACTGGTCAAAAATTGGCGCGTACATAGGGTTAGCTCATTATGATACTTTCGCAGCCATGAATTCCCAAGCTATCAAGGGAATTCACGGTCGCTTTCAACACTTCCATCCGGAAGATGAACAAGGCGGTTATGCCTATTTTCCGTACACCGAGTTAAAGAACTATGAGCAATATGAATTACAACACGGACGACCTCCTCTCTGGGTAAATGCTACCTATAAAGGTAAAAAAAGACCCGTACTTTTTAAGTGGTTTTGGGATGGGGTTAAGATTAAGGCACAAGCAGTAAACGTTGCAGACGAACGTTACATTAAATTTTTTATCAAAAACTATGTTCGCCAGCAACTGGGACAAAATAACTATCATAATCTATGGATAGGATTAGATAGTTGTGCTTTTGATTATGACTTATATGGGGTGCTAGATGATCAGGGAAACTATGTCGAAAATGTTACTTGGGACAAACCCTTTCCTCAAAACAATCAAGAGTTTTTGCAGGCAGTTAAATACTTCTTTAAATCAATCAAACAAAGCGCACCAGATATTAAGATTATCTGTAATGAAGGCAGCCTTGCTGATGAGAAGCAATATAACGAAGTCTTTGCTAATACTGATGGAGTAATAATCGAGCGGTTTCTCGGCGAACTTTATGACTCGGAAAATGATTACACCCGCACTAAAATTTATCGTCTCTACCAGCGGATGAAGAACTTTGCGGCAAATAAGATACAAATTTATCAACCCAATACCCACAGCCAAGATGAACTGATTCGTAATATGTATCTTGGCTACCTAATCTTTGGGGAAAAAAATCGCTTTTTGAGCGCAAGAGATGACAAAAGTGTAGAGATTGACCCCAGTCACTATGCAGAAATGAAAAATGCTTTGGGTGAGCCTGTACAAGCACCACAAGACCAACAAGAACCAAGTAAAGGTGAGGGATATCATCTCTATAGTCGGCGTTGTCAGGGGGGTATTGCCTATTTAAATTTAACAGGAAAAGTCAGGAGGATTAACTTACCTGCTAATCAGAAATATTTTGATGAAAAAGGGAAGCCTGTCAAGGAAATTAAGATTGCAGATAAAGAAGGAAAATATGTACTCTTTACACCAGGTTCGCGCACAGAAAAACCAGCAATTAATCCCCGCACAAGTAGCACGATTACTGGTTCAGTTTCTGTTACCCTCAGCACAACTACACCAGATACCACAATTCGCTATACTCTCGATGGGAGCGAACCCAATTCATCGTCTCCAAAATATACCAATCCGATTAGTTTGACCAAGAGCGCAACCGTGAAAGCGAAAGCATTGAGAGCGGGTTATTTAGACAGCTTTGTATCCACTGCAGCCTATAATATTACGAGTAAATTACCAACCGTAGAATTTTATTTAAGTGCAGACAGCGGCAGTGAGTTTTTTAGAAAAGATTATCCCCTGGTAGTACTGAGTAATCCCTCAAGCAAACCTGTAACGGTTGATTATTCTGTGACTGGGGGAACAGCTAATATGGGAAATAATAGAGGTGTTTCAGATAAGCTGACATTCCAGCCTGGAGAAAAGTATAACTATTTCCCTCTGGAAGTTATTAACAATAATCACACAGAAACACATAACCCTATGAAAGTAACTCTTTCCCATCCAAAAAATGCCAATTTGGGTAGTAATAACCTGTACATCTATACCATCAATCACCAGCGATGAATAAACCCATTCTCCTCTCAACACCCCACATGGGGGAACAAGAACTAGAGTTTGTCAAAGAAGCTTTTGACACTAACTGGATTGCTCCTATTGGTCCCCACGTAGATGCTTTCGAGACAGAATTTTGTCAAACAATTGGTACAAGTCATGCTGCTGCTGTCAGTTCCGGTACAGCAGCGCTACATTTGGCTTTGTACTTAGCTGGGGTTGAGTCAGAAGATGAGGTTTTTTGTTCTACCCTGACGTTTATTGCTAGTTCTAACCCAATTGTTTATTTGGGTGCAAAACCAGTTTTTATCGACTGCGATCGCACTTCCTGGAACATGAATCCCGATTTATTGCGCGAAACTTTAAACGAGCGATCGCGTCGGGGAAAATTACCGAAAGCTGTTGTACTTGTGCATCTGTACGGTCAAAGTGCAGATATCGACCCAATATTAGAAGTTTGCAATCAGTATGAAATTCCCCTAATTGAAGATGCAGCCGAATCTTTAGGAGCGACATATAAAGAGCGTTCTCCCGGAACTTTCGGGAAAATTGGGATTTTCTCCTTCAATGGTAATAAAATCATCACTACTTCCGGTGGTGGAATGTTGGTGTCAGACAACGCAGATATAGTTGCCCAAGCGCGATTTTTGGCAACCCAAGCACGCGACCCCGCACCCCATTACCAACACTCAGTCTGCGGTTACAACTATCGCTTGAGCAATGTTTTAGCCGGGATTGGTCGCGGTCAGTTGCGTGTTCTCCATGAGAGAGTAGCAGCTAGACGACGCAACTTTGAGATTTACATCTCTGCGTTGAAAAATTTACCAGGAATTGAATTTATGCCGGAAGCGAGTTTTGGACGCGCTACCCGTTGGCTGACATGTCTGACAATTGACCCAGAAGCCTTTGGTGCAGATAGAGAACAAGTCCGCCAATACTTGCTGTCACAGCAGATTGAATCTCGTCCTGTGTGGAAACCCTTGCATCTGCAACCTGTGTTTGCAGATTGTGAATCTATTGGTGGTGAAGTAGCAGAAGATTTATTTCAGCATGGTCTTTGTTTACCCTCTGGCTCCAATCTTACCACACAAGACTTGCAACGAGTTATTGATGCGATCGCGACGGTTCACCAAAAAATAAGTCATTAGTTATTAGTTATTAGTCATTGGTCATTAGTCATTACCCTAACCCATCCATCATCCCTGTATCCGTGATATCAATGTGTGCCCCATTACCCACTATGAACTACTCAGAATCTTCTCCCAACCTTAGTAAATATTGGCTGATTTTACAGAGACGTTGGCTACCTGCAACAGCAGCATTTGTCATTGTTTTTACGGCTATTACTCTAGCTGCATTGATGAAAAAGCCTGTCTATATAGCAGAAGGAAAGCTGCGGTTTCAAAGGATAAATACTACTTCCTCCCTAACAGGGGTGGGAAGAGAAATTGGCTCTTTAGAACCACTGGCAGAGAGAAGTAATCCGATGAATACAGAAGCAGAAGTGATTCGTTCTGTTCCGGTTGTCCAAAAGACTATAGACCAACTCCAACTCAAAGATAAACAAGGGGCACCATTAAAACTTAAAGATTTTTTTAAACGACTGACAGTGAATAATCTTGTCGGTACTGATATTGTCAAAGTTGCCTACGAAGATATTAATCCAGAAACCGCTGCCCTGGTTGTTAATACATTAATGGATGCCTATATAGAACATAATATTTCTTACAACAGAACCGAAGCAGCGGCGGCACGCAAATTTATTGACACCCAGTTACCCCAAGCTGAAGCTACCGTGCGTCAAGCAGAGATATCTTTGCGCCGATTTAAAGAAGAAAATCAAGTTGTAGCTCTGCAAGAAGAAGCAAATAGGGGAGTGGAAGTAATTACCGAATTACAAAAAAGAATTAGCGAAACTGAATCACAAATTGCCGATGTTAATGCTAAGTCCCAAGCAATTCGCCAGCAATTGGCAATGAACTCCCAAGAGGCAGTTAGTAGAACATCTATTAGTCAAGCACCAGGGGTGCAAGATTTACTTAAAGAAGTTCAACAAATCGAGTCAGAATTGGCAGCTAAGCGTATTGTTTTTCAAGATGCTCATCCCCAAATAATCAGCCTCAAAGGTAGGTTAGCAGCCTTAAAAACCTTGCTCAAAGAGCGTCTATTACAGGTAGTTGGAGTTCCTCAGCCAAACCTGAATGGTAATTTACAACTAGGGGCACTTAAACAACAACTCACCGCCCAACTTGTCGAATTAGAGTCAACCCGTCTGGGTTTAATTAGTGAATCTGCAGCCTTATCAAACTTACAAGCAGACTATAGAAAACGGCTGAATATTCTTCCTAGATTAGAACAGCAACAGCGGGAATTAGAACGCAAACTAGAAGCAGCCCAAGCTACCTATTCACTTTTGCTGCAAAGGCTGCAAGAAAGCCGCATAGCCGAACATCAAAATGTTGGTAATGTGCGGATGATTTCCCCGGCTAATCTTCCCCAAGAACCTGCTTCTTCTCGGATAGTTGCCTACTTGAGTGCCGGGTTGCTAGGGATGCTAGCTGCTATGGCAACTATCTTTTTATTAGAAGCAAAAGATAAATCAATCAAGACTGTTGAGCAAGCCAAAGCATTATTACCTTGGACATTGTTGGGGATAATTCCTAATTTCAGCAGCTATCCCAAAAAATCTCCAAATAGCAATGAAAATTCTCTGTTCGATAGTCACAGATTAGTTGTCAGAGATATGCCACGTTCACCCATTAGTGAAGCTTACAGGATGCTGCGGGCAAATCTCAAATTTGTCAGTGCTGATAAAGAATTAAAAGTTATTGTTGTCACCAGTTCCGTACCCCAAGAAGGTAAGTCCACAGTTGCCGCAAATTTAGCGATAGCACTAGCACAAATGGAGCGGAAAGTATTATTAATAGATGCCGATTTACACCGTCCCATGCAGCATAAAATTTGGGAATTGCTGAACAATGTCGGCTTAAGTAATGTCATTGTTGGACAAACTGAACTCAGCACAGCTATTAAACCAGTCATGGATAATTTACATGTCCTGACTGCAGGTGCATTACCTCCCTCACCCGCATCTCTTTTAGACTCGCGACGCATGGCAGGTTTGATAGAAAATTTTGCTAGGAATTACGACTATACAATTATTGATACTCCCTCATTAAACGTAGCGGCGGATGCTGCAACTATCGGTCAAATGGCTGATGGTGTATTGTTTATAGTTAGACCAGAAGTGGTAGATTCTGTCAACGCCACAGTTGCCAAAGAATTATTAGAAAAATCCGGTCAAAATGTTCTCGGACAAGTAGTTAATGGCATTCTGCCGAAAAATGAACCCCACAGTTACTTCTACTTTTCTCAAGAATACAACGCCCAAGAGAGCGCAACAAACGAGGAAGTGCGTGTGGGAATGGGGAATAGGGAATAGGTAATGGGTGAAAAATGAAGTTTTGTTTCGTAGTAAGCATTGAAGTGCTGAAGATAAGCACTGAAGTGCTTACTACTAACCTAATTTATGTGCCTGGTCGAGAGCGCAGTTGTTCGCTCATATAATTGCGATCGCCTAACACTTCTAGTAAGGGTCCGTGGATATCAAACTTAACAATACTCACCGCACCAGCTAAAGCGCTAATGCGATCTCGATACCTTCCCAAGTCAATACCCAGCAGACTACAAAGAATAATCCGGATAGTAGCCTTGTGGGAAACTACCAAAACGTTACCTGTGGGGTACTTTTGCTGAATTTCCGCCACCACCACAGAAGCACGGGAGGCAATTTCTACCGCCGTTTCTCCCCCTGTAGGTGGGTTCCAAGCTGGTTCGGTTAACCACTGGACATAATCCTCTGTGTAGTTTTGTTCCACAAACTCGCTGGTTTGTCCTTCCCACTTACCGTAACGAATTTCTTTGAGTCCATCCCGCAATTGCATATCTATTCCTACAGCGTCGCACAGGGGTTTAGCGGTGGTGATGGTGCGTTTCATCGGACTGACGTAAACAGCATTCCAGGGTAACTTGCAGTAAGCAGCAGCAAAAGCCTCCGCCATTTCGACTCCTTGGGGTGTTAATTCCGCATCTAATGAGCCACAGTAACCCCCAGTTTGGCTGTACACCGTTTCCCCATGCCGCAGAAAATAGAGTTTTAGAGCTTCCATGTGTTTGCAACGGTTATGCTTGTCCACATGTATTGTGGTGGCGCTTTTAGGGGAGGTCAACGCACCAATGGTACAGTTTTTATGAATGTTTCGCGCTGCATACGCTGCATACGCAAAGGTAATCTGTACAGCACGAACAACCTATACGTTACATCCGCGCTTGCCGGAGGCTATCCGCTGCCACCACAACTTCCCCTCGTGGTAAACTAACTAAGATAATTTGTTCTCCGATTGAGATGCCTAGCCTACCGCATCCGATTCAGTATCAAGGTAGTAAGAGGAACCTGGCGTCAGACATTCTCAGGTTTTTACCTAATAAAGTAGAAAGGTTGGTAGAGCCTTTTGCCGGAACTGCAGCCGTTAGTATCGCTGCTGCTGCTAACTGCATTTCGCAAAACTTTTGGCTTAACGATATCAACAAACCACTGATTGAGCTATTAGAGCTAATTGTGGAAAAACCACAGGAAATAGCAGATACTTATAGAAATATATGGAATCAGCAGCATGATGATTCTGTAAATCACTACTTTGAAATAAGAGAGACTTTCAATAAAACTAATGATGCAAAACTTTTTCTGTATTTATTGGCTCGATGTGTAAAAGGGGCTGTGCGCTATAACTCGGCTGGATTCTTCAATCAAAGCCCTGATAAAAGACGTAAGGGAACCAAGCCTGAGACAATGAAGAAAAATATAGAAGGTGTTTCCCAACTGCTGAAGAATAAATGTAGATTTACATGCTGGGATTACAGAGAAGTTTTAGCCGCAGTGAAAACTAGTGATTTTGTTTATATAGACCCTCCCTATCAAGGTGTATGTGGCGATAGGGATGCGAGATATTTCTCTAGAATTAATTTTGATGATTTCGTTCTAGCCCTTGAACAATTAAATCGCAGAGAAGTAGCTTTTGCAATTAGTTATGATGGCAAGCGAGGCAATAAAACCTTTGGCAATACATTACCGCCAGAATTAGGACTCAAAAAAATTGAAATCGAAGTTGGACGCTCATCTCAGGCAACTCTTTTGGGGAGAGAAGAAGTAACAGTAGAGTCTTTGTACTTGTCACCATATCTGAAATGCGATCGCATTTTGGAACTGGAGAGCTATATTCTATGCAGCAGGTGAGGAGAATAGATTTGATGTGGCAAGGGGAAGATATAGCAATATACGAAAGGTTGAGACAGCAGGCTTTGAGAGTTGACAAAGATATCCCAGCATTAATTAAGGAGATTATCGCACGAGAAATTAGCCGCAATAACAACGACTAACAATTGCGATCGCTTCATCCAGTTTCGGCAATAACTTGTCCAATTTCTTGCAAAGTTGCACCTGTTGCTAGCATCGCACGTATTAGCAGTTCAATAGAAACTGAAGCATCACCATTTTCCGCTTTAGCGATGCGGGGTTGACTTGATTGAATTTTGAGTGCTAATTCAGCTTGTGTCATCAATTTTTGTCGTCGCTGTTTCAGGCTGCGACTAAGTGCTAACTTGATTTCAATCAGAGTATTTTCTTCTGGTGTAAGTTCCAAAAATTCCGAGGCTGTACCCACCTTCCAGCCCTTTGCTTCTAGCCGTTCTTTTTTAATTTGATCCATAACTAATTCTGACAGATTAATTCAGTAAGATTCTTGTGGGGTGGGCATCCTGCCCGCCCTATTGTACTTCACAAGCACCCGCTTAGACTTCACAAGCACCCGCTCATACTTCACATGAGCGATACCGCTATCAGACAAAATTCCCGACACAAACCCAAAACGCCGCAATTCTTTACCAACCTAGAAGTCTATACTGTATCGAAGCATCAGTGTAGGTCGTTGACATCATGAAATCCTCTCGCTTTTTGAGTACAAAAACTCTTGCTTACCTCAGCCTCAGCTTACCGATATTTCTATTAATTCTCCTATTGCGTCTACCCAAACTAGAGCGGGGACAAATCCAAAAAGTGGGATGTATCCTGCCTGAGAAGAGCGTCGAAATATTCCCCCCAGTCAAACCACTATTCTCACCTACACCTACTCCTACTCCTACTTCAAGTCAGAATAAAGTTAAAAATGCATCACAGCAAAATACACTACCACCAAAGCCATCTCCTCAAAACCAAAAACCCCCTACACCCCGGATAGCTCTCGTACCTATTAGTAATTCACCGTTAGTTAACGCTCAGCAAAATAAATATTGTGTAGATGAGCAACTTTGGGGAGAGAAACAGCAAAAAGGTGATAGACAAGGATTAATTACAGCAATTGACCGCAGTTTGCAATATTTACAAACAGATAAAGCCGAAGCTGCTTATAAACGATATCAAGTACCGGGAATTACACGCGATCGCGTCACTAGAAGTTTGCAAAGATTCCGCCAATTAGTTTTACAATCAAAGTCACCAGCAGAACTAGCAGAGGCTGTAAATCGGGAATTTACCTTTTATCAAGCTATTGGTAGCGATGGTAAAGGCACTGTCTTGTACACTGCCTATTTTGAACCACTATACAATGCTAGTCGCACTCCCACCGCCGAATTCCGCTATCCTGTTTTTCGTCGTCCACCAGATTTTGATTCCTGGAAGCGTCCCCATCCTACCCGGTTGCAACTAGAAGGTGCCGATGGGTTGCAATGGGATAAGGGTAAATTACGGGGGTTGGAGTTGTTTTGGTTTCGCGATCGCTTAGAACCCTTCATGACACAAATCCAAGGTTCCGCGAGACTCAAACTTACCGATGGTACAGAAACTAGCATTAATTATGATGGCAGTACTCGGCAAGATTACGTTAGTATCGGGCGAGAACTGGCTAATGATGGTAAATTAGCCCTAGAAGGGCTGCGAATGCAGACTATAGAGCAGTATTTTCACAAAAATCCCCACGATTTAAATGTTTATCTTCCCCGCAACCCCAGCTTTGTATTTTTCCGCGAATCCCACGGAAACCCAGCTAGGGGTTCCATTGGTGTACCGTTAATTGCCGAGCGTTCTATTGCTACAGATAAGTCTCTCATGCCTCCCGGTGCTTTAGCACTGATTCGTTCTTCTTTTCCCTTTTACATCGGTGGGGGAAAGAAAGAGATTCGTCGTGTTACCCGCTACGTTTTGGATCAAGATACGGGAGGTGCTATTAAAGGTGCGGGGAGGGTGGATTATTTTCTCGGTACTGGTTACATCGCTGGAGAACGTTCCGGGTTAACAGTCAGCAACGGGCAATTGTATTACCCCTTGTTGCGGAAATAATTGGCAGCGGATGTGGCAGCGGATGATGTAACGGATGTAACGGATGGGTTATCTGTACTGCTGGGTTCAAGAGATATTACGGAGGTCGTTTTTTTAATAAAGTACATAAATTTAAGTATTTACCGAGGCTTGACAAAGGTTGGTATCAAGGCTTGCTGGTGGGTGAGATAGATGGTTTTTGGCTTTATCAAAAATACCAATATCAGAATCCGGAAATTGGATTGAGGTGTCGAAAAACTGAATAGACGCCGTATGTTTACATGATTTGAATAGGTGATTAGCTAATGATCCACCCCATGATAGGTAAAATCCTGCAAGGACGTTATCAAATTGTCCAGATTTTGGGTGCAGGGGTTTTTGGACAGACTTACGTTGCGGAAGACATTTTTCTCCCAGGAAATCCTAAATCTGTCATCAAGCAGCTTAAGGTTAATAAGCACGACCCTGACTACCTGGAAACGATTAGAGACCGCTTTGAGAGGGAAACCCACACTCTTGCTACACTCGGATGTCATGAACGAATTCCCCAGTTGATTGCATCTTTTGAGGAAGAAGAAGAATTTTATTTAGTGCAAGAATTTATACCAGGACATTCGCTGCTAGCGGAATTACCAATTAATGGGAATTGGGGGAACCGTTGGCGGGAGAGGGAGGTGATTGAATTCCTGTATGATGTGTTAGGGACTCTGGAGTTTGTTCACCGTCACGGAGTTATCCATTGTGACATCAAACCGGATAATTTAATCCGACGTAGTTTGGATCACAAGTTATTTCTGATTGACTTTGGTTCGGTGCAGCCTTATAATTTTCAGCCAAATCCAGGGTTGCCGATATTTCGGGTTGCTGTTACGTCTTTGGGATACATCCCACCAGAGCAATTTAGTCAACAACCCCAGCCGAATAGTGATATTTATGCTCTAGGGATGATTGCTATTCAGGCTTTGACTGGATTTGCTCCAATGCAATTAAATGTCGATCCGAAAACTCAGGAGGTAATCTGGCGTTCTGATAAAATTCCTGTCAGTAATTATTTAGCTACTATCCTAAGTCAAATGGTACGCTACGATTACCGACAGCGTTACCAGTCAGCCGCTCAGGTGTTGGAAGCTCTCAAACCGTTGATATTGCCCAACAAACAGTTGCAATTAGTTGCAGCACACGATATTCCAACTTTAGAAGACATCGCCCGGATTTTCGATGCTGAATTAAGGTTAGCAGAGAATTCCCAGAATTATCAACCGCAGTTACTTAGAAATAATCAACTAGAACTGCCATTGAAAAATGATGTCCAGACTAATGATTTGCTGACGAATGATTTCCCAAACCCTGATTTCCCCAAACCCAATTTCCCCAAACAAAACTTCCAACTGCGGTCGAATAATACTTATGTACCTGTTCCTGAGTCTGATAAGGACAAAAAGTCTTGGATAAAAAACGGGGTCAAAGTAGGAATTGCTGCTAATTCTGTGTTGGTGGGTTTGGGAGTTTATGCAGTATTTGATAATTTCCCAGGTTTTTCGGAATCGGACACTTTAAATAAGGCAAACAAAGAGTTTAAAAAAGGGGATTTAGATAAGGCTTTGGCTTTGGCAAAATCAATTTCTGCCACTAGTCCTATCTATCCAGAGGCACAAGTCAAAATTGAAGAGTGGCAAAAAGAATGGCAAAAGGCTGGCTCTCAAATCGCTACTGCGGAAGCAGCATATAAAGAGAAAAGATGGTCTGATGTAATTGATAGTGTCAGCGAACTTCCTGATATTTTATATTGGCGAGTCAAGGGCGAGAAACTGGTTGATGAAGCAAGAACAAATCTAGAGACGGAAGCAAATGATTTATTAGCAAAAGCCTACGCGAAAGCAGGAGAAAAAGATTTTTCTGCGGCTTTAGATTATCTGCGACAAATTCCGGAACATACTTCTGCGGGTCTTGTAGTTCACGACAAATTAGCTGAATATGCTGAAAAACAACAGGTGAGGTCGGTGCATTTATTGCAACAAGCTTACAATTATGCGGGGAGGGGAAATTTTACGGAAGCTTTGACCTATCTGCGTCAGATTCCTAAAGGTAGTACGGTCTATTCTGTAGCTCAAGAAAAGTTGGCTGAGTATACTGAAAAGCAAGCAATCCAAGCGCAATCTCAAGGAGGAAATATATCAACTGCTGATACTTTTCGACCGGAGCTTCCCGGAATGAATCAGCCGTTTATCAACAATCCATCTGCTACCAAACTGCAAAATTTTCAACCAGGAAATAAAATGAATGAAGTGAACATTAATCAATCAGAGACTAGGGAATAATAACTAGGGATGAGGAAGAACAGATTAGACCTATGAGCATCTCATCGGTCGAAACCAAGATAAAAATCAGATTTCATCTGTGTTTATCTGTGTTCATCTGTGGTTCCAAATCAAAAATTAGGATTGTTGTACGAAGTCTATTGTCGGATTTTATTGGTGTAGACAGTTAATGACATCTACTTATAAAACGGCGGCTAATAGTTGATTTGTATCTATCATCAACTATTAGCTATTAGCCATTTTTATGGGTTGGGTTTGTTTTCAGATTTAGCTGCTTCCGCTGTGGGGGTGGGGAGTGGGAGTTTGCTTTGTGCTTGGTTCCGAGCTTCTAGAGCTTGACGGTAATTTGGATTGTATTTAATTGCTTTGTCATAGGATGCGATCGCTTCGGAGTACCTTTGTAAATTAAATAGAGCATTCCCCCGACTATACCAACTTTCGGCATGGTCTTTTTTGTAGCGCACTGCTCGATTATAAGCAGCGATCGCATCGGAGTAATTTTTTAAATTATAGAGAGAATTTCCGAGATTATACCATATTTGATAATCATTGCGTTTGATTTGCAAAGCTTTATTATAATCATTAACTGCCTGTTCGTAGCGTTTTAATTGGTGTAATGACCAACCGCGATTGTACCAGCTTTGATAGTCTTGGGGGTTGGATTTTAGGGCTTTGTCAAAAGATTCTATAGCTTCTTGATAGCGCTGTAGTTTCACTAGAGCATTGCCGCGACTAAACCAGGCTTGATAATAGTTTGGTTGGGATTGTACGGCTTTTTCGTAGGCATTGATTGCGTCTTGGTAGCGCTGTAAAATCATCATGGCATTGCCTTTGTTGTACCAAGCTTTGGTGTAGTTGGGCTTGATGTCTAACGCTTTGTCGTAAGCTTTGATAGCATCATCATAACGCTGTAAATTGTGCAATGCCCAGCCTTTATTTTGCCATGCTTCGTAGGGGTCTGTTTGATTTTGAATCGCTTTGTCGTAGGCTTTAATTGCTTCGTCGTAGCGCTTGAGATTTGTTAAGGCTTCCCCTTTACCATTCCAAGCTTGGGGGTAGTTATTTTGAATTTTTAGGGTTTTGTCAAAGGATGCGATCGCATCAGAGTAGCGTTGTAATTGATTTAATGCTAACCCCCGTCCTAGCCAAGCTTCTAAATATTCTGGTTGCAGTTGAATCGCTTTGTCGTAAGCTTCTACTGCTTCTTGGGAGCGCTGTAATTTAGCTAATGTTTTCCCTTGACCGTACCAAGCTTCGGGATAGTTGGAGATAATATCTAGGGATTTTTGATAAGTGGCTAGGGCTTCTTTGTAGCGTTGCAAATCATATAAGGTGTTTGCTTGTTTATACAAGTGGGTGGCGTTGGAGGAATTTAGGGCATTTACTGCCAGAATATAGGTTACAAAACCCATCCCTAAAAAGGCAATGGATACTAATAATTTTTGTAACAATTTTTGGGGAAGTTGGGGAAGTTTGGGAAGATATTTATTGGGGGTTGGGGGTGTGGATGGTGATGGTAAGGCTATGGTGGCAGAAGTGGGGTTTTTCAGGCTGTTAATAGCCTCTAGGGCTTCGGTGGCTGAGGGGTAACGCTCTCGGAAGTCATAGCGCACCATTTTGTCTAAAATGCCTGTTAATTCCGGGCTGACGGTGGCTTGATTTTGCCAGATAATTTCATCGGTGGAGGCGTCTCTTTCTAGGTGTTCGGGGGATAATCCCGTGAGGGCACCAATGGCAATTATCCCAACTGCGTAAATGTCGCTGCTATATTTCGGATTACCGAAGGATTGTTCGCTGGGGACGTAGCCAGGGGTGCCAATAGCGACGGTGAGTTTGGTATTTCCTTGGGGGTTTATGACTTGGGTGGTGATTTGTTTAACGGCACCAAAGTCGATGAGGATTAATTTACCATCACTATGGCGACGGAGTAAGTTTCGGGGGTTAATGTCGCGGTGGATTACTTTTTGTTGATGGACAAATTCTAAGATTTTGAGGATGTCTTGTAGGAGGGTAATGACTTGCGGTTCGGTTAGTTTGTTTCCCTGTGCTAATTCTTGGCTGAGGTCGCTACCTTTGATATAGTCTTGTACTAGATAAAATTCTTGATTTTCCTCAAAAAAGGCTAATAATTGGGGTATTTGGGGATGGGTTCCTAATTGGTAGAGTACTTGCGCTTCGGTGTCGAATAAGCGTCTGGCTGTTTGTAGGGTTAATGGGTCTGTGGCTTGGGGTTTGAGTTTTTTGACAACGCATTCGGGATTACCTGGTAATTGGGTGTCACGAGCGATGAAGGTTTCCCCAAAACCTCCACCTCCCAGGGGACTGAGGATTTCGTATCGTCTAGCAAGTATGGTTCCCAGCATCCGGTTTGCTTAATGCGATCAGTAGATTTCAATTTTGCCACAGGTATCGGGATGGGGTGTTTGGGGAGAGTTTTCATCATCTAGTTCTGCAAGTCCGGTAAGCACAACGGGTGGTCTGTCAGGAAACTCTACAATAATTTGAAGTTCACCCCCCATAGCATTCACGTAACTGCGGAGAGTAGAGACAAGCAAGTCAGTACGCTTTTCTAGTTTGGAGATGCTATCCTGACGAATTCCCAGCAGTTTTGCCATGCGTTCTTGTGTCAGTTGTCTCGCCTTTCTGATATCTTTGAGCGTCATTTCAATGCCGATTAACTCGGTTGCACGTGCGGCGATTTTATCTTGTCGTGTGCGGGGAAGTTTTTCCATGATTTCATTAAGCTTCTTCGCCATCGCCTTTTTCTCCTTTTTGTTTCAATTGTTTAAGATGCTTATCAAATCGTTCATCTGCCTTAGCAATCAGTTGTTTATAAAAGCGTTTTTCACTTGTTCCTGCTTTGTTACCAGCAATAAGTAAAATAGCCTGTCGTTGTGGATCAAAAGCAAAGGCTACTCGCCACACTCCATCTGCTGCTTTAAAGCGAAGCTCTTTCATATTGTCATGACGAGAGCCTTTAAGGGTATCAGCATGAGGTCTTTTTAGATGAGGTCCATAATATTCAAGTAATTTCGCAGGTGTTGCATAAATGCGGGATGATTTTAGTGGTTTTGTGGGATGGGCGTCTCGCCCGTCCCTTCAATTTCTAGGGCGGACAAGATGTCCACCCCACAAGAAAAATCCCAATATTATG
>JAYKJH010000089.1:0-2574 GCA_035285345.1 Nostocaceae cyanobacterium | reverse complement strand
TTTGGGTGGGGAAACTCCTCCAAATAAGCCGAGTCGTGGAAAGAGGAATCCCAAGAAGTGATTCTTGGAATCCCCCGCTATACCCGCAAGGGTTAGCGGTGGGAGGATGTCAACTCATACCTCTAGTTCAGGATTCTGCTGCAATATTATGGATAATATTCAATCTAATGATGATAATCAGAACTTCTCTCATCAAGAGGTGAAACTACCACCTCTGGGACTATTATTTCATTTTGTGCCTATCCTGGGATTTTTTCCTTCCCTGTGGACTCTTTATCGGGGTCAGGGTAGTCGGGAACAAATAGCTGTCAGTCGATTGTCCGTTAGTCTAGCGCTATTGTGGTTGATTGGGTCTTTTCTGTTGCACACCGGAGCCGAAACGGCAGATTTTTTGGCGCTGCGTCTACTGCTGCTCAACAGTTTTTTGACGTCTGGTTACTTTTTGGTTAGTCTGTGGTTGATAATTCGTCTAGCTCAGCGCAAGTCTACTAATTTACCTGGATTTAGTCGGTTTGCTGAGCGGGTAGGGGACAAACTGCCTTAATGGGTCATGGGTAATGGGTAATAACGTCAGTTCTGGATGATAAACTTTGGGGTTGGGTAAGCATCAATCTCAGCACGGTTCGCTAGATACAACACAATGACCAAATAATGATTATTTTCCTACTTCATATTTCCTTCATGTTCTATTCCCGATTACCCATTGCCACTACTATATGAATATTTTCTTTTAAACTTCCCACGGAGCATGAAAAATTTACTATTTCTCAGACTCAACCGGCTGGTCAAACGGGTTTAATCCTGCCATACTTCAAAAAGCAAGCTCCAGATTTGGCAGCACTTGAGGAGAAATACTGCTATAAGTGTTTTGGTTATCACTTAAGCAACGACCATGTGCCGATAATTAAGGAGATAGCTACTATGGGTTCATCTATCTGATTTCAGTCTGAAAGTTTACCCATAATCTTCAGTGAGTGTGAGGAAGTCCGTGACAACGCAAAGAACTACATCTAAAAATTCCTATTCCTTACCATCATCAAGCGCAAGTAAAAAAAGATTCATTAATACCAAATCAGGTCGTTGGCTATGGTTTTGGGTAGGTATGAGCGGTATAGCGATGGTGTCAGCAACGGCTGGAGCGCTGTTAGCGGTTTCTTTATCCAGTACCCCTTTGATGCAAACTCAGTTAACCCCAGAGCAAGCAGCAGTCTTTGATAACGATCGGATTGCGGGTACAGGGTTAAAATTTTCCGAATTAACTCGTCCAGTTAATATCTTAGTCATGGGTATGAGCGTCTTACCCCCAGACGTGAAAAATCCTCCAGCTACATCTCTTAATCAAAGATATTTACCGCAAATAAATTCCTTTGATGGTCTGTCGGATGTAATGTTGCTGCTCCGATTTGATCCGCAAAATAAAAAATTAGCGATGCTTTCTATCCCCAGAGATACACGCACAGAAATCGAAGGTCATGGTATAAAAAAAGTTAATGCCGCTAACGTAGAAGGCGGTCCTGCTTTAAGCGCTAAGACCACCAGCAATCTTTTAGGTGGTGTAGGTATCGACCGTTATGTCCGGATTAACGTTTTAGGGGTTGGTAAGCTAATTGACGCGCTGGGAGGGGTGACGGTTCACGTCCCCAAAGATATGAAGTACCAGGACGATTCCCAGCACTTGTACATTAACTTAAAAGCTGGTAAGCAGCATCTTAATGGCGACCAGGCTTTACAACTGTTGCGCTATCGTCACGATCAATATGGGGATATTGGTCGCATCCAACGTCAACAAATGGTGATGCGCTCCTTAATAGAACAGACACTCAACCCAACCACAGCTGCTAGACTTCCCCAAATTCTCAAAGTTATCCAGTCTAATATTGACACCAACTTAACCGTGGAAGAGTTAGTAGCACTGGTGGGTTTTGGTGTGCGGACAAATCGTTCCAACATGCAAATGCTGATGCTTCCTGGTCGGTTTAGCGAAAAGGGTCAGTATAATGCTAGCTATTGGTTGCCAGACAAAGACCGCATAGCTCGGATGATGGCACAACATTTTGATCTAGAAACATCCCAAGCTTCTACATCCCAAGCACCAAATGATTTGAGGATTGCTATTCAAGATAGCACCGATAGTCCCCGTTCAATCCGTGCTTTAATTAGAACCCTGACAGCGGCTGGCTACCGCAATGTTTATGTCTCCAAACCCTGGATGGAACCTTTGCAGACTACTCATATTGTCGCTCAACAAGGTGACAATGACAGCGCCGAAGTGATTCGCAGTGCCCTAGAATTGGGTGAAGTGCGTGTGGAAAGCACAGGTAATCTGGAATCGGATATCACTATTCAGGTGGGTCAGGATTGGCTGTTGAGACACCAGCACGAGTAATTTTATCTTCTTGTTCTAATACTTCCTTACCTGACAAGGACTAGGGTACTAGCGTAGTTGCTCAGGACTTACGATAGTGTCACAATTGGTCATAGGTGCGTGACGCCAAAAGTCTTATTCTTACGTTCAAATTTTTTCGTAGCGTCACACACCCTACAAGAAAAAATGTGCCAGTTGCGTAAGTCCTG
>JAYKJH010000088.1:0-8587 GCA_035285345.1 Nostocaceae cyanobacterium | reverse complement strand
TCAGGACTTACGATAGTGTCACAATTGGTCATAGGTGCGTGACGCCAAAAGTCTTATTCTTACGTTCAAATTTTTTCGTAGCGTCACACACCCTACAAGAAAAAATGTGCCAGTTGCGTAAGTCCTGCTGCTCTAAGCAAATGACAGAAAAGATTAAACTACAGGGTACTGAGAATCTAATTGCCATTGCCAATCAATTCAGCCTGCAAGCAAAAGTTACATCTGTTGCAGCTTTTGGTACTGGCAATATAAATGATACCTTTCTGGTAACGCTTGATTTGCCCCAGTCACAGCGGTTTATCCTACAACGCATCAATACCCAGGTATTTCGACAGCCACAACTGGTGATGCATAATATGCGTATTTTTACGGAGCATGTTCATAATCGCTTACAACAGACTCCCCTCAACCGACGTTGGGAAGTACCCCGTGTACTGTTAACCAAGGATGGTCAAGACCAGTATACAGATACTTATGGTTCCTGTTGGAGAGCTATTAGCTTTATTGAAGGTTCCCAGTCCTTCGATACGATACGGGATACAAAACAAGCCCAAGAAGTCGGATATGCTTTGGGGATGTTCCACAATCTGATTGGTGACTTGTCTCCAGAAAAACTCGCTGACACCTTGGAAGGATTCCACATTACACCACTTTATCTGGAATATTACCAACAACTACTGGCGAAAACTAACCCTCCGAAGTCCGGAGAAGTTAATTATTGCTTGCAGTTTGTCAGCGATCGCGCTTCTTGGTGTCATGTTCTGGAAAATGCTAAAGCTGAGGGTAAACTACCACTTCGTCTAATTCACGGCGACCCCAAAATTAACAATGTGATGTTTGATACGGCTACCCAGAAAGCCGTCAGCGTCGTAGACTTGGATACCGTTAAACCGGGGTTGATACATTACGACATTGGCGACTGTCTGCGTTCTGGTTGCAATCCGGCTGGAGAAGAAACTACGGATTGGACTAGCATTGATTTTGATACGAAAATATGTCAGAGAATTCTCCAGGGTTATCTCTCAGTAGCACAGGCATTTCTCACGGAGAATGACTATGCTTATATTTACGACGCTATCCGTCTGATTGCCTTTGAGTTGGGATTGAGATTTTTTGCTGATTATCTAGCAGGAAATGTCTACTTTAAGGTAAAATATCCAGAGAATAATCTTAGCAGAGCGATTGTTCAGTTTAAGCTGACGGAGAGCATCGAAGCTCAAGAAACAACTATTCGCCGGATGATTCAAGATTTAAGCGGCATTCAAAAACTCTAAATAGCCGCTGGTAAGTTCTTTCACCGCTAACTCATAAAATTGTTTCCCATGTTCCGGTGTTGCTAATCCTGGATTAGAACCCATCCTGCCATCGGGGAAGCGACGACGAAAGTCTAGGGCACCATAAATTTTGTGTCCCTGACCAACTTCTGGTGACAAAGTTGCCTGTTTAATAGCTTCTGGGTAGAGGTATTGGGTGAGAGCTACTTCTGAGGGGGTCGCATGGGAACCTTCCTGTTCGCCATATAATTCCTTTGCTAGTTTGTAAACGGAACTGCACATAAACCAATTAGCAAGATGGCATTGTACAAGGTCAGCGTGGGGAATGTTTAAATCTGCTAAATGAGCGTAGGTTTCCGAGAAAGCAGCTTTGACGGTAGCGATGTTACCGCCATGTCCGTTGATCAAGAAGAACTTGGTAAATCCAGCCTTTGCTAAACAGGTGATATAGTCGCGGATGACCAGGATTAAGGTACTGGGACGTAAACTGATACTACCAGGGAAGGCGGTATGGTGCAGCGCCATTCCGACATTGATTGTCGGCGCTACAATTGCATGGGTTGCTTGTCCTACACCACGAGCGATCGCATCCGCACAGATTGCATCCGTCCCAATTAATCCGGTAGGTCCGTGTTGTTCGGTGGAACCTATCGGGAGAATAATACCTTGAGACTGTTCTAGATAAGCTTCGACTTCTTGCCAAGTAATTAAATGTAGCAACATATTGTGATTAGTCCTTAGTCATTAGTGATGAGTCATTAGTCAATAGTCACACGACCTAAGAGATTGCGAGTCTATACGGAAAATCTAGTTTTCTATGTGTAGATATTGGCAAGGAACTCGATTTCTGACACAGTTAATGAAACGTTTTTACACATTCGCTCTGATTACGGTGCTAATTTTCAGTTTTTTGCTGATGAACAGTATTTTTGCACACCCAGCTTTAGCTGGACGCTACGTGTTAAATCAAAGTCCGCAAACTATCCAGAGTTACTTTGGTCTTCCTCTAGGACAACCTGAGAGGAGACGTGACGAAAAGGGAAATACTGTCATGACTTATAGTTATTCTCTATCTGGTATCCGCAAAGTTTTTCCTAATTTTCCCAAACAAGGAAGATTTTACATTAGTTTTATCAATAATCGTGCCCAAACTATTGGTCTAGAACCCAACGCTTCCGAAATAGAATCTTTTGACTACAGCCAAGCTACTGCTGGAAAGTTATACAATTATATTTTTGGTTATCGACCCCCCATTTGGAAAGAATATCCCAACTTTTATGGGGGTGGTCACGAAGGTTTTGGGGAATCCAAATACTGTGTGGGTGACGGGGTAGTGAATTACTTTGTAGAATATCGATTGGGAATGATGATCAGTACTTTGTCTTACGACCCCGTGTGTGAACCACCCTATAATAAGTTGTAACGAGGGTGTCATTGGTCATCTAACTAATAACTAATGACTAATGACTAATAACTAATAACTAATAACTAATCAAAGCAATAGTGTTTTTTCACAGCGCTTTTAATTTCCCAAGTACAGGACATTCCAGCCGGAAAAGTTACTAAATCTCCTTTCCCCATCTGCACTGGTTGTCCGTCATCGGGTGTGACAATTACATCTCCTGTTAAAAAGTAGCAGGTTTCTTGGGAATCATAAGTCCAGGGGAAGGTGGATACTTCTTTTGTCCAAATAGACCATTGGGATACGCCTAACTCTTGGAGACGTTCTGCACTGGGTTGACGTTCAATCTTAATTTCCATGCTGTCATTGCTGGATAGAGACGCTTAGCAGTAGGACTGGATGTCTTCACCGCACACATCTACTAAATAACACAAAGCGCGAAACCTTAAGCCAACGAATTGCTCGTACAATGGATTGAGCTTGCACAAGGGGGGAATGTGAGCTACTTTACGACCAAATATAACGATATCACGCTCAAAGGGACATTGGGCTGGTATGGTTTTAGCAATAAATTTAGCTAATTTCGGATTTTGAATCTCTAATGAATCAAACCATATCCGCAATGGCTGTAATATATCTAATTTCAGTTCTGCGAATTTATTGTTATTGCTTCGTTGCCAATTTGCGGCTACTTGATTAGTTGTTCCTAACATAGTCATAAACGTATCCTCTCTACATCACAATTAGTTGTTAGCTTGAGTTTTGCTATGAACTACACTTCTGTGCTTGTCAGTTGGATTTATCTAGATTTGGCACTATCAATTAGAGCTATTTACCTGGCGAGTTTTGGTAAATGCTCTGCGGGACTGATGGTGTAGTTCACAGTAACTCAATCCCTGTCAATAAATCCAACATAACAAATTAAAAGCGAAAATCAGAGACTTTTAATAATTAATTCCTGATATAGCTCATAGACATTCCATATCTCCAACTTAGATAGCTAAAATTTAACCGAACAGTACCAAAAGTATGACTCTGCCGAAATGTTTTATTGTTTTTCCTCTTACTCAAGCTAGATTTTTGCTCCTAAAAATAAACTATCAATTTTAGTTTGCAGTCAGCAATTATCATAAAATGTATTTTTCGTAACAAAAAACTAAAATCTTCATTGAAGAAACACAAAAACAACACAAATCCAGGACATAAGTGTCTTAAATAGGTCTGATTAAATGACAATTTTTAATTGATTTACCTCAATGTAGTTGTCAAGCAGCATAGAGGGATTCAAGGGATAATTAAAATTTTTTCTGTTTTTCAGCAAAATTTTCAGCTACGGGATTGCTGTCACGAGTTTATATGCTAGTCAAAGATGATAGACAGATGAGAAAACAGTAAATTTTTGTAGGAGATATGAAAAACAATAGCTAGGATATGAGGAAAGAAATCTTATTTATTCTCGGAACTCTTCTATGAACTCCCACGGCTAAAATGGGACAGCCAAGTTTTATGGTTATCTGTAGGAACCGACGAGTTATTGTTTGCCTGAAGACTGTCCCGTTTGATTTTATTTGGATGAAACTCCATGAAAAACCGAGATTTTCCTATACCAGTTAACCTAAAGAGGCAATTTTTCCGCCAATTTCTCGATTGCTTTCCCCATTAAAATAAAAAATAGCTTGTCTTCTACTCGCTGTCACCCTTGCCTTTCTGGCTGCACCCACTGCTAGGTGCAAAGGCTTTTGCACAGGAGCGATCGCATCTTGCTTAAAGACAATTTCCAAGTCTGGCAACAATTCATCACCAGTCGCTAATTGTTACTCTAGTTGAGGGGACGACAAGTCTATTACTAGTAAAAAAAGTAATAAATGTTACTCTCTAAAAGTTGGCATTTTTAGCTGAAGGAAGCAAATAGATACTCCTTTGTTCCTGGTGAAGATTCCCAAAAGGCTACAAGGAGAACTTTTATTTAACAAAATACGTCCAAACAGATTATACATTTTCATCTTAACACGGAAAAATCATAAAATATCAATCCCTGTAATAAAGTAAATACGTTAATTTATTGATAATATTTGCAATATTATTGCGATTAAGTCTATATTACTGACAATAAGCTTCTTTACAAAAATTTGCATTTTAAAAAACTTATTCTTTGGGGTCTAACTGAAAAAAATCCCGATTCCTGAGTTGAAACTGTAAATACCAGGAACAGGATTTTTTGAGTAAGCTTTCCATCGCTAATGTGCTAAATACAACTTACATCAAAGCACTCAGCACTTAAAAGCGTCCTAATTCTAAGCCGAAGGTGACGCTGAAAAATAAACTGTCAAAGTCAATATTAGGTTCATTAGAACCGCCCACACTCCAGCCACCTTGAAGGGTAATATTAGTATTGTTAGAGGTTTGGTAAGTCAGACGACCCATCAGCCGATGTAGTTGGTCTTCTCGGTTGCGCTCGCTAAAGTTTGATAAAGAATACTGATAGTCTAAACCAACTTGCCAAGTGCTTTGTAAGTAATAACTTAAAGATAACCACAAGGAATTGATGATCCGACTGCGGCTGGTGGGGTCGGCTAAAGTTAGTCGAAATTCGTAAAAACTATCTAGTATCAGCCGCCGGGTGAAAAAGTCTCGTCGTCCCAAAAATAGACGCAGGGAATTTTCATTCAAAAAGCGATCGCCGGTTTTCGCCGTGAACAACTGTTGGTTATTCCAACCAATTTCGCCGTACATCCGAGACGACAGTTGTTGGTAAAGTCCGAGATTAAACCGGACTTGGTTGTAATTGAATGGAGATTGGTCTATGTACCGAATTATGCTGCCATCGGCGGACAGGTTGATAAAAGTTTGCGGACCTAACCTCACTGGTGCGGCAGCTAGGGTAAGACCAGTCCAAACCAAACCATCGCCTATCGGATCGACGGAAGAGAAGATGTTATTAGTTTGGAAGTAGCTGCTGCGAGCTAGGAGGTAGAGTACTGGCTGGGTCGGACGGGGTGGGGGAGGGATTTTCGAGGGTGGTGTTTCTAGCGGTCGCACGCGGACGGTTCCTAATTCATCTGCTACAGGTCGGACAGACAAAATACCCAGTTCGTTTTGCATTAGTCGCACCCGCAACTCTCCCAATTCATCCTCCCTAGGGGAGGGAAAAGAATTGAAATTAATTTGCTCTCGCAGCTTCAGTATCCCTAATTCCGGGTCGCCATTGATTGCTGGTGGGGGTAACTGCTGCTGGACGGGAGGAGGGACTGGGGTAGGTAAGATGTTTGGCTGTCCTTCTAATTGTGGTGCTTCTGTACCCCCTGGGGGATTTGGAGACACTTCTCCTGGCGTAGCAGTGGTTGGTGGTGTTTGGGAATACCAGACTGGAAATGTTACTTCCGTTTCCCTAAATTTCCAGTTTCTCTCCTGATAAAGCGGACTAGTGTCCCCATCACTCCAGAGAGCAAAAATTTGTTGCGTGGAAGGATTAAATCTGGCGAAGCCAAACTTTGGTATTTGAGAGGTTTGTTTCTTGATGGTTTCGGAAATTGGCTGCTGTGGTAAATCCGCTGTTACATACCCTTGAGAGCTTGTGTCATCGTTGGAAATCTCCGACTTGTCGAAACTAAACCCCTGGGGTGATAAGAGAGATTGATCTGATAGCTCATTGTCCAAGGGTTCGACCTTGAGGAAACTGTCTGTTGGATTTTCCTGACGCGAACTGGTGTGTGACTCACGCCGAACCGAGGTCATAGGATATTCAGTATTGGACAATGGGTAATCCAATTTGTTTGTTCCCTTTTCGATACCCAGAGTGCCATACTCTAAGTCAGAGGGTAATAGTGTTTCGGCTCGCTGTTCAGATTGAAAATATAGCGGTGAACTTTGTAACTGCAATTCCGTAAGAGTGAAAAAATTTTTACTAACAAAATCTTTGCCAGAAACCTTTTGATTCTGGTTGCCAGAAAATTGTTGCCTGAGTTTATACCTATTGAATAGGTAATTTATATTACTTGTGTTCGGAATGGCTGCTAATCCGGTATTTAAATCAAAGCAAAAGAAGCTTACCCCACTGGAAGCAATTGTTAGGCAAAAAAGCAAATTTTTCCAGTCCTGTTGTGGCTGTCTAGAAACAGACAGCAATACATAGCGCCAAACGGAATGCTGGGAGATAGCAGTAAAAATAATAGACGAACCTTGAAATTTATTCACAATACTTGAGAGTTATACCTCTTTGTCAGGATCTACTCTCACTAAATTTACAAAATATATTTCCATCGTCGAGCATAATGGCTAAAATAAAGAAAAATACCAAAGTAGATTTGCTGATTTATATTTGAAAATTTAGACAAATTTACGATGATGTACAGAACAAAAATTGCTATAACATTTATCAGGCTGAGACCTAAAGCGGATAAACTCAGTTTAAACTGCTTTGGGTTTATTCCCATTCTGTGCGACCAAAAATTATGTCTCGCAAGTTTAGCCCCCTCCTAGCCATCGTTCTATCTGGCGTTATCGTGCTGCCGATTTCCGGTCCAGCAAGCGCCACAACTCCTTTAACCAGGGCTGTGATTCAGAGTATCCGCAACTTGGTGCAGTTGATGCCCCAAAATAGCCCGCAACGTCGAGCGCGTCCTGCGGATGCTATGAAGCCCGGAGATGCACTATCTACAGGTCGTTCCTCCTTGGCAGATTTACGTTTTAATGATGGTTCTCTAGCACGAGTTGGAGAACAGGCAGTATTTCGATTTTTGCCCAGGACACGCAATTTTCGGCTTTCTAACGGAACAGTACTGCTGCTAATTCCGCCGGGACAAGGACAAACGGATATCCAAACGCCAAATGCTGCTGCCGCTATTCGAGGTTCGGCGTTATTCGTGCGTTACAATCCCGAATCCAATACCACTATCGTTGGGGCACTGACGAACAGTAACATTGAGGTCATAAACCAGAATGGATCTCAGCGGCAAGTCTTGCAAGCAGGACAGTTGGCGCTGATTATCAAAGATAGGATTGAGGCAATCTACGAATTCGACCTCAGAACTTTCTATGAAACCAGCGACCTGGTTAGAGAATTAAATTTAATGAAGCAAGGTGGAGTAGCGAGTACTGACCCAGCAATTGCTCAGGTGCAAGCAGAAACGGCAGCAGCTTTAGCCACACAGTCACCCGTAGTCGGTGAGGGAGTTATTGAAAACCCATCTTTTATCCGCCTCAGCCCCATTGCTTCCGAGTTGCCTAATGTACCCAGAGACGACCTACAATCTGACACAATGCGGCAGTCAAGAGAAATCTTGCGCCAAAGGCTTGAGGATGATACGCAACGTCCGCCAGTAACCGCTATAGATAATGGCAACAATCGTCGTAATATTCCTAGCGTCGTTGATCAACCTCCCACTGGTATCGGCACTAATCCCCAGACCCCGACCGTACCACCAGTTGAGAATAATAACCAACCCAGGATTGAAACTCCTACCCCACCACCGGTCGGTGGTAACAATCCACCCGTAGCAGTACCAGTTAATAATAATCAGGAGCAACGCGGGATTGAAAACCCTAGGTCTCCCGTCGATAGCAACACTCGAACACCAGAGAGCGTTGTTAATCCAGTTAGCACTCCCAGTCGTGAAGGCAGAAGTATTGACCCTACTATAAGTACCCCAACCCAACCAGCAACGCCACCACCACCGGTAAATAATACACCGCCGGTGAATAACACAACGCCGGTAATTTCAACACCAGTACCAGCACCAGCACAACCGCCGGTAATTTCAACACCAGTACCAGCACCAACAACGCCGGTAATTTCAACACCAGTACCAGCACCAACAACGCCGGTAATTTCAACACCAGTACCAGCACCAACAACGCCGGTAATTTCAACACCAGTACCAGCACCAGCACAACCGCCGGTAATTTCAACACC
>JAYKJH010000087.1:0-13434 GCA_035285345.1 Nostocaceae cyanobacterium | reverse complement strand
TTGTATTTTCGATTAGGTTTCGTAGAGAGCCTGGTAAATTAGCATCATCCTCTACCAACCAAATAAAAGCATGGGTATCCAACAAAATAGAATCCATTACATATATTCCTCAAAGTCTGCCAATGGTTCATCAAAATCATCAGACATAATAATTTTACCAGCCCAACTACCATAACCATGAGGTTGTTGACGCGCTTCTGTTGATTTTTTAAGATTTGAATACTTTGACAGTAAATATTCTGCATAATGCAAAAGTTCTACTTTGAGAGAGTCTGGCATATTAAGAATAGCTTGCCATAAAGCAGTATCAGTACTCATACCTTCTCCTTGTTGACTTTAACTAAAAACATTATAGCTATACCTGTTTTAATATCAAACACATTTCCGCTTGTGTCCCCACTCCGTATATCACCCCCCAAATCGACAATATAAACATAATCAAACTCTTGATGTACTACTTTTCTAAATCCATCAAATGTTTTACCATCAATAAACGAACGATTAGTAATAAATGCAATTAAACAGCCGCTCAAAAGTATTGCGAATGCTGGTTTCCTTGCGAGAACCACCATAGCGAATGATTTTTTCGACTGCTGCTTGGTATTGCGTAACTAGCAATCTGGACACAGTGGACTCCTGTAATCGTAGGGTGGGTAGTGACCATCCTACATGAAATACTAAGCCAAAGCATATCCAGTATACTTTCGTAATTCCGGAGGATGAAAGGCAAGAACAATCCTATCTTTAGGTACTCCAGCTTCTACGAGTTCATCCGTAATCCCATCTTCAATTCCATCATAGTGAATCCAGATTTTGTCATGGCGAATTTCCGCATGAACGACACAACCATGAACTCGTCGGTTATTTTCCCAGCCTTCATTGAAAAGTAAAAAATGAGTGCGTTGTCTATCGACAATAACGTATTGTTTGATGTCACCATGACTGTAAGGTATGGCAGCATGGTCATTCAGAATTTTCTCAACAGTATCTTGATAAAATGTTAGGTTATCCATTGAATAATCTCCTGAGCATCAGGCTCGAAAATAATCAATCTCAGGTTCTTTTTGCGAAGTACTCGCTGAGCGATTTCTTCTGAAAAAAATCCTTCAAAAATCATGTTACTCACTGCTAAATAAAGGATTCTTCCTGGCTCTTCATCCTCCATAATCAGGGAATACAGTTCGTATTGACCAAGTGCTTTTTCTAACTCTCTTACAGGTGATGAATCGAGGAAACTTTTGATTTCTACAGCAATTTTGCGCCCTTGTTTCTCAGCAGCAAAGAGCTTTTTTGCTCCCAAATCAACGTAGATTGAACGTCCTCCGACTTTGAGCTTGAGTGGATCATCAGTAATTGTCCAACCATCTTTGATGAGAGCAGTGCGGACGGTATCATGATAGATATCTTTGGCAGGTATGAAGATTGTCTTGTTACTAAAACAGAGCGCGATCGCTATTACAGAATGCTCGTTTTGCAGAGACTATGGGATTCTCCTGCTGGCAATAGTACCTATATCTATTTTATCGGATTTTCCTGCTGGAAAGGCTACCCCAACCCCTATCCAGTAACAGTAGGATGAGGACTACCCACCCTACAGGAAATACTTCCTTTATTCCTCCTCCATCTCTTTATCAGTGTCTGCAATCTGGCGGTGTTTATCTTCCTTCCACCTGCCATTCTTCCGTGCTGCTTCCATCAAAAGATACTCAATTTGAGCATTAACACTCCGCAATTCATCACCCGACCATTTTTCCAGAATATCGTATAATTTGGGGTCTAAACGCAGTAAAAACCGTTTTTTCTGGCTCATGTTTTAGCTGTAAAGGCTGCCAGTATTCAGTACAGGTTGGGAGTTTTGGTCGGAAGTTAATACAACTAGTAAATTGTTAACCATAGCAGCTTTACGTTCTTCATCTAACTCGATAATTTGTTGTTCACTCAACCGCTTCAGAGCTTCATCTACCATTCCTACAGCACTTTCGACAATTTGTCGTCGTGCATCAATAATTGCTTTTGCTTGTTGACGACGCAGCATGACTTGAGCAATTTCCGGTGCATAAGCTAGGTGGGAAAGCCGAGCTTCTAATACTTCCACACCCGCAACTTGCAATCGTGCCTGTAATTCTTTTTGCAGGTAAAGGGCAATTTCATCAGGGATTCCCCGGAGAGAAGGAATAGTAGCTTCATCTGGTGCATCATAAGGATAGCGGTTTGCTAGGGCACGAATTGCTGTCTCGCTCTGGATAGCAATAAATTCCTGGTAGTCATCAACCGCAAATTGCGACTTGGCTGAGTCTACCACTTGCCACACTACCACAGCCGCAATCTCAATCGGACTGCCTTGAGCATCATTTACTTTAAGTATCTTGCTGTTAAAGTTGCGAACTCGTAAAGAAACTTTACGCTTCGTAGTAAAAGGGTTAGTCCACCAGAAACCCGACTCCCGCACCGTACCCACATAACGCCCAAAACATACTAATACTACCGCCTGGTTTGGTTCGACGGTAAAGAATCCCGATACTGAGGGAATTACTACTGCGATTAGTAGTCCTCCTAACCATGCACCAAGTTCTGCGATCGCATCGTCTCCACCCAGAAAATCCCCTACTCTTAGACTTCTCCCCAATACTTCTTGCCATCCTTGCACTGTTGACAACAACCACCAACCACCGAAAATACTGAGTGCTAAAACTATCACAAACATGACAAAGCCGTTGACTTTAAACGCCGGAAATTCTTTCATTGCTATATTTTTGTTATCGAAGTGATATCACGATAATAACACTGGATTTTTGGGATAGACCTCACCCGGTCGGGTGAACCCATATATTGCACATGGGTTAATAACAAGGGAGCGATAAGCTTCGCTTAACGCCTTTAGGCGTATCGCACCTAATTTACATATATTTAGAGACATAAAACCTGTAGTTTTGTCTCATTAAAAATTGACCTATTGATGGCAATCAAATGAACCTTGATTAAAATTGGGGAATATGGATTTAGCAATTAGCTATTCCAAATTATCAATCACGAGAAAATTAAAATGGAAAAATCTAACAGACAGATTCAAATCAATGACCTAATTGATGATGCAATCAATAATGCGATCGCACGTCGCCAAGACGGTTTATCAGAATTAACTGATGAACAAGCAGGAGATATTGCCGGTGGTTTAGCCTCTGCAAGTACAACAATCAGAAAACCAGGTATTATTACTGTGGGAATCATTGCTCTGCCACCCACAACTATGGGTTTAATTGCTAATCCAATCCCTGATATTCAAGACACTATTAGGGCATGTTGATGGAAGATAATTCTACAGAAAAAACAACGCTATGTCCCAGTTCAAGACCAGAGCGGGAAAATAGCATTGTTTTCGGTATCATTGCTGGAACAGTTGAAGAACCCCGTGCTGTTTATCTCAAACAACCGCTACCAGTTACTGATGAACTGATAGCAAAAGCTAGTCCAGTAACACCCACTGAAGTTTTCCGGACTGCATCACCCTGTGCAGAATCTGGTTGTCAGCATTTTGATGGGAAAAACTGCGGTTTAGCAATGCGAGTTTCTCAAAATTTGTCCGCAGTAGTTGAAGAACTACCACCCTGTTCTATTCGTCGAGATTGTCGGTGGTGGCAACAAGAAGGTAAAGCTGCATGTATGCGCTGTCCACAAGTGATTACAGACAATTACAACCCGTCTCAACTCATGCGTGACGTAGCAACTCCAATTGCTGATTAACGTATAGATTGGATGGAATATAGCAATCCTAAATCATGCGTGAGAAATTAGATACCCGACTTCTTGAAGAAGTCGGGTATCTGAGAATCCCGATTCTCACAAATCTGCGGAAGATTGCTATATATGTTTTCTATCAACCCAAGAGAAATATTGGGTTGATTTTTGGCATTTTTATTTAGCAATTGTGCTATAAAAATGAAAAACAGGACATAAATATTTTACTTACTGTCATCATATAGCCATCTTAGTTGAGAGTATGTTTTAAAAGTCCTACTATTTACCTAAAATATGTAAAATTATTATTTATTGTGCCCTTTATGGTTCTATACATTTCTGTTTTTGACTCATTTATTCACCTATAAACTGTAATAATTTTGTCCCTTTATATCTAACAGTAATTATTGAAATGATAAAAATTATCATGCATGATTGATATATTGCAAAAATAAATTTGCACCTACATGAGGAAAATATGTCATTAGAGAATGTCCGAGGATTTCTCAAACACTTAGCACAAGATGAAGCTTTAATGGCTCAAATTAAAGCGGCAAGAAGTAAAGAAGAATGCAGCCAAATCGCCAAAAATGCTGGCTATGATTTTACTTCTAGAGAACTGGAAGAAGTTGCCGCTCAATGGGTAGAGTCTGAAGGTAATGATAGTGAACTTCGTGATTTAAACGAGCAAGAATTAGAAGCGGTTTTTGGGGGAATTAGTCCAATTATTGGGGCAATTTTTATTTTGCCAATACTGTTATATGGGATGCCTCCACTGAATCAAGATTTATACTAATAGCTTTGATGTGATTTAGTTGGTTTATCAAGAGGAAAGATTATGTCTCTAGAGCATGTGAAAGCCTTTTATGACAGGCTAGAAAATGATGAAGCTTTTCGCAGTCAAATTCAACAGGTGCAAAGTAAAGAAGAATGCAGTCAAATAGTCAAACAAGCTGGGTATGAATTTACTCAACATGAATTAGAAGAGTATACGCTCTTGGTATTGGAATCTGCTAATGACGAAGAGGAACTCCAAGATTTAGATGAAAAAGAATTAGCTGGTGTGATTGGTGGTGCAATGAACTCGATTATCGGAAGCCGACCTATCATCCAACCGCTGTATGGTGTTGTCTGGCCGCCTATCAAGCCGCCTATTGATATACAACCCATGTATGGAGTTATTCGGGTAGACGATATCATGTAAAACCGAAATTTAATAACTCGGTTTCTCCAAAGAATCTCTTATTTACGAGTAAATTCTTCAGAAGAAACCGGGTTTTTACAGAGTTTTAATATCTGGAAACTTATTTTTTGAGGATATTTCGATGACTTATCGCCGAATTAGTTATGCTGTTTGGGAAATTACTCTAAAATGCAATTTAGCCTGCAGTCATTGTGGTTCTCGCGCTGGACATACCAGAACTAAAGAACTTTCTACAGAAGAAGCGTTGGATTTAGTCAAACAACTTGCAGATGTAGGAATTACTGAAGTTACCCTCATTGGTGGAGAGGCTTTTTTACGTCCTGATTGGTTAGAAATCGCTAAAGCAATTACAGACGCTGGAATGCTTTGTGGTATGACTACGGGTGGTTTTGGTATCACTCTAGACACTGCAAAGCGAATGAAAGAAGCAGGAATAAGTGTAGTTTCTGTATCAGTTGATGGCTTAGAAGCAACTCATGACAAATTGCGAGGAAAACCAGGTTCTTGGCAGTGGGCGTTTAAAACTATGAGCCATCTGAAAGCAGCCGGTATTCCCTTTGGCTGCAATACTCAAATCAATCGTCTGTCGGCACCAGAATTTCCTAGTATATACGAACACATTCGTAATGCCGGAGCCTTTGCTTGGCAAATTCAGTTAACAGTACCGATGGGAAATGCTGCAGATAACAGCGAGATTCTTCTGCAACCCTATGAACTCCTGGATATCTACCCCATGATTGCGCGTGTGGCTCAAAGAGCGGCTAAAGAAGGGGTAAAAGTGCAGCCAGGGAATAATATCGGCTATTATGGACCCTACGAAAGATTGTTGCGCGGCGGTGATGCTTGGTCTTTTTGGCAGGGATGCAGCGCTGGGTTGTCTGCGTTGGGTATTGAAGCAGATGGTGCGATTAAAGGTTGTCCTTCACTGCCTACTTCTGCATATACAGGAGGTAATATCAGAGACTATGACCTCCGCACAATTATTGAGGAAACAGAGGAATTGCGGTTTAATTTGGGGGCTGGAACTCCTAAAGGTACTGAGCATTTGTGGGGATTCTGCAAGTCTTGCGAGTTTGCGGAACTCTGTCGCGGTGGTTGCAGTTGGACTGCCCATGTTTTCTTTGATAAGCGAGGTAATAATCCTTACTGCCATCACCGTGCTTTAACGCAGACAAAACAAGGTATAAGAGAGCGAGTAGTTCTGAAGCGGGAAGCGAGTGGAAAACCGTTTGATAATGGGGAGTTTGCTTTGATTGAAGAAGCAATAGATACTCCTTGGATAGACAATGACCCTTTGCATTTTACTGCTGATAAGATTCAATGGTCAGAAAGTTGGCAAGAAGAAACTGGTTTAGAAGTTTCTGTTGTTGATTGATATTTATTTGCAAAACACAAATTAGATGAATGATATGAATGATAATTCTAGACCTCAAGAAAATCAGCCTGAAGAAAATTCTGTTTCTCCTTTATTACCTCGTTCCCCTTGGAAGAGTCAAGTTGCATTTTTGAAAGCACTCTTTAGAGCGAAAAAGGCTTTAGATAGGATAGAGAAGGAAGCGGGATGTTTAATAAGTGATTAACTGGGAATTTTTGATTTTACAATTAAATGTAAACAATGATAGTTTATCACTCCTGTAAAAATTAGGGGGTGACTTTTGTGCTGTTCGACATTGCAAATTTGAGCAATTTTCACGCATAATCCAAACAATTAAAAATTTCAAATTCATCAGACTTTGAGCTTGACAGAATTCGGATGCAAAATTATACAGGACTTACGCAACTGGCACATTTTTTCTTGTAGGGTGTGTGATGCTACGAAAAAATTTGAACGTAAGAATATAGCGTTTCCTAGTCTACTGAGGTACAAATTTATCGGCTTAAGAAAGCGTTCATCCTCTTCTATCGGCGCTTAATTCTTTCTTGCCATACCTCACGAGCGTGGGAAGCGCTATAAGACTTTTGGAGTCACGCACCTATGACCAATTGTGACACTATCGTAAGTCCTGTCATAATCCGTGCGTAAGATACCTTTACTAAAATAATTATGTCACTAATATTGGGGCAATTCCCAAAATAATAAATATATGATTGTATCTTTTATTTTTATATGTGAAGCATTATCAATATTATTTAACCTATTTTATTGAATCATTAATAACATCATTTATGTCACTTTATCGATTTGAAAATTATTGTAAAAAATATCAAAAATATGGATAATAAAAATGTGCTGATGAAGTTTAAACATCATTTGCAAAAAAAGACTAAATCAACTCAACGAGGAGTATATCTAAACATGGCTAAATTCACAACTATTAAATCAAAAATTGCCAATAATGAAGACCAATTAATTGAACTTGCTGAACACGAGCAAAAGGCAATTTTCGGCGGAGACTGCGTATACGCGAGTCAAACCTATTCAACAAATTCTGTAGTAAAACAGGGTGACGGTGATAACTATGTATGCCAAGCTAACGGCACATGGAAATGGTATTCTTTCGGTAAATAAAAGCTGATAAATTCAAGAATACCAATTATAATTTTAGGTTAGGTTTGGCGATCGCAAAACCTAACTTCACTTGAAATCTTTGTTTCCATTTAAGTTCACCTAACCAAAAGATTAAGAACCCCGACTTCTTTAATAAATCGGGTTTCTTGTTCTTCAGCTTTGGAACTGCTATATAAACATTATTGCATAATCAAATTAAAATAAAAACCTTGACATGTTTTTTGTAGAGGTTTAACATCTCAAATAAAGATGCATATAAACTGTAATTATTATGTCCCTAAATCCGCATATTAAATGTAGAAAATACCGCTGCTATTATTAGATAATGGCTAAAATGAACCAGTCCACACACATCTAATTTTTACGGTATATGAAAAAGAAAACATGGTTTGTAAATATGGTTTATCACCTATATTACAAACCAACCTTATCCACAAAAGCCTCAATCATAAATGCATCTATTAGGACACTTTTACAACTAGTAATTAGCTTGAAAAACTAAATTAAATAGGTGATGATGTAAATGAGATAAGAATTTCCAATCTCATCGAAACTAAACAACTTTACTTAGGAGTAATTCCCAATGGCTACCATTAATATTTCTGACATTCGTCCTACGGGATCTGAACTGTTCATGGATTCTGAAAGCTTCATGAATGCTTTGACTGACCAAGAACTTAGCGGTACTAACGGCGGGTTAAGTCCTATTGCAATTTGGGGTGTAGCAATAGCCTCTGAGTACGTCATCGGTGCTATGGTTGTTGGTGCTGGGGTTGGGGCTTATTCTGCTCTCAAATAAGATAAATATCATCACTGACTAAGCCTGTTTACTTTTAACTAACACAAACACTACGAACTTAACGAGTTACATTATGGCGACAATTTCCATTCGCGATCTCCAGGCAGGATTTGACCTAATTTCTGATGAGGAAACCTACTTAAATGATTTAAATGATGAGGATTTCCTGACTATTAAAGGTGGATTTACACCCGTTATAACAACCGTTGTCGCTTTCTCAGCAAGCGCTGGCGCATCCTATGCCATTTCTCGTCTCTTTAAGTAATTATTCGAGGTTGATTAGGAAGACATAGGTCAAGCAATTTTTATCTAACTTAAACCTTGAGAATTTGATTTTCTCTGGTACTTAAGTTTAAATTTGACCGGATTAGAGCGGGAGTAGTAACAAGTTTATATCAACTGATTTCTACTCTCGTTTATTCAATCAATAAGTTATGAAAGATGGAATTAAATCATCTGAATTTGACCGAAGTAACAGGAATTTTTTACCTAATATTAGGAATTGCCAATCTAATTGGTGGTGAGTATATTCCTGGAGTTGCTTGGACATCCTTAAGCATATCGCAATTTATAGTCCAAACTATAGGAGATTGGTCTTCTAATATGTTTCGCTTAGAACGACCGGAAGTAATTTTTGCTTGGGTTACATATTTAATATTTGCTTTTTTAATTTTATATTATGTGTTGAATTTGCTAATTAAGAGTAAATAACTGGGGATGGGAATAATGTTGGTGAAAATTAATTCGCAAAATGTTATTAATTATTTAGTGGAAAAAAAGCTCTGTTCTCAGGAACAGGGATATTTATTGAAAGTTGAGCAGAAGCTGGCAAAAAATTTTAATTTGTTAGTGACTTTACCAGGCGATCGCCAACTTCTCGTTAAGCAAGAGCGTCACAATCAAGAGGGAAAAACTGCTGGGGAATTCTTGAATGAATGGCGACTTCATCAATTTTTCCAACAATTTCCAGAACTGAGCCATATTCGTCCATCAATATCAGAAGTGCTTGATTTTGATGGCGATAATTCAATTATTGTTTTCCACTACCTTAATGATTATCGTGACTTAGCTGATTTTTACACAAAGGAGAATGTTTTCCCGACAGCGATCGCATCTGAAATCGGAGCCATTTTGGCGACAATTCATCGTCTCACTCTCGATAATCAGGAGTACCGGGACTTTTTCTCGCAAAATTCTCAGAGTCAGATGACCTCCTATACTCCTAACTTTGGTCTGGGACTAGAAAGAATTACTCCAGAAGTTTTCGGTCTTGTTCCTGCAGATGGACTGAAATTCTTTGCACTTTATCAACGCTATGACAGTTTGGGAAACGCGATCGCAGAACTTTCCACAGCTTTTGACCCTTGTTGTCTCACCCACAATGACCTAAAGTTAAACAACATCCTCCTGGATAAGAATTGGGAAGCAGAGCAATCAACTCAGAGCATAATCCGATTGATTGATTGGGAGCGTTCTAGTTGGGGAGACCCAGCATTTGACTTAGGGATGCTAATTGCTAGTTACCTGCAAATTTGGCTGTCGAGCTTGGTCATCAGTAAGTCTATCGATATTGAAGAAGCTTTGCGCTTAGCTATGACTCCCCTGGATATGCTTCAACCTTCGATTGCAGCTTTAATTAAAGCTTATTTAGGTGAATTTCCCGAAATTGTAGAGCGTCGGACTGACTTTTTAGTGCGCGTTGTACAGTTTTCTGGTCTTGGTTTGATTCAACAAATTCAAGCCATGATTCAGCACCAAAAATCCTTTAATAACGGAGGTATTTGTATGCTTCAGGTTGCTAAGAGTTTATTATGCCGTCCTCAACAATCAATTCCGACGGTTTTCGGAGTAGCAGAATCTGAACTCACTAGCCTGAGACCTGCTGGTGTTTAAGTGTTTTTAAGTAGAAAAAATTATAATGCAATTACTCAATTCTACCACCAGTCAACTGCTGGAGTCTCTGCAAGATATTGTCAGCAACCTGCAAATTCACTCCAACTTTTATATTAGCCATCCTGCTTACAAACCCTTGGAGCTTCCATCTGAGGTAGTAGCTCGGTTTGAGCGAATACCTTTAGAACTGCAAAATAAGTATTTAAGTTTACAACTGCAAAGTTTTCTCTACGGCATATACTACAATGGCTCCCTACGAGCTACCCTAGCACCAGAAGCCAATTGGGTGGGTTTAGCACCTCACCAGAATCTAGAGAATAATACTTTTCTGGGGATAGACCTAGAGTTTTATGAGCGACTACACAATAGCAATAGCGGTAAAGGTTACTTTGACCCTGGTTGGTTGGTATTGCGGCAGGAAAGTGATGGTACTCTGGCAGTGACTAAGGGGGGACTGACACTGCACATTGAGCGCGATCGCCATCTACAACTAGCAGAGCAATCCGTGACGGTCGGTGAGGAGGTGGCTATCCTCATGCCCCACAATCTAGTTCAAAATGGATTTTACATGGCAGTCAGCGATGCTGGTCCTGACACTTATCCTGATACAGTCAGAGTTTACTTTAATTTCAGCCCTGAAGGTGCAGTTGCGGTTATGGAAAGTCTAACCCAGCTGCTGAACAAAATCGCCATCCCCTTCACCTTTAAGGTGCTATACAACCCCTCGGACTATGGACGCTACGACTCAGGGGTTCTGTACATCAGAAAAACTAACTATCAAGCAGTCCGGGAAGTTCTGGAGACTGTGTATGCAGACAAGCGATCGCATTTTCGCACAGAAGTACCTTTATTTACTAAGTGGCTGGCACCGGGACTGGCTGTAGCAGAGGAACCAGATCAGAAATTTACGGCTTCTGAGAGTTTTGGGATGAATCGATGCCAAATTGTTGCCAGTGGCTTGCTGGCAGCTAGGAACGCTCTTGATGATTCACCAGAGCAGCGGATGGCATCTATCCGCCAACACTTCTCACTCTTGGGAATTGATTTAAACCAGCCTTATTTAAATAGTAACTCTGAAGACATCTACACACCGTTGGCTCTATGAAATTAACCGATATCACACAGCCTCAAGTAGCCTCAGTAACCGAAGTCAGTTATCCAACAGCGAAATTTCCGGAGTCAGACTTACCATTTTACCGGAAACTGGGGCGGACTGATTTAACGGTCAGTTGTCTTGGCTTGGGTGGAGGTGGTGGTATTTCTAGCGAGGATACTCTTTACGCTTTTGAGCAGGGAATTAATTATTTTTTTTACTCTAGCGACCTGCACCATTATATATATAATTCCATGTCTGGGGCGTTGCGTCAACTGTGTGGACGTGGCTCCTCAGTCCGGGAGAAAGTAGTGTTAGCGACCGTGACTTACATCAAGAGTCCGGAAATCGCAATAGCTGCGCTGTTAGATCAGTTCGGGGAACTAGGGATTGACTACATTGATGTGTTATTCTGGGGCTGGATTGGTTCAGAGGATGGCTCAGCTTTAGAGAATTGTTTGCAGCTTTCTCCCGATTTGAGAGGTGCTAATAGCGTTTATCAGCGTACCATCGAGAGAATGTTGGGCACCTCCGAACGGCTGAAAAAAATGGGTGCAGTTCGCTACATTGGTGCGTCTTTCCATGACCTTAACCTTGCTCAACAGTGCTTGCACAACCCCTTGTTAGATGTGGTGATGGTGAGACACAATGTCGCTCACCGCTCAGCTCAGAACTTGGTGTTTAATCAGTTGGATGTCCAAGACCCTGCTCGACCAGGTATCGTCACCTTCAAAACCACTGCTTCCCATACAGGTTTCCTCTGGAATCCCCCAGAGAGTCTCCCAGAAGGTTGCTGGAAACCTACTGTACCTGATTTATACCGCTACTCCTTAACCCAGAACTGTGTCGATGTTTGCTTAACAGGTCTGACTCAGCGCAGGGAAATTGATGCTGCGATCGCAGCAGTCCAGCAAGGTAAACTTACTCCGGCTGAACTTGACTACCTTAACCTTTACGGTGATTTACATCGTCACCAACTGAAAATCCCAGAAGTTTCACCTGAGCGATTGCTATACCAAGCTTGCAGACCAACTAATTACTAACAACAACCAACCAATGAAAGAAACTTTGGAAAAAGCTGAGTTACATCCCTTACAGGAATTTCCATTACCAAAAATTGCGAGTGCAACAGATGAAGAAATTATTGCTTATCTACGCCGTTCTTGCAACATAGCTGAAATTGCCGCTAAAGCTGAACATGATGCACTAATTTTAAGCATCTGTCAGCAGTTAGATATTACTGTTTCTGATGAAGAATTGCAAGCTGCAGGAGATACCTTCCGTTTAGAACACAAGTTATTAGGAGCGTCTGAAACCCTGAAGTGGCTTTCTGGTCAGCGGATAACCCTAGAAGATTGGTCTAGTGGGATTAGATTATCGTTACTAGAAAAGAAATTAAAAGAACATCTATTTGGAGCTAGTATTGATAATTATTATATAAATAATCGTCCCAACTTTAAACGGGTAGCGTTGTCTCAGATTCTGGTGCGTGACTTAGCAGATGCACTAAAAATAGCCCACGCAATCAGGGAAGAAAACGCTTCTTTCTGTGGTTTAGCAATTTTACACTCCAAGGGTAAGCAGTCGAAAGAAAATGGTGGCTTTGCTGGGATTCGCTTTCTTTCAGAACTCATACCAGACATTGCACAAGCTGTTTCCAACGCTAAAGAAGGCGAAGTGATAGGACCAATTCAAACCACACTTGGTTATCACATAATTAAAATTGAAAAGTGGTTTCCTAGTGAACTGACTGAATCAGTAAGAGAAGCAATTTTGGCATCACTTTTTCAGGGTTGGTTAGAAGTAAGAACAAATTCCCCACTTCCCAACGAAAAACTCTAACCGAGGATAAAATCATGAAGCGTTTTGAATACCGAATTGAAAAGGTAATCTTTGAAAAAGGACAATCGCGGGAACAACAGATTCTAGACTTATTAAATTATCTTGGTCAAGAGGGATGGAGTTTAAGTAGTCTTGACCTTGAACCGCGCATTTCCATTAACGAGAACCACATCAAATTGTTGCTGGAAAGGGAAGTAAATGATGAAGAATAAGTAACCTGATTTTAAGGTAATCAGGACTTACGATAGTGTCACAATTGGTCATAGGTGCGTGACGCCAAAAGTCTTATTCTTACGTTCAAATTTTTTCGTAGCGTCACACACCCTACAAGAAAAAATGTGCCAGTTGCGTAAGTCCTG
>JAYKJH010000086.1:0-24970 GCA_035285345.1 Nostocaceae cyanobacterium | reverse complement strand
CAACACCTTCCGTGCCTTCAACCCCACCCAAGCGGAAGAAACCTACTCGATGGTGACCGCCAATCGCTTCTGGTCACAAATCTTCGGGATTGCGTTCTCCAACAAGCGCTGGCTGCACTTCTTCATGCTGTTTGTCCCAGTTACCGGCTTGTGGACTTCGGCGGTGGGAATTGTCGGTTTAGCACTGAACTTGCGGGCTTACGACTTTGTATCCCAAGAGTTGCGGGCGGCGGAAGACCCAGAGTTTGAAACTTTCTATACCAAAAACATTCTGCTGAACGAGGGTATCCGGGCTTGGATGGCTCCTCAAGATCAGCCCCACGAACAGTTTGTATTCCCTGAAGAGGTACTGCCTCGTGGTAACGCTCTGTAATAGTCAAATAATCTTGAGCTATTGCTAATATCTCCCCCGCCAAAAGGTGGGGGATTTTTTAAAGGTGGGGGATTTTTTATTGGTAAGAAATGGTGTAGAGGTTCCCTCCCCCATTCCCCCACTTGCTATCCAAAAAAGATGTGTTATCTTAATTGAAGGTAATGCCCAGAGGCTAAAAGCTTCTGCCTTTTGAAACTAAGTCCGCTTAGGCAACAAGGAGGTGATGCCCATGATTGAAAGTAGTAAATGCATGGGTCATCAGGTTGTAGTGAGCCGGCTGTGCGCCGGGGCTGTTCTCTAACAGTTCGCTTTAGTTTTTTTGAGATAAAACCTCGCCCTTAAGGGTAAAGGATAAACTTATCTCAAATATCAAGGCTTGCTTGGAGTTCCATCCGGCAGTCTGGTTACAACCTGAAAGACCCGACTAGACCGCTCTTACCTAGGTCATCCGACCTAAAGTAAGAGCGGATAGTTTTTTAGAGATATTTTCATAAAAATTTTCTCTGATTAAGGTTTAATTTATTAACCGTTGGCGGGTTAAAATTTGCCTTCAAAAAGAGTTAGAGTTGGTTTTAGGACATATCTCTGGGGATTTCTGGATATGGCGCAGCTACTAACTGAAGCGGAAATTCAACAAAAGGCTAGTAACTTGTCTGATTGGACAGTTGAAGGTAAACAAATACAATGTACCCGCACGTTTAAGGATTTTATTGAAGCAATTAACTTTGTCAACAAGCTAGTTGCTCCGGCTGAGTCAGCAGGACATCACCCGGATATAGAAATTTCTTACAACAAAGTCAAAATTAGTCTTTCTACCCATGATGCTGGTGGCTTGACACAAAAAGATTTTGATTTGGCACAGGAAATTTCTCAGATTAGTTAAACATTTTCTGACAATAAAATCTGCAAAGTGTCAAGATTTGTTGAATTATCTAAAGCCCGAACATTAAATTGTGCTTTTTGCCAAAAACATACTACAGTGGGCATTTCAGATGAATAACCCACAGTAGTTTTCATTTAAAAAGTTCTATATATATAAAAAATAGTAATTAAAAATAATAATTCTATAAATATGGCTAGGGGCATAATTTGTTAACCTGTAGTTAATAAGCTGTTCAACTTTGGCAAACTAAAGATACGCTTATAACACCTTTTTATCAGACAGGTAACGTAGGGCATACGTCAACCTCTCTAAAAAAAGGGGAACCGCTTGGGGAGTATATCTACGCGGACAGTAGTTAAATGAGACTACATTTCAGTAGAGACATGACAGTGTAAGACCTAAGTAGGGGTAACTCGAAAGGGCGGTTGTCAACCCAAGAATCCCTGTCGCCAAGAAGGCGGGGAGTCTCAAAGCAAGTATAGCTAAGGGAAGAGACGAACAAATCTCTGATATCATGGATACATCTTGACCATCAATGCCATAAGTGAAAACCAAGCTAAAAGGTAAATGTTGCAAGAAAAAGATTTGGGTCTTGGGAACCAGGACTTCTGCCCTTGGAGGGGATGTAAGACCGATAGAACTACGGAGTTCTAGAAGCAATCCCCCGTGAATTGGGAAGCCTAGACTATATCGCCAGGTCAGTGTAGGTAGTTCACTCAAAAGGTGTGAGGATAACGAAGAAAGATGTCTAATCTCTTGTGGAAATCTCTGTTGGTTAGCCCAGCAGTTCTAGGCGCAACCCTAGTTGTTTCAACTAGCGTCATGGCTGCTCCCAGTGCAACCAAAGCTGTAGCCGAAGCTGAAGTTACTCAAACCGAAGTTGCCCCAACTGCAACAGAAGAGGAGAAATCGGAAGCATTTGCCACTAACTCCGCACAACAACTAGCAGCAACTCCTGAAACCATTGGACAGGAAGTACTAACAACTGTTAATGAACTGGCTCAGCCGGAATTTACTCAAAAAGCTACAGCCCTGGAAGCTCAACCAGAGGCATTAGCTGCTAGCAACTCTACATGGCAATTAGCAGCAACTCCCATCGCTACTCAACAGCCAGTGCTGACAACTGCTGCTGAACTGACTCAGCCAGAAGTAGCTCCAGAAATTGCAGCCACCTCAGATGCAACTCAGCCAGAAGTAGCCCCAGAAGCTGTAGTAGCCCCCACTGAGCAGGCAGAAACATTAGCGACTGCTCCTGAGTCCTCATTACAACTAGCAGCCGAACCAAGCGCTACTGAGCAGTCCATAAAGGCTGTTGTTAAGGATGTAGCGAAAGAATTAGAGCCACAAAATAAGAGCGACAAACAGCAAACCATTGCTCAAGTCAAAACTCCTGTAGCTCAAAGTCCTGCTGCGAACACCAGTGTTCTTGAAGAAGTTAAGCAATACAGCAACGAAGGCAGAAATAGCGATTCCCTCTCGCAAGTAACCTCGGTTTCGCAATTTTCTGACGTTCAACCCACCGACTGGGCATTCCAAGCATTGCAGTCCTTGGTTGAACGCTACGGTTGTATCGCGGGTTATCCCGATGGTACTTTCCGTGGTAATCGGGCGATGACTCGTTATGAGTTCGCCGCTGGTTTAAATGCCTGTTTGGATCGGGTGAACGAGCTAATCGCCACCGCTACCGCCAACTTGGTGAAGAAAGAAGATTTAGCTACCTTGCAGCGCTTGCAAGAAGAATTCGCCGCTGAATTGGCAACCCTGCGCGGTCGTGTCGATGCTTTAGAAGCTCGGACTGCGGAATTAGAAGCTAATCAATTCTCCACCACCACCAAGCTGGTTGGGGAAGTTATCGCCCCCGTTACCGATGTCCTGGGCGGTGATTACGACGCTAACATCGTAGCTGGTGGTCGGGCACGTTTAGACTTCCAAACCAGCTTCACAGGTAAAGATATCCTGCACACCCGTATCGCTGCTGGTAACTTGGGTGCCTTTGACGTTGGCGGCGGTAATGCAGTTGTTAATGGTAATCCGGTTACATTTGGCGGTACTTCTGAAACCTTCCAGACCTTTAACCTCAGTCCTGGGGGCAACAATGATGCCTTCATTGACTGGTTAGCGTATGAGTTTAAGTTAGGTCCCTCCCAAGTCTACCTAGCAGCCGCTGGGGGTCTATTTGCTGATTTTGCTCCCGTTAACAACCCTTACTTCTACGACGGTGACGGTGGTAACGGTTCCCTCTCCGTCTTCGCTCAGGAAAGCCCCATTTACCGCATCGGTGGCGGTGCTGGTGCTGGTGTCCGACTAGGTGTCGGTAAAGCACCAATCCTCGGTCCCACCTCTTTAACCTTGGGTTACTTAGCAGATAATGGCAATAACCCCAATTCCGATTTTGGTCTGTTCAACGGTGACTATGCGGCTCTAGCTCAGTTGAACTTTAACATCGGTGACCGGATTGGTATTGGTGCAACTTACGTCCACGGTTATCACAATAGCGGCAATGCTATCTTTGATGCTGGCGGCGTTGGTAGAGATACCAGTGGTGTGACTGGTACTTTATTTGCCAACAGACCCGGTGGAATTGCTACTGCTGTAGGGTTACCAGAAACTCCGGCAGTCACCAACTCCTACGGCTTGCAAGCTGCTTTCCGTCTGAGTAACCAAATCTCCATCAGTGGTTTCCTCTCTTTTACTGATGTGGAATTGACTGGTCCTGGAAATGGTGAAGTTTGGAGCTACGGTCTTGGTGTTGCCTTACCGGACTTGGGTAAGAAAGGTAACATTCTAGGTATTTTCGCGGGTGCCCAGCCTTACCTTGGAAAAATTGACTTCGGTAGTGGTGTTAACGCTGGTATATCCACTAACGACAGACCATACCACATTGAAGCCTTCTACAAGTACCAGCTTACCAATAACATCTCCATCACTCCTGGTATCATTTGGTTAACTGCTCCCAACCAAAACAATAACAACGATGATGCGGTGATTGGTACTATCAGAACCACCTTTAACTTCTAATTTCTGAGGAATCTGGCTCTACAGAAATCTGGAATCATTAGGTTAAAGTTAGATTCCTGACAGATAGCTTTTCCCCGCTAAGGAGCGGGGTTTTTTTATTTTTTCTTATCTAAATAAGCAAACCCCAGTGGAGAACCGGAGTATACTAGGGGGGGGAGAATTCAAAATCCAAAATCCAAAATTGAGTAACCCTAACTGTGCTGCCTGTGGAACTGTCGTGCAAATCAGAATACGCAATTCTTGCTCTCATAGAACTAGCGACTCACTACAATCAAGGTGAACCGCTGCAAATTCGACAAATTGCAGCCCAACAGAATATACCCGATCGCTATCTCGAACAACTGCTAGCAACCTTGAGACGTGGGGGTTTAGTCAAAAGCCAACGCGGGGCTAAGGGTGGCTATCTATTATCGCGAGAACCTTGGAAAATTACCCTTTTAGAAGTTTTAAGCTGTTTAGAAGGGTTAGAAGCGCGTTTAGCTGAAGAGGATGCTGCACCGAAAACTGTAGAAAGTGCCGTAGTACATGAAATTTGGCAAGAATCTCATCAAGCAGCACAAGCTGTTTTGCAAAGTTACAGCCTCCAGGATTTGTGCGAAAAGCGGGATGCTCGCAGGCAATTCGATATTATGTACTACATTTAGTCAAAAGTCAAGGGTCAAAGGTTAAAAACTTAATGACTAATGACTAATGACTAACGACTAATGACTAATGACTAATGACTAATGACTAATAACTCAGGACTTCAAAAATGCGTATTGCTCGTGATATTACAGAACTGGTCGGACGCACACCTCTAGTGCAGCTAAACCGCATCCCCCAAGCAGAGGGTTGTGTAGCGCAGATTGTGGTGAAACTAGAAAGCATGAACCCTGCTGCATCAGTTAAAGACAGAATTGGTGTAAGCATGATTAATGCAGCTGAAGAGGAAGGACTCATCCAGCCGGGGAAGACAATATTGGTGGAACCAACTTCTGGGAATACAGGTATTGCTCTAGCAATGGCAGCCGCAGCAAAGGGTTATCAGTTAATTTTGACTATGCCAGAAACAATGAGCGCCGAACGACGAGCAATGTTGCGAGCATTTGGTGCCCAACTGGAGTTAACTCCCGGAATGGAAGGCATGAGTGGGGCTATTCGACGGGCACAGGAGATAGTTGATAAAACACCCCATGCCTATATGTTACAACAATTTCGCAACCCGGCTAACCCCAAGACCCATCGAGAAACTACCGCCTTGGAAATCTGGGAGGATACAGATGGCAAGGTGGATTTTCTCGTCGCTGGTGTGGGTACGGGTGGTACTTTGACTGGTATAGCAGAAGTTATCAAAGCCAAGAAGCCTAGTTTTAAAGCAATTGCTGTGGAACCAACCAACAGCGCTATTTTGTCCGGAGGACGACCAGGACCGCATAAAATTCAGGGAATTGGTGCCGGGTTTGTTCCCCAAGTCCTGAAGGTAGGTTTGATTGATGAAGTAATTACCGTCAATGATGAGGAAGCGATCGCCTACGGTAGACGATTGGCAAAAGAGGAAGGTTTACTATCAGGTATTTCCAGCGGTGCAGCTTTATGTGCTGCGATTCGGGTTGCTCAGCGAAAAGAAAATGCCGGACGCTTGATTGTCATGATTCAACCCAGCTTTGGTGAGCGCTATTTGAGTACCCCCTTGTTTCAAGAATTAGAACCACGGTTGTCCTAATTGGTGATTAGGAATTAGCAATTAGGAATTCAGAATTATTTGCCGACATAATTTACCAACCTATCCGTATAATCTGACCCAGCATTAGGATTAGCGCTAAAGTGAAAAAATGGCAGACTCAAACCATTACGAAACCCTAAAAGTTAATCCTAATGCTAGTCAGGCGGAGATAAAGCAAGCTTATCGGCGCTTGGCTAAGCTATTTCATCCAGATAGCCAAAAAGAAACGGCAAATCATCAAGAAATTGTCCGCATTAATGCGGCCTATGAGGTATTGGGTGACGTTCAAAGTCGCCAATCTTACGATAGCCAATTACACCAACGCACTCAAGTATCTAGTAAAAATCGACAACAGCGGACTCAAGCAGCTCAACAAAATTCATCTTCCCGTCAAAGAGTGCGGGATATGGATGAACAAATAAGGGAATGGTTGCGCCTAGTTTATCAACCCGTTAATCGCTTAGTGGTGCGAATTCTACTTTCCCTAGAAGAGCAAATCGAAAATCTTGCGGCTGACCCCTTTGACGATCAACTCCTAGAGGAATTTCAAGAATATTTAGAAGAGTGTCGAAATTACCTAAAACAGGCTCAACAAGCCTTTCGTTCTCTACCTAATCCCCCAGAGGTCGCAAACGCTGCTGTACACCTGTACTACTGCTTAAATCAAATTGGGGACGGTTTAGATGATTTGGAGTATTTCCCCCTCAATTATGATGACCGCTATTTGCACACTGGGCAAGAAATGTTCCGTATCGCTAGAGGTTTGTACAGGGAGGCTAGAGAAGCGCTACAGGCGTATAATTGTTGAACGGAGACTCATAACTAATCACTCTTTTGACCATATTCTTTGGCTTTTTGGAGTAGATTTGCTAATTCAGGGTCTTGCTCACGGGGAAGCGGTGGGAGATGAAACATTTCTTGGAACAGATAAACCGCTAGTAATGTGGATTCTCTGAAGGTAACAGAGGCTTGGCGTTGAAAGCTCCATGTACTGGGTAGAAAACTGGGATGGGGAATGACATTAAAACCCTGCTGACGGAACAACAAAAGCGATCGCCACATATGGGGGGTATCGCTAATCAGGATAATTCGCTGTTTAACTGTTGGGTTGAGTATGGCTGCTGTAAAAATCGCATTTTCCTTTGTGGATGCAGAGCAATTTTCTCCATCTAGTGCTTGATTGGGAATTTCTCTAACTTTCAGTAGCTCAAGCAATAAGGGAGCATCATTCCAGCCACTGACAAAAATTTCCGGGGCACGTTTAGCTTGCCATAATTTAGCAGCTTCATCTACTCGCTGTTCTCTTAAGTCTTCTCCTCGACCCAAGACTACAATTGCATTTGCGGTTGTTTGAGAATCCGTTGGCAGAAAAAGCCCTGTACCTACGCTTACGATAAACACTAGCGCTAGAGTACAGATGACACTTAATAATAATAAAATAGGTTTTCCCTTGGTTAACCAGCGTCTCCCCCTCCTACTTTGAATCGCCCAACCAAGTGCAAAAGCAACGATAATGACTATGACTAGCAGTTGTTTGTGAACAGTATAAGAATATTGCAATAAATTGATGAAAAAAGGCGCTTTTGTATAGTAAGGGCAAACATCTACAAACATCAAACATGAATAATAATTATCGGATAGATAGAAACTAGCCTGATTATCTAGTTATTAGGTTGCTACCTAGAGCGCAGCTATCCCAAGAATTTATTCATCCAAACCCAGATACTTCCGGATTTTTTCGGCTTTCCCTTAACAGCGAGACTTGGTGGATTAATCTGAATGCTGATGAAATCAGAGGCGAAATTAGTTTATCCTGGGATCAGCGCACCTTTACGAAAATTTACATTCTGCTCCCTGTGTAGTCATGGAATGCATTGTCAATCGTCGCGCTCAGTTTTCTGCGAGTCATAGATATTGGCTACCGGAACTGAGTCAAGCAGAGAACGGGGAAAAATTTGGTTCCTGCTCCCGATTTCCCGGACACGGACACAACTATGTCCTCTACGTTTCCATGCTGGGGGAACTAGATGAGTATGGCATGGTGTTGAACTTGTCCGACGTGAAACACGTTATCAAGCAAGAAGTCACCAGCCAATTGGACTTTTCCTATCTCAACGATGTCTGGGAAGAATTTCAAGAAACTCTACCCACCACCGAGAACATCGCTCGCGTAATTTGGCAGCGGTTGGTGCCGCATTTACCAATAGTCCGCGTGCAGTTGTTTGAACATCCTCAACTTTGGGCTGATTACTTAGGAAACGGAATGGAAGCTCATCTGACAATTAGTACTCATTTTAGCGCCGCTCATCGGCTAGCTCATCCCAACCTCAGCGATGGGGAAAACTCCGAGATTTACGGTAAGTGCGCTCGTCCCCACGGTCACGGGCATAATTATCATTTAGAAGTGACGGTGAAAGGTGAAATTGACCAGCGCACGGGGATGATTGTTGATTTGGGTGCCCTACAACAGATTATTGATGATTATGTTGTGCAGCCATTTGACCACACATTTTTAAACAAAGACATCCCCTACTTTGCTGAAGTGGTTCCCACCGCTGAGAATATTGCTTTTTACATTAGTAAACTACTGCGATCGCCGATTCAGGGATTAGGTGCAAAACTTCACAAAGTGAAACTTATCGAAAGTCCGAATAACTCGTGCGAAATTTATTGCACGGACTCTGAGAAGAATACACTCAAAGGTTCTGAATCTCAACCTATGTTAGCAGGGGTGTAAATTTACAACGTGTAAAAATCTGCTATTCTCCGGGAAAATCGCCCTATGAAAACCACGGCTTACGTACAATATTCTACACATAGGGCGATTTGTCCACCAAAATTTTCGGCGCTAAAGCGGTTAACTTGTAATCAAGCGCTTCAATTTTGCAGGTTTTAATCAAACGGTATAACACTGTTGTGTCCTATACACTTATCGCTACGTGATAATTAGGTTTGGATAAGTTTTAGGAGGCAAAACGCTCTTGAACCCAGACTTTACACAGCTTGGTAAAAACATCTTAATTATCGGCGACGCCATACTACAGCGCTACCTGATGGGGGAAGGACATCACCGATTCTTGACCATTAATCAATGCCAAGAAACCCTAGCTGGTGCTGCTAAAACGGCTGTAGATATTCATCGGCTGGGGAAGAATGTGACTTTTTTCTCGGTCGTTGGTAATGATGCTCAGGGCGATCGCATCAAAAAAGCATTACAAGATAGTGGTGTTTCCCCAACATACGTGTTTGTTGAGGAGCAGCGACAGACTTTGGTACAAAACTGTATATTTAGTTATCAGCATATGCTGTACCAGTTTGTGGAAGGTAGCAGCTATGGAATTAACCAAAAGTTGGAACAGCAGCTAATTGAGAGATTGGAAAGTTGTTTTACATCCAGCGATAGCTTGATTATTTGTAACTCAAACAATAGTATTTTTACGGATAAAATTAGCCAGACAATTTCCAAATTTCAACACAAATCAGCTGATGTAGTTGTCATTGACCCACCTTCGATTCTGACTCCAGAAAAGCACATCGCTAACCCAGAAGAACTTCTCACCCTTGTCACCACATACCGTCAAGCAGGATACAAAATAGTCTTTACCAATGGTTGTTTTGACATTCTCCATGCCGGACATGTATCTTATCTTAATCGCGCCAAAGCATTGGGTGATATTCTAATTATTGGTGTGAACTCAGACAACAGTGTGCGTCGTCTCAAAGGACTTACTCGTCCGATAAATTCCCTCGAAGACCGGATTCAGGTTCTGGGAGGACTGGGGTGTGTAGATCATCTAATTGCTTTTGAACAAGACTCTCCTAGTAATTTACTAGGCCTAATTTGTCCTGATATATATGTCAAAGGCGGAGATTATACCAGAGAAACCCTACCGGAAACCCCTGTAGTTGAAGAATATGGTGGTGTAATTGAATTTTTACCCTTTTTGGAAAATCGTTCCACGACACGAATTATTCACCAGATTAGTCAACTAGGTAATGGCTAATGGGGACAAGGATGATTTTTGAACCTTGACTAATGACTAATGACTACCCCAAAGACACGGATGGTTAACCGAGATGGCAGTTTTACAACAGTGAACCGTAAGGGTGTATCGCACTTTTCTTGGAGCGATTTATACCATTGGTTGCTGAATTTATCTTGGTTAAAATTACTATTGCTAATTACCCTGGCATATTTTGCTACTAATAGCTTCTTTGCCTTAGCATATTTGACACAACCAAATAGCATCGTTAATGCACGTACTGGTAACTTTTTCGATGCTTTTTTCTTCAGTGTCCAAACAATGGCAACTATCGGTTATGGTGCAATGTATCCAAAGACAGCCTACGCTAATTTTTTGGTGACAATTGAAGCTTTATTCGGTTTGTTGGGCGTGTCAATGGCTACTGGGTTAATGTTTGCCCGCTTTTCCCGTCCTACTGCCAGAGTCAGGTTTACCCATGTGGCGGTAATTGCACCTTACAACGGTATACCCACTTTGATGTTTCGCACGGCGAACGAGCGGCAAAATTGGATTTTAGAAGTCCAAATGCGAGTGACGATGGTACGTAACGAAATCAATAAAGAGGGGCAATTCATGCGGAGATTTTACGATTTGCCCCTAGTTCGTAACTATTCGCCACTATTTGCGCTGACTTGGACTATTATGCACACTATTGATGAAAATAGTCCCCTTTACGGAGTGACACCGCAAAGGATGATTGAAGAAGAAATGGAGCTAGTAGTAACGCTGACTGGCATTGATGAAACTGTTTCCCAGACTATCCACTCCCGTCATTCTTTTGTGGCGCAAGAAATTCTTTGGAATATGCGCTTCGTAGATATTATGCTGAAAACACGGGATGGTAAGCGTTGCATTAACTATTCCCGCTTTCATGATGTCGAGCCAGTGGGATAGGCTCTCTCACCTTGCTGTCTTTGTCCTGAATAGGAAAAACGTTTTTTGCGTCTTCTGGCTATTGCTTTGCGCTTGCGTTTTTCAATGGGAGTTTCAAAGTGACGTCTTCGTTTTACATCTGGAAAGATTCCTGCTTTAGAAACTGCACGTTTAAATCGACGTAGAGCAGAGTCAATGCCTTCATTTTCGCCTACTACTACTTGAGCCATGCTGTTTCCTCCTAGGCTAAACGGCTAGATACTATCAATCTGCTAAAAAATCTCCAACAGAGTAGGGCAGATTCCTTCCTCTGCTGGAGACTATTAGTTAAACTTTAAAAATTAAGATGGTTTTGGTAAGCTATGTTTAGTAACGTCCACGACCACCGCCGTAACCACCGCCGCCACCACGGTTACCACCCCAGCTATTACCACCACGGTTGCCTCTTTCTTCCCGGGGCTTAGCCTTGTTAACTTTCAAATCGCGTCCCATCCATTCAGCACCATCAAGGGCTTCAATAGCAGCTGTTTCTTCAGCATCGCTTCCCATTTCCACAAAAGCAAAGCCACGCATCCGACCTGTCTCACGGTCTGTGGGTACTTGCACCCGCTTAACAGTACCGTATTCTGCGAAGACGCTACTTAGGTCTTCTTGAGTTACTTGGTAGGATAGGTTGCCTACATAAATTGACATAGAGGTATTTCTCCTAAACCAGATGTTGTAGAGATCTCGATTCGGAGAAATGCCTCTCGATAGAAGAAGAGCACAAAATGTTTTATCACCGAATTTAAGTCCCACCAATCACGTTAGCACAACTTGGTCTGTATGTGGGTAGCGATCGCCCTTATTGTTTGCAGAAATTTATTAGTGGTAGTTTTTGTAAAAAAATTATCCGTTGCGTAGTCAATAACTACTCACTGGTGTGGTCTGAGCGCTTGCCATTTGGCGATCTTTTTTTTGACCTAGTAAAGAGTGGTTTTGCTTGCAACGGCTAGGTCGAACACTCTCCCGGTGTTACACCCTAATAGCTTGTTTTGTTGCTCCCGGTAGTTCTCACTTTCATGTTTTTGATGATTATTCTAGGTACGACAGACCGGCGGGCACGTCAAGGTCTTGCGCCAGTTGCTATTGCTGTGGTATTAACGTTGATTCACCCTCTTAGTCTTCCAGTGACAAACACCTCGGTTAATCCATCTCGGAGCTTGGGTCTTGCTATTTTTGTAGATAGCTGGGCAATTGCACAGTTATGGATGTTCTGGATAGCACCAATTTTAGGCGCAGGTTTAGCGGGGTTCTTCTACTCTCAATTTTTAGATCAACCAAAGCTAGAAAGGCAGCTATCCATCGAATCAACAAACACACCCAGCCGAATGGGAATTTGGAATTTTATATGTTGAGTTTTGATTTTCGATATGCATATATTGTAAAATCAAAACTCAACATTCACTGTAGTAATTCCACGAATTACTATTTCACAGACTAATTTGCTGGTGGTCGGTTTACCGAAATTGACTGAGCAATAATCACTGGCTTTCCATCATATCCTTGATAAAACTTGGGGTCTAAAGCCAAATCGAAGTTTCTTTCAATATCTGGCAAAATGAATCTTGTGAGAGTACCAGTGACTTGTATCTCTGAGGCGTCATCAGGTAGCGCCACAGGCTTACCCGTGGCATTTACCACTAACATTGGTTCGCCAAACCATTGATTATTATTCAATGTAAAGGAACTACTACCAATTTTTTCAACCCGTTTACTTTTCACAGTAACAGTTTTTCCCAACAGGCTATTGTTGTAGGCAACATCTCTAACTGTTAATAATTGTTTTGCTGCACTAGGAGCATTAGCCAATGGCTGATTTTCACAGCCCGGCACTAATGTAACACTGAGTGCTACTGCTAAAATACCTGCATATAATTTGCCCTGTTTAACAACAGTAGGTAAATTATATTCTGTAGTCATTGCTTTTCCTCCCATTGGTTTAACGAAATCATCCAGAATATGTTTAGTTACTAGGAATGCGAAATTACTAAAACTTACCAGATAAAAAAGATATTATATGTAATCTTGACTGCTAATAATTATTTCATGTAATTTACAAAAATCAGCAACTCGTTAAATTCCCTAAAAAATTAGCTTTTTTATCAATTATTTTTATTTTTTCGCGAAAAAATAGTAATAGGTTAGATTCTTACAAACTAAAAGATTATTTAGCATCTATCCGCAGATATAACAATACTCTTTTAGACAGACTTATTGGAAACGGATGCAAAGTATCTATTTGGCTTTGGTGTTGGAACTAAAACCAGTACAATTCCCGGATTTTGATAAATAAAATTAATTGATTAAATAATTTAGGTTTAAATTATTTAATTACAAATCTTTATAAAAATTGTAAAGATTTTTGAGCTATTGAGAATCATATCAATTACTTACGAATTGACAGGGCTTCCAGCGATTGATATAATTTTCATAATCTCGGCGGCGTATAACTAATTAAATAAATACGTGTAAAAAGTTGATATTAAATACTTAAAAGTAGTCAAAAATCAAGCTACATAAGAAAAAAAATCTCATCGAAACAAAAATTAATATTCTAAATTTTGAGTTGAACGATAATCAGTTTGACAAAATAATAATCATGTGGTATGGAACGATGATTACAAAAATCCATGAGATAGTACCTGAAAAACTGAGAGAGTGCAGATAGGAAGAAAAAATTTTCAAATTACTCAGGTGCAGCAAACGCTGGGTTGTGAATGAAGCTTTCATCAGTGAGGCTGTGCAGGAAAGCCAGTAAATCCTGCTTCTCGCCTTCTTGTAACTGAAAACCGGAAACAAACTGACTCTTGAGAGGATTTGCACTTCCTACTCCAGCAAAGAGTCCGGAGTGAATAATTCTACCACCAGAAGCATAATGGTCAATTACTTCTTCTAGAGTAGCGATACTACCATCGTGCATGTATGGAGCAGTCAGAGCAATGTTCCGCAGCGTAGGTGCTTTGAACCGTCCCATATCCGCAGCTTTGTGGGTAATTTCATGTACTCCAGTATTATTGGGTGGATAGGCTCCTTTACCATCCAGGTTGTACAGTCCTGTGTTGTGAAAGGCGATTTCCTTAAACGCCAGACGCTCGTGCATTACTGAATCTGAGAAATTAATTCCACCGTGACAGTGGAAACACTCTAGACGTTCGCTCTCGAATAAGACTTCTCCGCGTTTAGCAGCGGCGGAAATTGCATTGGATTCGCCACTGTAACGGTAGCGGTCGTAGGGAGAATTAACGGAAATCAGGGTGCGTTCAAAAGCGGCGATCGCTTTAGCGAGATGATTGATATTGATAGAATTGTTTCCCGCTCCAAAGGCGGTGGCAAACAGGTGTTGGTATTTCAGGTCATTTTGCAGCATTGCTACAATTTGCTTTTCCCTACCAGCCATCCCCATCTCGACGGGGTGTTCGCCAAACAAAGGAACCAATAACTGGGCTTCTAAAGTGGTCATCAAGGGGTTTGCCCAAGTCTGGACTGAATTATAGGCAACATTGGTCAAACTCATGGAGTTACGCGGGTGCTTCTGCCCTGTGGCGCCTACTCCCACGATTTTACCGTCTGTAAATGCCTTCGCCTGGATATGACACTCGGCACAGGAAAAATTTCCCGTAACTGACAGACGCTTTTCGTAAAAAAGATGCCTTCCCAACTCCACCTTTTCCTTACTCATGGGGTTATCTGTGGGGACTATAGGTTTCGGCATCCGGGAGGGAATATTCCAAGTGTAGGGAATCGGTTGTGCAACTAACAGCAGATGATTGCCAGCTAGAGCCAGACAACAGGATATAACGCAGCTAAGAATAAAAGTTGGGAACCGACCCCAGCCCATCGAAAAACCCTCACTTCACTTTGAAGAAACTTTGTCGTCGAGCAGGTCTGCCATCAAATGGCAGACCCAAGCTTTGCATAATACCCTTACAATCTTCGTCATTGGGTGCGGACATGCAACCGACAGGGGTATTAGGTTGATTTATCGTTAAGTTAGTATTTGCTAGGAGTGCTGCCAAATCTGCAACGACGACATTCTTATTGGGGTCAAAGTTAGCGAAGGTGACTTTGACTGTATTAGGATTACTACAGCTTGACGGTTTGTGGTTGTCTGCCTCTGATGGGCATCCGGTGCTTCCTAGGTGGATGGGGAACCCTTGAGTCTCCCCGTGTCCTGCACCAGATTTATGGTTTGTACTGGGACTGATTTGCGGTGTGAGGTCAATCCGGAGAAACTTATAGCCACCTCGCCAGTTCCACCACAGGGAAGTAAGATTCAAGGGTGAGGGAGCCAAAGTAGCATCTTCATGGTTGAGGTTGAAGGGGACGCCAAGGGTAAATTGCAGTCCTTTGTATTTTCCCTTGGGAATGCTGCCGACGATGCGATCGCTTATCTCAGTTGTACCGTTAGTACAAGCACCAGATTTATTCTCAAAATCTAGTAAAGCTATGTTTTGATGCTGCCACTTACCATCTTGATTCAGCTTCAGGGGAACAGCTTTGCCACCCTCATCAATCAAGGCAAGTTCAGAGATATAAAAGCGGAAGTCGCTAGCGCTAGCGGTAGTCCCAGGGTTTCCCAAGCCAGTATAACTGGAAGCGCAACTAAAAGCTCTATCGCCTACCATAGCGGTAAATTTAATTGTGATTTCTTGGGTATCGGTTGTCCCGGCTTGACGAGCCTCAGATCCACCATAGCTGCCTAAAATAGCCATACTAGCAACAGCGGTAGATGCTAGCAATAGTTTCTTGTTCATGTTTCCCACTGCATCAGATGCCGTCAGGAGCAGTCTTTGGACATCAACCAAAAACTGCGTATTTTAACATCAAGAAATCATTTGTTGACGGTCTGGGTCAAAAGACAAGCTGTCAAACTTCTTGTAACACTTGTAAAAAATTCACCAAGTCGCTCGGCAATGCCCAATGAATTGGGAAGCCTACACCGACCTGACGGTACGGTGTAGGTAGTTCACATAAGTTATTACCGGATTTAATCTGGTTATTAGTGCTGCTTGAGGGGCATTATGGCGTGCATTTATTTATTGTTGTAGGTGTTCTACAAATTCTTTGGACTGAAGCCTGGCTTTTTGCGTTGGCGCTTTAGCACTCCTGCTGCACCTAAACCCGCAAGCGCCAACATCCCCACTGCTGTCGAAGGTTCGGGAACGGAGGTACTGCTTCTCAAGGACGAGAGTGCTGCTTGGGCGATCAAACTATGACCTTGTGTTGTGGGGTGGAGGTTGTCCCAAAATAGAAACTCATTGGGATTAGAACACAGGGTTTGGGCAGTGAGGTTTAGGCAAGCGTCTGTTACATTGGTGAAACCAAATTCCCCTGGATTGGTGACTGCACGCCTCAACAGGGAATTCACATCTAAACCAGTAATGTTAATGCCTGGTTGTCTACCCAAAGTATTAAGAGTATCTGCTAATCCGGCGTTATGTCCGACGGTTAATAGGTCGAGTAATGTGGACACCGTTTCATTACCGCGTGTACCAGGTAATTGTCCCAAATCTGGCAGATTCACCACTAGAAAATTTCTTGCACCAACTCTGGAAAGGGATGTGACAGCATTAGCTAAATTACTGACGGGTACTGCTGGGTTAGTGACATCATCGCCGAGGTAATCATTTGCACCAGCCCAGATGACATACAGCGCGTTAGCGTCAGCTTGGGGATTAGCTGTGACAAAACTATCAACTTGTGTCTGCAAGCCTGGTAGACCCAAGGGGTTTCCAGGTAGTGGCAGACCCGGAATTAGGTTATCTAGTAGGGTATTATTAGTTCCTGTCGTCGCACCACCAATGGCGAAGTTGGTAGCAGGATTGTAGGTTAATCCTAGACCAGATGCCAGTTGTTCTATCCAAACAGGACCGTTAGAAAAACGTCCGTTAAAGTAGGGAGGACTTGGGGGTATAGGGAAGGGTAAGGGTAATCCCAGTGCGATCGCATCCCTTGTCAAACTGGAAGTATTGCCAGTATCCAACAGACTGTCGCCAAATCCAACAATTTGACTAAAGCTTGCTGCCATTGCCTTGATAGGCATGATGACAGAAAAAATTGCAAATCCCGCCGCTACAAGTTTATGTTTCATATTGATTTTATCCCTGATAATTTTTGGTAATTGGTTAATTGCGAGACCTAGGAATAAAGCAATTAAAACTCAATTGCTTTTGCACACTAACTGGAGATGTTGGTGTTAGTAACGGAGTCTCAGATACCTGAATTATCTAATACCGTTTCTTTATTAGGACTTACGCACATTCTACGAATTATTGGCGTTCTTGGCGTCTTAGCGGTTCCATAAATTAAGGATTTGGGAAATTTTTGCGTAAGTCCTGTTTATGAAGATGCGCCAAATTTCTGACTTTGTTTAACCTGGGTTTTGGGTTCTGGGAAAATAAAGCGCAGCCTCATACAGAATTGCTATTAGAACTTGAGTATCTGGTTCTCAGGGAATGATTGAGGATTGCTATGTTTAAAATCAAATCCACAAACTTCGCCTTCCCCCGCAATTATACTGATTTTTTTTCAATAATTGTAGTCAAGCATTACAGTGTTCATGAAATTTACATCAAGGTTTTTTAAAGCTTTAATGAAGCCAGATTAAGAACCTAGCCTTAATAGTGGCGATTATCTATACATAAATGTTCATATAATCATCCTAATTTACTTGGGAAAAATTGCCAGTTTTGTAATCCTGATAAACCGAGCAAAAATAGGATTATTGTTGCTCACAAATGATTGTAGATACATATATCTATAGACAGGTTTTTAAACTGATATTTAAACAGAAATGGTGTAGTAATTCAAAAAATAAAAATTGAAAGGCAGGCATATTGCCCGCCTTGAAAATAATTACGAAATCTAGCACAATTTAGTAGTTTCTTAGGTTGCTGTCATTAACTTATCGGTTTGCGCTCTATAGTCCGTGTTAGCCTTTCCATCGCCTCAGTCAATCTTTCCTGGGACTCAATAGCTGGATCTGGTGGTGTAGGTTCTGCTGCTGCGGTCATTTCCTCTTTGCGCTTGAATTTTTCTAATGCTCTGACCATCAAAAAGATGATAAATGTAATGATTAAAAAGTCAACGACTGCACCAAGAAAGCTGCCGATTTTTATTCCTGGACCAATCGTCAGCTTTCGCCAATCATCCCCAGCTGCACCCACCAGGGGATTAATCAATGGCATGACTACATCTTCCACAAAAGAAGTAACAATCTTGCCAAAAGCACCGCCGATAATCACCGCTACTGCTAGATCAACTACGTTCCCTTGGGAGATGAACTTCTGAAAATCACTAAACAATCCATTGGCTCTTCTTCTTGCCATAACTGTTTCTCGCAACTATCTTAAATTTTTTGAAGAATTGTCAAATCAGTGCAGTTGTTTGCTGGTTATAATGAGACAAACAGAAGCAAAAATGCACATCGGAAGTTAAATTAAGGTGAATGTCAGGAGAATAGGGCAAAAGTTGTCAGGAAGTCAAGCGTTGATGTGATTAGGATGACTAGCAATTAGATAGTGAATGATGCTTTTTAATTAGATTAAAGTATTGCTAATTACTTAACATAAATTAACGCCAGGATATATTTAAATGTACTCTTAGTGCCTTCTAGACTCTACTCCAGTAGTTGTGTCATAAGTTAAAAAAGCTGTTGCGAGCAAATACATTTATGACTGCTGCTGTAAAAGATACTCCCGGTTTGGCTGAGGTGTTAGTGAATCGAGTACTGGCAATCAAGCCCTTGTATGCCCTTGCTAAACACCAAGCTCGACAGATGATGATTAAACGCGCCGAAAAAATTGGAGTGCCTTGGAGGAAGATAGTACAAGAGTTGCGATCGCGCAATTGGGACACGGAACTAGTGCAAGTACAAAATCCCCAAATCACCTATCCAGACTATTATCTACGGCCATTCCACGCTTACGAAAAAGGCGATCTCTGTTGGGATGCAGCCCTAGAGGTAGAAGTTGCTGCTTACGCTGTCCACGCAGGTTTATGGAAAGATGCAGGGGTGCAAGGGGATGCCAGAATGCGCCAAAGCTATCACGATGTCGTCAAAGCTGCAATTCCCACCCAACCACGCGATATTTTGGATATGGGTTGTAGTGTGGGAATGAGTACCTTTGCCCTACAAGCAGTTTATCCCCAAGCTAAACTCACAGGTTTAGATTTATCCCCCTATTTCTTAGCCGTTGCTAAGTACCGCTCTGAAGAACGGAACGCCAACATTAACTGGATTCATGCTGCTGCGGAATCTACAGGTTTACCAGATGCCTCTTTTGATTTAGTCTCAATGTGCTTGGTGTGTCACGAACTACCCCAATCCGCATCCCAGGAGATTTTCCAAGAAGCACGGCGTCTGTTGCGTCCGGGTGGCTATCTCACGATTATGGACATGAACCCCAAATCAGAGGTTTACGCTAAAATGCCGCCCTATGTCTTAACTCTACTCAAGAGTACCGAACCCTGGTTTGATGAATATTTTGCCTTGGACATCTCCCAAGCCTTAGTAAATGCTGGTTTCCAAACACCCACCATCACCCGCAACACCCCTCGCCATCGCACCATCGTTGCTCAAGTCCTGAGTTAAAAATACTGAGTCTTGAGTGGGTTGTGATCTGTGGGACAAGGGAGAAATCTAGCCTCATTCCCTAGTCCGCTTGTCCCCCTAGTCTTGGTTGTCTCCCCTGTCCCTAGAGTCCCTTCCAGTCACCTTTGTTTGTTTGTGAATTCTGAATTACTGTGGGCAGTAGCACCCCCGCTGGTGCTGCTTGTCTACTACTATTACCGCTTACAATATCCCCCCCGTCGGCGCTGGTTGCTGTTGTTCTTTTTTGTGGGGGTGATATCGGGTTTTGTGGCACTGGGATTGAGTTGGGTGTTGGAAACTTTCGCCAATTCCGTTGTCAACTGGCAGCGGATTACCAGGACTTTAGCAGGGGTCGCTCTACGACAACTTGTGGCTGTCGGCCCCATTGAAGAAGGCTGTAAATTGGCGGGAGTGTTCTTGCCAATCTTATATTTGCAAAGGTGTTATCGAGTCCGTCCCAGCACCCTATTTCTTTACACCATTGCCGTTGCTCTGGGGTTCACTGCTGAGGAAAACTGGATTTACCTTACCCACGGTACGGCATCGATTATTGACCGCTTAATTGGGACTCCAGTTCATGTTATGTTTGCGGCTCCCTGGGGTTATGCATTAGCAATTTATCTCACAACACAATTTCGGTTATTTCGATACCGGCGAGATATTGTGTTTGCTTGGCTGAATTCAGTTTTCTGTCACGCTTTGGTGAATTTCCTCTCTAGTGCTTGGCGTTATCCAATCCCGTGGCATTTTCTGGGCTATGGGTTGTTTCCGTTTTTCCTGTGGATGTTTTGGCGACTGGAGGGGTTCTGGCGGAAAGTTCAACGGAAGCGTCCGATTATCCTCATTTCTAGTAGAAAAACCCAGCAACGTTTCTGGCAACGGTTATTAGTTATGTGTGTCCTGCTGTTGGGTGGAAATGCGATTTTTGGGCTGTTTCTCTTAGTGAAGGCTATTAGTCCCATGCGTCCATCGGTGCTGTTGTACCCAGATGTTTTTTGGGTTGTAGTCAGCCGATTGCTGCTAAACCTGATGCTGGGGTTATTGGCATGGGGAATTTATAGATATTTGCGGCGTCGTTGAGCAAATTTTAAATTTTTGATTTTGGATTAAATAAGTCAAAATCTGCAATTGCATCTTATGTTTGAGCAGCCAAGCTTGTATGGGCTAAGTAGGGGGTATTCTTATTACAAGAAAAACTACCGCTGTCAGTGATAAAAAAGTATTGTGCAGCGTATAAAGACCTATTTAAAGAAGATAGATGGAGATGCATATAAGGTCTTTATCGAACATTTTTTATTGCCACAAATATGAACAAGAGGTTCATATTTGAGTTGTTGGTCTACGGTATCTCATACAGTTCGTTGCTGCCGAGTTGTTAGAAATTGTAGATGTTCTCTCTTCAGCGTCAGTGTATTCAATCTGATAACTCAATCATCTTCCTACACCACTATTGCCTAGATCGCTCGATAATGCGCTTAAACCAACTCACGGTTGTAACTTCAGGAAACTGATACGCATAGTAATAATAAATTGTCAACCGTACCAAAATCCCTAGCACATGTTTATCTTAAGTTCGCAATTTTTGTGTTGATTTTCCAGCGAAATCACAACGTGATTTCAAGGGTTTCAGCCGCATGAATAAAAATACTCACACCTCTCCACCAGTCTTAATCTACTGCAGGCTGAAAGTACTGCTACTATGTAGTGCAAGATTTAGTATGTCATGTTTTTTTGACAATATTACGGTTTTAACCTTTGAATATTTTAATGAATTTATTATTTTCAATTAAATATTCTTATAAAGAAGCCCAAACACAGGCGATCTGCGCGAAGCGCAGCACCGAAGGTATCGCACCTGCAAGCATGAGTACATTTACTAGAGTAAGTGAAATTCATTATGAGTATGACTTAGGAAGAGAAATCGACATCTGACATCTTGCACCAAAAGCCAGCAGCCCAAAATTATGACTGGTTAAATCAGGGAAATTCGCCGGATAAAAATGGGCAAGCCTTGGGAATTGGAATCTACAGCAGAGAACAAATGCAATAAGTGGTATATATATTGAGTGGTATATTTTTATTAGTTAAAATCAAAATATCCCTTCATAACTACTCCCTATTAGTAATTAGCGCTAACCAGTATATTTAATCACTATCAGTATACATTTCTTAATTTTGCAAACTATTTCATATTAGCTTCACTGTCTCATCTGAGGTATAGCATTGAATTAGTCGCATTTGACTAGGAGGAAGACTATGTTCTTAATGCACAAGCCCACAGGAACTCTAGTCGAGATATTGACCCTAGATAAGCTCTTCAACCCCTGTCAAACAGAAGTGATGGGAATTAGTCATGCTGGTGAAGAGCTGCAAGAACCCTCGGATTTCTTGAAGTTAGAAATGGTGTTTCCCTCCGGCGAATCTTTACCGCTGTGCTGGATTGACTCGCAATATCGGGGAAAAATACACCACGTCAGTTGGCAAGAACCAAGCCTCATAGCTAGGTAATAATTATTGCTTTAGCAATTACTTGAGGTAGTACTATCCTGAAGTATGTCAACACAAATAAACGTTAGTTAAAATAGTTGATAGCGAAAAACTAATCGCTAAAATTGCACAATTTAATAGTGTTGCTGGTGGGGTGGGATATATTGCCCACCCTATCTACTTCCAGCAAAATCTACCTGAAATTCAAAATTTTGCCAGTTCTAGTCATCATCAGGGAAAATAGTAAATTTCCGCTTTTGATTTTGCATCCTTGATTTCAGCAACAGCATCTAAGAGGTTAAACAAAGATGATTAATCGAAACCACTCTCCTCTGCACGAAGAACCTTTGAGTCAAACAGCGCCTGTGATTCCTCCACAGCAAGATGAATCAATTCTCGATTGGTTACAAAGAACTGGTCGGTTAGTACCGCGCACCTCTGTAGAATACGCTGATGAACAGGAAACAGAAGAAGAACTCCAAGAAATTATCGGTACGGGTGATAGCTATGAATTTGAGCAAGAAGAAGAAGATAATTTAGAAATATGATGCTAGGAATTCAATTCTGACCCCAAGACAACGCTTAGGTTGATTATCCTAGCAATATAGCTATCTTATAATGTCATACACTAAAGTGTATGGCATCGATGATTCAAGCCCTACCTTCAGAAGTCGTAAATCTAATAGCAGCCGGAGAAGTTATCGACTCTCTAGCTGCGGTGGTACGGGAATTGGTGGAAAATTCGCTGGATGCAGGTGCAACGCGGATTGTGATTTCCCTCTATCCTCAGCAGTGGCGGGTCAGGATAGCAGACAATGGTTGCGGTATGAATTTGGTAGATTTACAACAGGCAGCAGTAGCTCACACTACCAGTAAAATCAGCCATTGTGAAGATTTGTGGCAAATAACCAGTTTGGGGTTTCGCGGTGAGGCGTTACATAGTTTGACGACTCTGGCAGATTTAGAAATTCTCAGCCGGGAAGCCAATTCGCTTGCAGGGGGTTGGCGTGTAGTTTATGGCGATGGAGGAAAAACACTGGCTTTAGAAGCAGCTGCGATCGCCCCTGGTACAGTAGTCACTGTCTCTAATTTATTCGGTAATTGGTCTTTTCGCCGTCAGGGACTACCTTCGATAGCCCAGCAAATGAAAGCCACACAAGCTACTATTTATCAAATTGCCCTCTGTCATCCCCATGTTACCTGGCAAGTCTGGCACAATGACAGAGAATGGTTTACCCTGAGTCCCGCAACTACCACCAGTCAATTACTGTGCCAAATAGTGCCGCAAGTAAACAAGAGCGACTTGCAAGAATTAAAACTAGAAATACCCAATCGAACCAAGTCAACACTAAATTTAGTGTTAGGATTGCCCGATAGATGCCATCGTCATCGTCCCGATTGGGTACGCCTAGCTGTTAACGGACGAATGGTAAAATTGCCGGAACTAGAACAAACAATCTTGGCGGGATTTCACAAGACATTACCACGCGATCGCTACCCAGTTTGCTTTGTGCATTTACAAATTCCTCCAGAGCAAATCAACTGGAACCGCCATCCTGCCAAAACAGAGATTTATCTTCAAGAACTAACTTACTGGCAAGAACAAATATCCGCCGCTATCGAACAAGCACTACGCCTTAATTCTACCCATCTGACCCTCGAATTCCACAATTCACGAGTCAGCCAACTCATCAAAGCCGCAGAAGAAAAAGGCGGCTACAAAGTGAATCGTTCCATTTCACCCAAACCCATTCAGAAAGCAGCACAAAGCACTCCCCACTTCCTCAAAGCAGTTGCTCAAGTTAACAATACTTATATAGTTGCCGAACATCCTGGTGGCTTATGGTTAGTGGAACAGCACATTGCTCACGAGCGAGTTTTATATGAGCAATTGTGCGATAACTGGCAGCTAGTACCTGTCGAACCCCCAATCATTCTCAATAATTTATCACCCGCGCAAATAGAACAACTCCAACGCATTGGATTAGAAATCGAACCGTTTGGCGAACAAATTTGGGCAGTCCGCACAGTACCAGCAATGTTGCATTCTCGTTCTGACTGTAGCGCCGCTATTCTAGAACTCAGTTGGGGAGGTGACTTAAAATCAGCCCAAGTAGCTGTTGCTTGTCGTAGTGCGATTCGCAACGGTACACACCTAAGCTTGCAGGAAATGCAAACAATCTTAGATGAATGGCAATCCACTCGTAGCCCTCGTACCTGTCCCCACGGTCGTCCGATTTATCTATCTCTGGAGGAGTCAGCTTTAGCTCGCTACTTCCGGCGTCATTGGGTAATTGGCAAAAGTCACGGAATTTAGCTAAAATGGGATAGGGGTACAACGCTGTTGTACCCCTAGAAGTTATAGACCATATCGGTCTCCGTTTAAGTTAGTTTGGTTTAGATTTAGTGCTTCTGTATATATAATTTAATGTTAATACATCCTTGAGGATTTGTGCCCATCTTTACAAGGATTTTATAAAAATCGCCGTTTTTAAGAAGAAACTTTAAACTAATATACTAGACCTCTTGCAAAAGTCTGAAAAAATATAATTAACCACCGTACAGGTAGTATATGCTAAGAGCGCATAAAACGCTGATAAACGCCCTTAGCGTTCCCCTGTGCCTTTGGGACTCAGCCTGCGCTCTTGAGCGCATAAGAATTTACTTTTGCAAGAAGTCTAAGAAAAAGCACTTCCTATGGACTACGACCGGTGTACAAGCAAAAGCAAAGCATTTGGAAAACAAAATTAGCTGAGCAATCACAACCTATCAAAGTAATACGGGAGTTTGAGAACCCCTACGATTTATCGAGGGGATGAAAAACGACACGACAGGTTTTAACCTGTCGTGTCTCTTACCATTTGTTCGACAAATTCGCTAATACTCACCTTTTTATTTTTTGATAATAACTTCAATTTATCCCAAGCCGTAGGAGTCAAAACAATAGTATGTTTTTGTTTAACTTCTTCATGGA
>JAYKJH010000085.1:0-7223 GCA_035285345.1 Nostocaceae cyanobacterium | reverse complement strand
AAGATGAAATATCTTTTAGATACTCATACATTTCTTTGGTATTTGCTCGGCGATCTAAATTTAGTTGTTCAAGCCAAAGAAATCATCGATACTAAAACAGACTTGTATTTTAGTATAGCTAGCCTTTGGGAAATTGCCATCAAGGTTAATATCGGCAAGCTGCAAATAAATCAACCTATAGAAGCTTTGGTTGTGGAATTAGAATACATTAATATTGAGCTTCTACCGATTACAGTTGAAGATATGAAAATCTATTCAGATATTCCTTTCCCATCTCAACATCGAGACCCATTTGACCGCATTCTAGTAGCACAGGCAATTAATCATTCTTTAGCTATAGTCAGCCGAGATGTGGCTTTTGATGCTTATCCAATTCAGAGGGTATGGGGATGAAAAAGGCGAATAAAAGAATTATCCCCCCTCTTGGCGTTCTTGGCATCTTGGCGGTTCACTTCACCCCCTGTATCACCTGCAGACTCCCACCAGCATACAAGTGCTGTTTACGCACCTCAAACCCAACCTCCCGTAACAACCCTGGTAAATCCGTTTTCAACAACTCCCAAGCAGTCTCCGTCTCAAACAACCAGAAAAACACCCATATCCCCGGTACAAACAGGGGATTCGTGGGAGGATGAAAATCTACCAGAGTAAAAATACCTCCCTTTTTCAACACGCGATAGACCTCGTTGATAATTTTTCGCAACTGCTCTGGCTGCATCTCGTGTAATGCAGCACTAGTATGGACAATATCAAATTGATTGTCAGCAAAGGGCATATCTTCTGCAAAAGCTTCCACATACTCCGCTTGCGGCACATTCTGCTTTGCTCGCTGCAATGACAGGGGAGAAGCATCTAACCCTGTCACATTTTGCGAATAAGGCACTAGATATTGTGTTGCTTGACCGCTACCGCAACATAAATCTAAAACCCTGGTATCTGAATTAACCGTTAAATCTTGTAAAGCTAATTGGCGGAAACGCGCCTCTCCACCGACACTCAGGGCTGCTATCCGAGAGATTCCATCATACAGCCACTGGTATCTATAACTCCATTCTCTGAAAATTGTTGCCACTGACGACATCCTGACCATTAACTTATATATTTAATAAAGATATATTGTTAACATTGGTAAAAAAGCTGAAAAGATTGGGGATTTAAAAAAGCTATGGGTCGTGTTGGCGTCTTACTACTCAATCTCGGTGGACCGGATACCTTAGAGGATGTCGGTCCATTCCTGTTTAATCTGTTTTCCGATCCGGAAATTATCCGCTTACCGTTTCCGTGGTTACAGCGACCTTTAGCGTGGTTTATTTCGTCAAGACGCACCAAAACATCTCAAGAAAACTACCGTCAAATTGGTGGTGGTTCTCCCCTGAGACAAATCACCGAAGCTCAAGGTGAAGCGCTCAAGCAGGAATTGTCAGACATGGGAAACGCAGCCAATATTTATATTGGGATGCGTTACTGGCACCCCTTCACCGAGGAAGCGATCGCTAAAATCAAGCGCGATGGCATCGAGCATCTGGTAATTTTACCGCTGTATCCCCAATTTTCCATCAGCACCAGCGGTTCCAGTTTCCGTTTATTAGAAAAACTGTGGCAGGAAGATGCAAAACTTAACGACCTGCCATATACTGTAATCGCCTCCTGGTATAAACAACCAGGTTATCTGCAAGCAATGGCGGAACTGATAGCTCAAGAACTAGACCAGTTCCCCAACCCTGACGAAGTACAGATATTTTTCAGCGCTCACGGGGTACCCAAGAGCTACGTCAAAGAAGCAGGAGACCCCTACCAGCAAGAGATTGAGGAATGCACTTATCTAATTATGCAAACCCTCAATCGACCCAACCCCTACACCTTGGCTTACCAAAGCCGCGTCGGTCCGGTAGAATGGCTGCAACCCTACACCGAAGATGCTCTGGAAGAATTAGGGCAAAAGAACGTTAAAGATATGGTCGTTGTTCCCATCAGCTTCGTCTCGGAACACATCGAAACCCTGCAAGAAATTGACATTGAGTATCGCGAAATTGCAGAGGAAGCTGGAATTCACAACTTCCGACGTGTACCCGCTCTCAACACTCATCCTACCTTTATTAAGGCTTTGGCAGACTTGGTGGTTGACTCAATGCAAAACCCCAGCCCCAAATTCTCCCAAGTCAACCAGATGAAAAAGAAGGTGAAAATCTACCCACCAGAGCGTTGGGAATGGGGGATTACCACCTCAGCGGAAATCTGGAACGGACGGATTGCAATGTTGGGCTTTATTGCTTTGATAATTGAGTTAGTTACTGGTCACGGTTTGTTACATTTTGTGGGTATTTTGTAAATGTGTAGGGGCGGGGTTTCCCCGTCCGTGCAAGAGTGTTGCATGGGTGGGGTTTCCCTGGGGTGGGGAAACCCCACCCCTACTTAACTTTCTTTCTTCCCTGTTGATACCAACGCTGCCATTCTTTACTGCTGCGAATTGCTAACCACAGTAAAATCAAGGCAATTAATCCGCCTTGCTGGGGAGCATCCAGAGCAAAAAATACCAAAACCACGCACAATGCATCTTGGATGAAAACCACCCATAGGGGTAAGCCGCGCAAGCGATAGAACCAGCCAATTTGCACCAATTGCAGTACAAAAGCCAAAGTACCGCCAGTTAAACCAATTAACCACAAGGGGGTTGATGTTGCTTCCGCTACGGCTAACCCCATGATTGCACCCACCAGGGGACTTAAGATTAATTCTACAGCTTGCAACACCCGCTGCCCCAATAATTTTTTTGAAGCAAATAGTTCAATCAACGACCAAGTGGTAAGAATACCTAGCAGTACTGGTGGGGAAATCTTCGATAAAATTGGTACTCGCGCCCACAGGTCGTTTCCATGCAATAATCCAATAACTAGTAGTGGCAGCGCAATTCTCATTCCAGCGGCTGCGGAAGCGGACAGTGCGGCGAGGATTTCAATCATAAAAATACAAATACCGCCTACAAGTCATAGCCTAATATCTATTTTACCTAGTTACTATAGGGCTAATAACTTTTAGTTTGACATCTCTGGGCTGCCGGTGGGGAAGAATTTGACTTGATTTTAAGGAAGAATTAAATCTTGGCGATTTTGGTAAATCCTCTGGTACGAAAGCAATATAGAAATATAGTTCCTATTACCTGAGCTTATGTTGCACAATAATCCCAGTTGATTTTTTCTGGTTGCATGGAAAACCTAATCTCTCGGATGCAGGCAATACAGTCTCCGATTATCCCCGTTATCGGCGAACTAATTCGCAGTACTCCGGGAACTATTTCTCTAGGACAGGGTGTAGTTTATTATCCTCCACCACCCTCAACCACGGCAATGCTGCCCAACTTCCTGGCTGACCCTGCAAGTAATTTATACAAAGCAGTTGAGGGTATTCCTCCATTATTAGCGGCGATCGCATCTAAGTTACAAGCCTTCAACGGTATTGAAATCAACCAGCAAAACAGCATCGTGGTGACAGCCGGGAGCAATATGGCGTTTATGAATGCCATTCTCGCGATTACATCCCCTGGGGATGAGGTAATTCTAAATACGCCTTATTATTTCAATCATGAAATGGCAATTGGTATTGCTGGGTGTCGTCCAATACTTGTAGATACGGATGAAAATTACCAACTCCGTCCCCAAGCTATTGCTGAAGCAATTACAGAAAAAACCCGTGCGGTGGTGACAATTTCACCCAATAATCCCACAGGAGTAGTGTATCCAGAAGCAGCGTTGCGGGAAGTTAACCAAATTTGTCGCCAGCATGGGATATACCACATCAGTGATGAAGCCTATGAATATTTTACCTACAACGGAGTGCGGCACACCTCCCCGGCTGCATTTCCCCAAAGTACTGATTACACCATTTCCCTATTCAGTCTCTCCAAAGCTTACGGGTTTGCTAGCTGGAGGATTGGATATATGCTAATTCCTAAACATTTACTTGTCCCAGTCAAAAAAGTTCAAGATACAATTTTGATTTGTCCGCCAGTTGTTTCCCAGTATGCGGCTTTGGGTGCCTTACAGACGGGGATGAGCTATTGTCAATCCCATGTGAGTGCGATCGCTCAAGTCCGACAGATGGTACTCGATGCTTTCAGTGGTTTAGAAGGCTTATGTACCATTGCAGCCGCTGATGGTGCGTTCTATTTTTTCCTCAAGGTACACACTACCATGAATGCTTTTGAATTAGCTCAACGCTTGATTCGCGAACATCGAGTTGCAGTAATTCCCGGTACTACCTTTGGTATGAATAAAGACTGTTATTTACGGGTTGCTTACGGTGCCCTGGAAAAAGATACTGTAGCTGAGGGAATTGAGCGGTTAGTAGCAGGTTTGCAAAGTATTTTGACACCGGTAAAATAAAAGTACAAAATATTACCTGAAGCTACGTTTTTTTGCTAACAATTATGACCAATACCCCAGTTTGTAAGTAACTCAGAACACAGAATAGCAAAGTTTTTCTGAAAAAAATCGTCTAATTTTATATTAAGTTGTGGTTAATCAAGGTTTAAAATAAACTTTTTTTAATAGTCATGTTACTCTTACTTAAAATGCCGAAAAAAGTACCATTAATGATAGGATTAACCTAAATGCTTGTTCATAATCAACAGAAAGATTCACTAACCCCGTCCTAAAAGGGACGGGGATTGACCGAACCAATTCGGGCAACGTAAGTGGTGAATAGCCCCGAAAGAGACTCAACTTGGTACGCACTTCTAGATACTTCCCACGAGTTGGGACTATCTGCAAGCCCGATTGGTAGGGGCGTTGGGTAAAGCCAAGACATCTTAGTTGAGTTGGGCGAAGGGACGCGCAACTGGTTTGCTAGTTCCTGGGATTATATCCATTCAAAAACTAGCATTTTATGTCAAGCCGTCCTCAAAGGACGGGGTTTCTACCCATTTTTCTGATGAATAACAATCTTCGCAACATTCTTGTCGGCTCAGGTATCGCTGCTGTTGGCGCAATTGGAACCAAGATGGCGGTAGATTATTTCCGCAATCGTGGTAAAGAAGAGGTAAAAGATGAAAGTGAAGGAGATGCTGTAGCCACCTCTGCTGAAGAAGTTGCTTATGCTACTGTAGAACCTTCTTCCGTACAAAGTTTCTTGGATGCTAGCTTTGGTTCTCCCGGTCGTTACACCCCCACCCCCACCCGTCCACCGAAAGTTTTTGATTACCAAGACCAACAATACATGGTAATTTGGGCTTACGACAACGAAAAATCCAAAAATCAAATGCTAGCTTTTACCTACACACCTCAAGGTCGAAAGATGATTGCTAGTGTGGGTTATACCGGACAAAAAACTGACTATAACATCAATATGGGTGACACCCCTTTTGCTGTGGAAGTGAATGGACAAAAACTTACCTCCGGTCAAAGTGAAACTAAAGGTGCAAATGAAGTGGACTTTGTACTAGCTTGAAATTTATATCTTGCACTACTGTGTTGATGGAGAATTTTGTAGGGTGGGTAGTGCAGCCTACCCTACTACAATTATGGAAAATGGTGCAAGATATAGCGTTTCCTAGTCTACTGAGGTACAAATTTATCGGCTTAAGAAAGCGTCCATCCTCTTCTATCGGCGGTTAATTCTTTCTTGCTATACCTCACGAGCGTGGGAAGCGCTATATCTAAATCATTCGTCAGCAATGAGAAGTCGGATTTCTTCAAGAAATCCGACTTCTGAAAACGGAAAACTTCAACTTGCTATGGAAGTGTTAATCATTAACAAATGACCATTATTAATAAATTTATTGAAGTCGAAACCAGCGAGGGAATCAATATTCATAATATCACCCCGCAAATTGAGGAAATTATTGCTTCAACTTCGATTCACAACGGTCAAGTTGTGGTGTTTTCCCGGCACACAACTACAGCCTTGGCTATCAATGAAAATGAAGAAAGATTATTAGCAGATGTCAAGGTTTTTTTACAAAAATTAGCACCAGAAACCGCTAAGTATTTACATAACGATTTGCACTTGCGGATTGTACCACCAGATGAACCAATGAATGCTCACTCGCACCTGATGGCAATGATGCTCACCACAAGTGAGGTGATTCCGATTGTAGATGGGAAGTTAGCTTTGGGAACCTATCAATCGGTGTTGTTTTTTGAGTTAGACGGACCGAGGAAAAGGAGCGTATTGGTGCAAATTTCTGGGATGTAGAGACGTGAGTGTTTACGTCTCTACAAAATCTATCCCCAGACTAAGAACCAGCCCAAGTTACCCAGTGGTGGGAAATACCACAATGCATGGCATCATCATTTAAATTGCCATCTGTCATCAGCGCTGCAGTTAAATCAGCACCAGTAAATTCAGCATCATCCAAGTTAGCTCCCATCAAATTTGCTCGATTCAGGTTAGCACCGCTGAAATCAGCACCACCGAGTTCAGCTTCACTAAGATTAGCTTCGCTGAGGTTGGTCAGAACTAAATTAGCCGTTCGCAAATCTGCACGACTCAGGTTGGTTCGTTCCAGATTCACCCTGATTAAGTCAGCCCCAATTAAGTTAACCTCACTCAGGTTAGATGCGCTCAGGGTAGCTCCAGAAAGGTCAGCATTAGTCATATTGGCTCGACTCAGGTCGCAAGCGCTTAAATTAGCCTGCGTCAGGTCACAGCCACTTAAGTCTGCACCACCCAAATTTACTCCCCGCAAATCTGCTCCGCTCAAATTAGCTTGATGCAGATTAGCACCATTAAAATCCCGCTCTCCGGCTGCATATCGACATAATAACTGCTGAGCGTCCATATTTTCAGCCTCCGAATCTCTAAAAAGTCAGAATGTCGTTGACCGCTCCTCAAACCACAAGTAAGAAAAATGCTTTCGTTGCACCAGAAATTTTAGCTAAAACTCGTGATCCTATTTTGGGATAGAATCTCTGTTTAGGGTCATTTGCTTAATGTAATTAAACTAATCCTCTGGCAGTCAGCCTGAAGTTGTGAGAAATTTTCGCCAAACCCTTGACACTCAACCCTCACAACGCCAGATTTCATAAATCATTCCCGGCTGTTATGGTATCTGTGAGATTTCTAAATTTTTGTTAAGACTGCCCAGAGTCAATAACGACTTACAGGACTTACGATAGTGTCACAATTGGTCATAGGTGCGTGACGCCAAAAGTCTTATTCTTACGTTCAAATTTTTTCGTAGCGTCACACACCCTACAAGAAAAAATGTGCCAGTTGCGTAAGTCCTG
>JAYKJH010000084.1:0-14581 GCA_035285345.1 Nostocaceae cyanobacterium | reverse complement strand
AAGCTGTTTGACGTGTTGAAATTAACACTCAGGCTTGATAGAGAACCAGTTGCACCAGCAACGCTTGTAGATTCTGCAACTACTTCTAAGTGATTCATGTCAGCGATAATCATGGTTGATGCTCCTTAAAGCAAGTGGTTTTGTGTTTCACAACTTTGTTTCAGTTGATGTTTATAAGATATCAAACTCATTTTATGCTGTGTTGCCAACTTGACACTTTTTCTTGAATTTTTTGATTTTTTATAACAATATATAGAGAGTAAATTTAACTTTAATCAGACAAGAAAACCTGCCTAATTCTTCAATAATAAGAATTAAGCAGGTTGATATATTAGTGGCTATCAAACAATTCAGCTTATGTTATGGATATTAAGGAGAAGGTGGAGTGTATGCAAACGCTATTCCAATAGCTATCCCAAAAGCGAGAGTTCCGCCATTTGGTAATTGGATGGCTTGGGCGATAGTGTTAGTTCTGGTTGAGGTATATTTACCAATCGCTTCAGCAAAAACACCAAGCAATACTCCTGCACCATTATCACTTCCACCGCTGACATTATCTAACTGGTATTTCAAATTTTTTCTTAATTCACCACCATCAACTGTAGTAATTGTCTGTTCTGTTAATGGTTGGCAATATTCTAAATCAGTAAGAATCATTAATGTTTTCTCCTTGTAGTTTTTGGGAAATTATGATGCTAAAACACATGGAAGTTTTCCCATATCCAAAGATATAGGTGTTATTTGCATATTTGGAATAATAGTCATTGGTTCGCTGAGCATTTCCATGCACAACTAATGACATCTATCCCAAATATGCAGGTAACTTTTATGTGCAATAGCTTAAACTGCACTGAAAGACGAGGTGGAAGAAAAAGAAATAGAGGTATTCCCTTCTTTCCAGCCACCAAAAGCGGAATATCGCTTGCTGATAACTTCTCCTATGGGATTGGTTTTAGTGAACGTAGTTGTAACCACATTAGGAACAGTTGTTATTGGCAAGCTAATTCCTTCAGCAGGAATATTGGTCAACTTAGCTTGCATTAAGTTGACCCCACCAAGGTTGACGGAAAAGGCATCATCATTAACCTGGAAAGAGAGTATACTTCCAGGAGAGATACTGAAGAAACCGCCTACTGGTTTTTGACTCTCAACACAACATTTCAGATGTTCTAAATCATAAATATTCATGGTGTTTCCCTGATAAAGTTTTTTGTAGATGCCCTATAAAAACAGAATATATAAATCAAGAGAAACAATGTTGCCAGCTTGGCACTTTGTTGATGTAAGATAATTCATTTTTTGATGATTTATGCTTCTTTGTGCCTTTGTGCCTTTGCGCCTTTGCGCGAAATTATCACCCTCATTTTTGGGGGTAGCAGATTAGACAAACAAGGATAAACTTAAATCCTAGGGTATTTAGGCTTGATTTACTCTTTGTCACTAATTTCAAATTGCTAAACACCCTTGTTAAAATTATTATACGAGTAATTCGTAATTAAATGAGTCTGGCTGACGCCAACTGATTGTAAATACGAATTACTTTGACGTTTAACCAGAATTAAATCTGAATTTTTGTAGCTTGATATTCTCTAATTTTGCCACTTAGCCACTGCCAGCCACAACCACCGACTACATCAGCTTTTTGCTTGCCAGCGAACTCTAAATAAGCTAAGTCTTTAATATTACCTAAATAATTCTTCTTAGAGTTTGGTTCGGATATTGTTTCTAAAAGTTTCTCTTCGGTATTTTCTTTATTAGGTTGATTGCGTTTTGAGCGACTAATACCGCAGTTCTCTTTTTGCAATCTGTTGTAAGTTCGGTAGGGTATAAAGTGCAGAGGATTATAGCCTGTAAAATTGAGCATTAATACACAAGCCCAAGAATATTTACCAGCCATGATTGCCTCTACAACCTGCTCAAATTGCTCGGAATTCATAATTTTATCTTTCTTGCTAACATTCACAGAATTAGATTGATACATAGTGTAACCTCTTGGGAAATTATTCAGTAACTGTCATGAACTGCGTACACTAAAAACTAGGCAAAAATGCTGTTATAAATTACCTCTGAATCAGGAGTTTTTCCAGTCAGTTTGGGTAATTCAGGATAGGAGAGAAAATTTACAACTTAATACCACCTTTTTGTAGTTGTTTAATGGGTTCGATTAGCATGTCGATGATGGTGCGACGGCGGATGATGATGTCTGCACCGGCTGTTTGACCGGCTTTAAGTTTCATTTTTTGCTGTTTATCAATGATGTAATCGCGCTCTAATGCTACTTCCAGCCGATAAACTGCACCTAATTTTTCATCGACTTTTGCATCGGGGGAGACAGAGATTACTTTCCCTGGGATAACACCGTAATCTTGATAGGGATAAGCATCAAATTTGACTTGTACAGGCATACCTGTTTTGATAAAACCTGCTTCCTGGTTAGGTAAAACCGTTTGTAAAACTAAAGGGGTATTTTGGGGAGCGATTTCTGCAATGTTTTGTCCTGGTTGCACAACTTCCCCAGCGCGAGAGATGTTCAGACTAGTGACAACTCCATTTGTGGGTGAATATAAGTACCGCTGTTTGAGCTTAGCTTGGGCACCGTTGAGCAGAGTTTGAGTTTCCGCAAATTTGGCTTTGAGTTGCGTCACTTCCAGTTCCAATTGCTGGATTTTCTGTTGCGCTTCTAATTGCAGAGCTTTACCTTGAGCTTGCTTTTGCGCTAGTTCTGCTTGCAATCGGTTGATTTCTTCACGGGTTTGTTGTAATTCACCTTGGTGTTGGGTGATGGTACGAGTAGTGTTAGCAATGGCTTGCTCGGCTTCAAACAGCCTCTCCCTCGTCATTGGGGTGGCTTCTAATTCGGTTCTGGTTATGGCTAGATGGCGGTCATTTAATTCCCGTTCGGCGTTAAATACAAGTTCGCGGGAGATTGCTCCTTCATCAGCTAGAGGTTTGAGTCGCTCTAAGCGTTCTTGATAAGCAGCTAAATCCTGTTGTTGTTGAGCTAGCATTTGTTTAGATGTTGCTAACAACGGTGAGAGGCGATCGCGTCTTTGCATATCTGCTTTCTGTTGGGTTTGCAGTTGCGCGATCATCTGCTGTAGAGCCTCTGCTTTCGCTTCTACAGTCGCGATCGCACCATAAGCAGCCCGTTCCTCAGCTTCGGTCATCGCCGCGCGATTTTGCACCTCTAGACGAGTTCTTGCTATCAAACCTAGGGTTTGGCTATAACGAATTTTGTCAGCTAATAATTGCTGCTGTAAACCCTGTACTTCATTTGCTGCTAAGTCCGTGTCTAGTTCTGCAATCACTTGTCCAGCTTTGACTTTTTGTCCTTCCTTAACAGCAATATTGACAATTTTGCCTAAATCGGTCGGATTAATTTTATACACCTCCCCTTGAGGAACCAATTTTCCCCGCGCATGACCAACTTCTTCAATTTGTCCGCAGGTAGCCCAAACTCCGAACACTGCAACAAAAGCAGTACCACCCCATAGGAGTCGATTGCTCAACGCTGCAGGTGGCTGGTCTAGCAAAGTTTGCACAGATGTAGACCAGTTGGGGACAGTGGGAGTTGTTGGTATTGGCTGTTGGCTTACTTCTGATGTGGTTTCACTCGCGTAAGCCGCTACACCTCCATAAATCGAGTTAATCTCTGGGGGTGATTCTTGATAGTCATGTTCTTCGGTGGGATGCATTTGCAGAGTCCCTGGTGGATTTGAGGTTTCTACTGTTCTGATATCTGGCTGTTGTTTCTTAGATGAACTGCAATGACGAAATAATTCTTGACATGTAGATTAAAAACTTAAAAGTTGCCTTCTCTGAACCAAAGCTTTTTTTACTTTTTTCAAGTATGCTAATCACTAATTAGGAAACGAAAGAATTACTATCTCAGTTTTCGGTTTCTAACTCTGATAATTAATACCTTATCATACCTGCCAGTAAATGTGAATTTAAATTTGGGTATTTTCTGCCAAATTGGCATTAATTTCATAATTAATTATTAGACCAAGTTAGAGATATTTTTATTTTCCACTAGTGCCTATTATTCTGGTTTAGTACTATTATTCATTATAATATTTATTCTTCTTATCTAGATGAGTAACGTCTTTACAAGATTTATGGGTATTTAACGTAACTTGATAATATCTGTTCATAATCTATCTAGAATTGATGTATATCTCATCCTCAATGATTCATGAACTGATAGATTAGACCTATGAGCAAAAGTCAGTTTTTTTGCGTTCTTTTTTGCGACGCCAGTTCGCACAACGGGGGGAACCCCCGCAAGCGACTGGCTCGCCTTTGCGTGAGACAAAAAAGTATTTATGCTCATAGGTCTATTATTGGTCAAGAGACGCTTTAATGTTTGGATTACCTCTCTCATGTTGAGGAGAGAGGTTGGGAGTGACGGTAATTACCAATTGTGCGAATCGACAAGGCAAAATCATCACTTAAAGGTCTAATTGTTGTTGAGCAAGATGATAATAAAGACCACGACGTCCCATAAGTTCTTGATGAGTACCTTGCTCAGTCAAAATACCTCGGTCGAGGACAAGAATATTATCAGCATTTCGCACAGTAGAAAGCCGGTGAGCAATAATAAAAATGGTGCGTTCCCGGCTGATGCGTTCTAAATTTTGTTGAAAGCGCCGTTCTGATTCGGTATCCAGAGAACTGGTAGCTTCATCTAAAATTAAAATTCGGGGATTGCGTAACAAAGCGCGGGCGATCGCAATTCTTTGTCTCTGTCCACCGGAAAGTGTAGAACCGCGTTCACCGACTTTAGTTTGATACCCCAAAGGTAGCGCTTGAATAAACGGATGTGCTTCAGCTAATTTAGCAGCCGCAATTACTTGTTCCAAAGAGTAATTATCAGCAAACAGGGTAATATTTTCTAAGATATTTCCCGAAAACAGAAAACACTCTTGCGGCACAACCCCCAACTGCGATCGCAAGGACTGGGGAGAAACATGAGCAATATCATGTCCATCTATCCAGATGCGTCCACTGGTGAGCGGATGCATTGCTTGCAGTAAACTGACTAAAGTTGTCTTACCGGAACCACTACGACCGACAATAGCAATGGTTTGTCCTGGTTGGACGCGGAAGGAAACATTTTGGATGATATTTTTTTCATCATCCTGGTTGTAACGAAAAGTCACATTTTCAAATTCCACCTCCCCCTTAATCGGTGGTAGGACTAGCAAAGGTTTCTGGGGACTTTCTTCCGGTTGAGCAGAAAAGACATCATTTAGGCGTTCCACAGACACCAAGATTTCTTGAAACTCATCCCACAGACCCACCAAAGCCAGAATCGGACTAATCACACGACCGATGAGCATATTAAACGCCACAAACTGACCGATGGTAAGCTGGTCTCCAATCACCAAATTTGCTCCATACCAGAGCAAAGCTGTACTACCCAAACTGTTAATCGTGCCGCTGATAACTTGCAAACCATTAGACAGCTTCTGACCCCCGAAACGAGCATTCAGCATCTTAGTAAAGCGTTCTTCCCATAACCAGCGCAAATCACGCTCAGCAGCAGCAGTTTTCAGGGTCGAAATACCTGTTAACATTTCCACCAGAGAAGAATTCTGCTCGGCTGCTTCCTTAAATACTTCCCGTGACACTCGCCGCAGAAAGGGGCTAGCAACTACAGTTAAAATCACAATTGGTGGAATCAAAGACAGCACCAGAAAAGTCAACTGCCAATTGTAATACAGCATCAGCCCGACGTTCAAAACCGCCATCACCGCATCTAACCACGCTCCCACAGCTTGACGGGTGAGAAACAGTTGGACTTTTTGGTTCTCTTGCACACGGGTAATAATATCTCCCACCTGGCGCGATTGAAAAAACTTCAATGGTAACCTTAGAGTATGGCTAATAAAGCTGCTGATAAAAGTCAAGTCCATGCGGTTGGCGAAGTAGTCCAGCAGATATTGGCGGACTGCTGATAAGCCAATAGTCCAAAGGTTAAAAATCAACAAGCCAATGGCGAAAACATTCAGAGTGGTAAAGCTTTTTTGCACTACCACCTTATCCAGAATTACTTGGGTGAACAGGGGTGTAATCAGACCGCAAACTTGCAGCAATAAAGAGGCGACGATGATTTGTAGGAGGATGGCATGATAGGGTATAAATGGTCGCCAAAACTGTCCCAGAGACATTTTGTCTTCTGTTGCAGCTTGCATGTGTGCTGTGGCTTCTAAAAGCAGAGCATACCCCGTCCACTTATCCTGAAACTCTTGACGCTTCAGGGTGCGTTTACCCATAGCTGGGTCACTCACCCAAACGCGATCGCCCTTGACTTTCCAGACTACAATGTAGTGGTTGCCTTCCCAGTGAGCAATCCAAGGGTTAGTTTGCTCCTGGACACGACTTAAAGAAGCCCGCACAGGTCGAGCGTGATACCCCAAGGATTCGGCGGCTTTTGCCAATTTTTTCAGGGTAGCACCTTCCCGTTCCACTCCCGCTAAGTTACGCAGGGTGTTGAGGCTATAGCGTCTTCCCCAATATTGGCTAATCATTGCTAAACAGGTCGCACCGCAATCTGATGAACTCTGTTGTTCAATAAAAGGATAGCTTCCTAAACGCCAACGTCGGCGCTTTTTATGGCGACTAGGTTGAGGAAAAGCCACCTCGTCCTCATTTTGCTGTACCGCAGACTTGATATCAGTCGATTTGGCGGTTACAACGCGAATCTGGGAGGGTCGAGGTGCTGATTTGGGTTTTGCTGGTAAGTTGGGTTTTGCAGTTTCCCCAGACGCAGATGGGAATATCTGCGGTGCAATTGCTTCTGCTGCACCATAGTCTGTCTGCGATAGCTGGTATACTTCTAAATCTGTTGCAGCAATCCAATCTGGTAATCTGAGTTGCGGATATCCCCAACTACCTCCGACTTGGGGAGGTGCCCCTTCAGCCGAGGGACTGTGAATCTTACCCTTATACAGCCAAAACCGACCCGTTGTTGGGGGAGTTGCACTTGTGAGGTCAGACCCCGAACTAATTGTGGTTTTATTTGATATATAGGGCAATAGTTGCTTTATCTGATGGCTGGTCAGGGAACGTAATTCCGTACAGGTTTTAAAGAAAATTACGGTTTGTCGTTCCTTCACCAACTGTCTGAGATAATCCCACAAACAGGAACACTGTTCCCAAAAGGGTTTGAGGGTAGCTAGGGGAATTTGCACAATTTGGCAATCACCAGCAGCAATGGCACGATAAGTAATTGCTTCACTGCTAAATAAGCTTTCTGTGCCAAAAACTTCTTGTGCTTCTAGGACTGTAACAGAAACTTCTCGTTGTGCCAGGTTGTCTCGCGATAGCAGTCGCACTCGCCCTTGAGCAATTATATATAAATATTGATTTAATCCATCATCATGCTGTCGATTCTCCCCACCTGATGAATTGTAATTAATCAATTCATCTCCCAGTTCAAAGCTACGAATTTCCGCTGTTTCTAGTAATTTTTGCGCTACACCTTCCTCTATTTGTAGTTTGTGAAAAAATTCCCCAATAACCTGTAAGTTAATATCCAAAACATTACGGCTATTGTTGGATAGCTCGTTACCCTGAATTTCTGAGATTCTACTCATGATTTAGTTTTTTTCCAGAGTGGAATTGCTGATTGATAGCAACAAAAATCCTTTGGTAGCTGCCTAGAAGCTACACACTATCTCTTGACTCAAAATCAATATCCTGTGGCGATTTTCCAGATGATTTATCTAGCCACCGCAGAATTTCGAGCCGATGAGTTCATTCTCTTAACCTGGATTTTGGTAATCTAGCAGAATCCGCTACAGATAAAGGAAAGATTTGATTTGAAGTGGAGAAATTATCAGACGGTTCCGACTTGTCCGACCTTGCCAAATTTTTCCACTTTTTCGGACTTGTATCTTGCTGGAAATTGAAATAAAGTGTCATAATCTTAACTAGTTGCCGTCAGTTGTCATTTGCAGCTAATCTCTTCGCCAGCAGTAGTTGTGTAAATCCGTCCAAGGTTTCACATCTGCCCGATTAGTTAGCCCGCAAAAGTCCGTTTTTCAGTTACACGATGTGCAACTCATCTCAAGCTGGGTTTGTTTCTAGGGTTTTGCGAGTCTAGGAACAAACCCAGCTTCTTTTTCATCAACCAAAAATGTTCTCACTCTGTATTTTCCCCGTTTCAGGTGGTTCCCTGGTTTGATTGAGATGTAAGTATAAATTACGCATACAACATCTTTTCTCCTAGATGTAAATTATTCTCTTAGAAAAGAATCATTGCTGTCTTCATAAAGTATCACTTGATTTTTGGTACTCAAAGCACATTTCAATACATCTTCACGGAAAATTTATAAATCCTTGATAAATTTCCTGTGATTACTTAAGTGGAAATCCAGTAACCACGAACTCTACACATAGATAGAGAAGTCATCATCTTCTGCTTCCTTGATAATCAATTAGTATCCTATCTAACAATTATCAGAAATTCTGGAAATCTAGCTATATTTTCCGGAAAAATTCATCAAAGCTTGATGTATTTCTGAGAATTACCTAAGTGATAATCCAATTGCCATGTATCACAAATCAATCGAAAACTCATAATCATCTTGCTTCCTGATAATTACTAGTGTCAAAGACAACAATTATCTCCTATTCTATCAGCCCATCATTGGCTAACCTCCAGATAAAATATCGCACTCGCTAATCTTGGAGTCCATGAATATTTTTTTACTTACCCGCAAAAACATCTAAGCCTTGGAGATGATATTTGAAAAAGCTCATTTACTCTTATGGTAAGCACAGGCAAGCATATCCCTACATAGCTTCTTTTTGCATTTGACCATATCAACACGACAAAATTATACCTCATAGTACTTGAAAAACCACCTCTTAAAGTTGTTGATTTTTCAGTCTTGATGCTGTGTCAGAAATCAGTCCACAAAGTTAATAATTTAACCATAAACGGTTAAGTTAAATCGCTAACTATCTGCTATTAGCACTATGTAAAATAGTTGTAAACAGGTCTGAAGTCTGAAACTGTCCTCCAACTAGCTATTTGTCAACACTGTTGGTTAAAAACTAGATGTTTCTCAACAATTTGCAATCAAAGCAGTAATAAATACTCGCTAAGGTTTAATCATTGATGACAATATAAAGTTAATCCAACATGTTTACGTTTGAACTTAATTTTATGAAAAATTTAACAATTATAGAAGTTGTTAGTTGCTATTTTGGCAACTTAATCAAAGACTTTAGTACAAAAAATCACACAGTCCCTGGCATCTTCCGAAGCGGGAATTTATCAAGTATCTATTAATACTTTAAATGGCGTAATCTCGAAGTAAAAATATATATTTTCCTGCTTGTATGACTAGGAGTCTTTGTATTAAAATCACACTAGTAACCAATTTATTGATACTTGATAAACAGCGTTTCAGGAAATAGATTGATATTTATTTTTATTAATAACAACAAATGATACAGAGCAAGAGACTTCTACAGATACCCGACTTCTTAAAGAAGTCGGGTATTTGAAGATTCTCGTTCCCAGGTTCAACCTGGGAACGAGTCCTGGGAGGTAGAACCTCCAGGAGTGCAATATATGAGAAGATTTACATTCTCACTGTTGCAGATAGGATTGCTATAAGTCCACCCTAACGAAGCATCCACAACCCAAAGCGGACGTTAAAGAATTTGTGACAAAAACTTGCGCGTCCTCTCCTGTTGAGGATTAACAAAAAACTTATCCGGGGTCGCATCTTCCACCAGCAACCCGCTGTCCATTAAAATTACCCTGGAAGCGACTTCACGAGCGAAACCGACTTCGTGGGTGACTACGACCATTGTCATCCCCTCACGAGCAAGATTTCGCATCACGTCCAATACTTCTCGTACCATCTCCGGATCGAGAGCTGATGTGGGTTCGTCAAACAGCATAATTTTTGGTTCCATAGCTAACGCTCGTGCGATCGCTACCCGTTGTTGCTGTCCACCAGATAACTGTCCTGGGTATTTGTGCGCTTGTTCCAGAATTCCTACCCTTTCTAATAATTGCATTGCTGCTTCTTCGGCTCTTTTCTTTGCCAATTTCCGTACCCAAATCGGTGCTAAAGTAATATTTTGCAAGACTGTTAAATGGGGAAATAAATTAAATTGCTGAAATACCATCCCCACTTCCCGGCGAATTGCTTCAATATTTTTTAAATCATGACTGAGGGTAATACCATCAATTTCAATTGTACCTTTTTGGTATTCTTCTAGGGCGTTGAAGGTACGGATAAAAGTAGATTTACCCGAACCGGATGGACCCATTAGAACTACTACTTCCCCACGATAAACGGTTAAACTCACGCCTTGGAGAACGTGAAATTTACCGTACCATTTGTGAACGTCTTCTGCTATGATTACTGGTTGTTTTTCTGGCATATATATTAAACCTCAAATTAAAGAATATGGAACCACAGATGCACACCGATGAACACAGATGGATATTTAATATTTATCTGTGTTTATCTGTGGTTATCTGTGGTTGACTTACTCCTCTGTGTTCTCTGTGTCTCTGTGGTTTATTCATTCTTAACTCCCTAACTGTTTTTCCAATCTCCTAGAAGCGTGAGACATGGAATAACAAAATAGCCAGTAAAGCGCTCCAATAAATAGATAAACTTCTGCATAGCGACCGAGAAATTGTGGTTGTGCAAGGATAGAACGGGCAATTCCTGTGAGTTCAATTAAGCCTACCAAAGATAGCAATGAGGTGTCTTTAAATAAGCCGATAAATTGTCCAACAATGGCGGGAATCACAGCACGTAAAGCTTGCGGTAGTATAATTAACATTACTGTTAAAGGTGTGTTCAGTCCCAAGGCTTTTGCCGCTTCGACTTGTCCCCGTGGAATAGCCTGTAATCCGCCGCGCACGTTCTCTGCCATGTAGGCGGCACTAAATAATATTAACCCCGCAATTCCCCGGAATACGCGGTCTAAACGGACATCGGGAGGTAGTATCAAGGGAAGCATTACCTGTGCCAGGAATAATATCCCAATTAGGGGCATTCCTCGGATAATTTCAATGTATAAAATACTAAACATCCGCACTATAGGCAGGCTGCTTGTACGTCCTAAAGCCAATAATACACCGATGGGGAAGGAAAGGGCGATACTCACTGCTGCCATCAGCAGGGTAAGTAGCAAACCGTTCCACAGGTTGCTTTGGACGGAACGCAAGCCAAATCCACCCCCAATTAGCCAGAGGATGATGGGGAAGGAAATCATCCAAGCTAGCGCTAACCAGGAACCGATAAATTTCCCAAATTTCCCCCCTAACCATATACCTATAACCAACAAAACTGCGTTTAAGAGTAACCACAGACGGGAATTCAAGTCTAGGGGAAGAATAGCCAAGAAAATACTGGTTATCAAAGCAGTAATAGCTACACTATTTAGAGTCCATCTTTGCTTGACTGTAAACACTCCCCAAGTTACGCTGATTAATGTTGTAGCGATCGCTAATACAACCCAGATTCGCCAATATTGGGTCTGGGGAAATCTCCCCACAAAAAATAACCGCCAATTAACTTTAATTACAGCCCATTGTGCTTGAGTAAAGACCCAAGTTAGTAGTCCCTGTGCTATGAAGAAAATTATTCCCAAACTGACAACAGTTAATATGCTGTTGTACCAGGTATTAAAGAGATTTTTTCGCAGCCAATTCATTAGTTAATAGTCCTGAGTTCTGTAGGGTTGGGGTTTCCCCGCCTTTTTCATGAATCCTGAATGGGAGAAAGTTATAATAGTCTTTTAGCATCTGCCTTCTGCCTTCTATGTACTACCTCTCCTTAATTTGCACTGTCTGATTAAACAAATTCATCCCTAAAGAAATGGTCAAACTAATAGACAAATATGTCAGCACAATTAACAACATTACTTCTACCGCTCTTCCTGTTTGATTAAAAGTAGTTGAGGCGACAAAATAAATATCGGGATAACCAATGGCGATTGCTAAACTGGAATTTTTAGTTAAATTCAAATACTGACTTGTTAGTGGGGGAATTATCACGCGCAATGCTTGAGGTAAAATCACCAGCCGCATAATTAAACCAGGCTTTAATCCCAGAGCGCGTGCTGCTTCCCATTGTCCTTTTGCTACAGATTGAATTCCACCCCGGACAATTTCAGCGATGAAAGCACCCGTGTAGAAAGTCAATCCTAATAGCAACGCTGAAAACTCAGGTGCAAAAGTAATTCCCAATATTTCTACGCCACTTTGACTGAAGGAAATAAACCCGAAAAGCGAAATTTTGTTTTCTACCTTGGGGAAACTAATGAAAACCGCAAAATACCAAAATAACAGTTGTAAAAGTAGAGGCGTGTTGCGAAATATTTCTACATAAACTAGAGAAATATTCCGGACTAACCAATTATCAGACAACCTTGCTATCCCCATCATTATCCCCACAATAGTTGTGAGGATAATTCCCGTCACTGCCACCCGCAAGGAGTTAATTAACCCTACTAATAAAGCCCGACTATAGGTGTCAGAGGGTTTATAAGCAATCGGAGTTTCACCAATATCAAATGACGCTTGTTGGTTGAGAAAATCAAATCCCAACTGGATGCCTAATTGTTGTAAATTGCGGATGATATTAGTCCACAATATCACTACTATAGCTATTGCTAAGAATACCGCAATTGCTTGTAATACTATCCGCCAAAAACGTTCATCACGCCACAATGGAGGTTTGGGATAATGGGAAGGTTGTTTCTTGAGCATAAGTTTTCTGTTTTTAAGTCTCACGCAAAGACGCAAAGACGGAAAGTTTTGCTTAGCGTTCTTTGCGTCTTTGCGCGAAATAATTTACCTAAACGGAGGAGAATAGAGAAGTCCACCTTTTGTCCACAGTTCATTTTTAGCCCGTGGAAGATTCAACTTAGTTTTCGTCCCTAAGTTACGCTCATAAATTTCGCCATAATTACCGACGTGCTTGATAATTTTAGCTGCAAAATCATTGGGTAAACCCATTCCTTTACCCAGGTCGCCCTCACCTCCCAAAAATCTTTGAATTTCTGGGTCTTTGCTATTAGCTTGCTGCGCTACATTTTGGGAATTAATCCCCAATTCTTCGGCTTTAATTAAGGCATAAACTACCCATTTGACAACATCAGCCCATCTAGAGTCTCCATCAGCAACTGCTGGTGCTAGAGGTTCTCTGGAAAGGACTTCATCGAGGATGACATGTTCTTCTGGTTTGGGTAAAGTTGTGCGTCGGGAAATTAGTTGGGAATTATCTGAGGTAATAGCATCGCAGCGTCCTTCTGCATAGGTGGCGTAAACTGTATTAATATCTTCAAAAACCACAGGTTTATAGCTGATACCTAGTTTCCGCATTTGGTCAGCTAAATTCTGTTCATTAGTCGTTCCAGTTCCAGTACAGATAGCTTTTCCTTGCAGGTCTTTGAGAGTTTTGATATTGCTGCTTTTACGCACCATTATCCCTTGACCATCGTAAAACACTACCGGCGCAAATTCCATCCCGACAGAGGTATCACGGCTGAGCGTCCAAGTGGTGTTACGACTGATTAGGTCTACTTCCCCAGTTTGGACGGCTGTAAATCGTTCTTTAGCGTTCAGGTTACGATATTCTACCGCTTCGGGGTCATCAAATAGAGCAGACGCGATCGCTCGACACACATCCACGTCCAGTCCGGTATATTTACCATCAGCCCCTACAAAACTAAACCCCGGTAATTCCCCACTGACACCACAAATTAGCTGACCCCGACTTTTAATTATCTCTAAACGACTGCGTGTAGTTTGTTGTCTGGAAGATTCACCTGTAGCTGTGGTTTGTCCTGACCCACCACTACAAGCGCTGACGGTAAAGATGAGAGGTAATATAGCTAAGGCTAAAGCAGTTTTACGCATAAACATCATAGGTTGTTGACAATCAGTAGTTTTGTCTGTTCCGACGAGCAATTATTTACTTTAAATAGCAGATTTGATTATATCCATTTATTGATTTTTGTGCAGTTTTTTTCATGTAAAATATTTTTTTATTTGAGTTGATTGCCTTCAATTATTATATATCTTAATATCTCTAGTAACAATTATTTTTATATTAATTTCAATTAAATAACTTAAGTGAATGTAACTTTATTTTTTATAAAAAAACATTTTAATAATTGATAAATTTTGTGTATACTAATATTTTTAAGAGCCTAAGCGAAATTTAAATTTTATGCCTTTTAAATACAAAGAATTTTAATAAATGTTGTACAACACCTATAAGCTGTAAATAAATCAATCAAAATCATCAAAATTAATTAGATAATCAAGATACATAAAAACATAAATTTTTAGCTTACATATTAAATATTAGCTAAAATATATACAGTCCTTTAGCTCACTCTTTAGGTCAAAATTGGCTCAGTTTTTGCTCACTTCAGTAGTTACGTAAAGGTAAAAATATAACAGGACTTACGATAGTGTCACAATTGGTCATAGGTGCGTGACGCCAAAAGTCTTATTCTTACGTTCAAATTTTTTCGTAGCGTCACACACCCTACAAGAAAAAATGTGCCAGTTGCGTAAGTCCTG
>JAYKJH010000083.1:0-17704 GCA_035285345.1 Nostocaceae cyanobacterium | reverse complement strand
CAGAAAAATTTGTCATCAAAGACTAATATGTGTTAGTCAAAGATAACCGCGTTATCTTAAACTGCCATCCTCTGTTTATAAAACTTTAACATTCAGGACAATTGGCAGTTTGTCGGGTAATTAAGTATATACATAGCGAGTGCATCTAAAGTTTTCCCAATCTGGCGGATAAATCCGGAAAACACCAAATCCAGCTTGAAACAATAGGGGTTCCCTCTAAAAGAAACCAGGAACGTACAACTTTTCAGCCTTACTTAACACACAAGAATTTTATGAAGCAGTCACGTTTCTTGCTAATGGGCTGTGTGATGCTCCTTACCGTAATTGTGTTGATAATTGGCGGCTTGTATGGCACACCCACAGCCTTGGCTGGTGAGTATAGTCAGACACTGATAGCTGACCAAAGCGACTATGGTAGTAGCAATCCAGGCTACACACCTCTACCGACCGATGGAGATTACACCAATAACTGCGACGGTCTGGGTTATTTACCACCAGACCCCAAATTGACAGATGCGGAAAATCGTGGTCGCTGCACTTGGTATCTTTGGACAGCCGGTAATGAAAAATACTATCGCACCATCGCTAAAGATACCGGGGGTAACGTAGATTTACTCCAACTGATAGACTCCCGCTTGCACGACGAACGGTTTAAGCGCTTTGGTGCCGTTAACGACCCTGGCTGTGAAAAGGCTACCGGACCAGATGAATATGGGTTGTGGCTGGATAAGTGCAAAGACCCCCAATCAACTGGGGTGATTGGGTTGCGTAAATTTGATAACCCGAATTTCGACCCTGCTAAGTGGAACCCCGTGCAGTACAACAAAGATGCCAGCGTCGAACCACCGTATCGCATTGGTCAGTCTTGTGCTATTTGTCACGTAGCTTTTAACCCTCTCAATCCACCAAAAGACCCGGAACACCCGAAATGGAATAATCTGGTACCGGCCTTGGGGAACCAGTTCATTGATGAAGGGGCGTTCTTCGCAGCTAGAATCAAGCCAGATGATTTTCGCTGGCACATACTCAAGACCCAAGAACCCGGTACTTCTGATACTTCTCGTATCGCCACCGACCACATCAATAATCCGAATGCGATTAACTCCATTTTTAATTTAGGCGATCGCCCAAAATATCCAGAGGTAATGCCTGATGGTTCCACTAAGGAAGTGAATCACATCCTCAAAGATGGTGCGGACTCCACGGGTGTAGCCAATGCTTCTCTGCGTGTATACGTCAACATCGGGATGTGCGGAGATTACTGGCTGAGCTTGCATGACCCCTTGTTGGGAAGAAGACCTCAAAAACCCTTTGACATCGACACCGCCAGAAAGAATTGCCAAGACTGGGTAAACACCGAAGCCCGCATGGCAGATGCGGAATCCTTCTTAAAAACCATCACACCCATGCACCTCAAAGATGCACCGGGTGGTGCAGCATTGCTTACCAAAGACGAGGAAGTTCTCCAGCGAGGCAAGATTGCCTTTGCCAGCACTTGTGCTACTTGTCACTCCAGCAAACAGCCGCCAGCGGAAATTGCTGCTGACCCCGAACAAGCCAAGCAATGGTATATTCAATCCGTACTCAGCAGTGATTTCTTAGACCACAACTTCCTCTCGGATGACAAACGCTACCCAGTCACCCTACTAGGTACTAACGCTGGTCGTGCCTTGGGAACCAACGCCACCAGAGGTCATATTTGGGATGAATTCTCATCCAAGACCTACAAACAACTGCCATCGCCTGGTAAACTCACACTGGAAAATCCCTTTGATGAAAGTCAACCCATCAAGTTTAATGTGCCGAAAGGCGGTATCGGATATTACCGTACACCTTCTCTGGTCAGCATTTGGGCTACAGCACCATTCCTGCACAATAACTCCTTGGGTACATACATCAAAGACGCATCCGTAGATGCTCGCGTTGCATCCTACACCGATGCTATGGAGCAGCTGCTATGGCCTGAAAACCGGCTGCCGGTGATTAAACGAACATCGCAAGCTAGCAGCTTGTCGCTACCTATGGGCATCAAAATTCCCGTGCCCAAAGATACACCCGTCAACTTGATTGCTAATATCAATCCAGCCGATCCATTCCCACCGCTGGACTTCAAGAACTTACCAAACAAGATTGACTTAAAGTTAGATCCAAAAGCGAAATTGATTCGTCTGCTCTTGAAGATGAATAAATCACCCGATTTGATTGAAAATAAAGGGCATACATTTGGCTCAGAACTCTCAGATGAAGACAAGAAAGCACTCATTGAGTTTGTGAAGACTTTCTAAGCTGAATTTCGAGCCTCCAGAAAATAGTTCCCAGGTTCAACCTGGGAACTCCAAACAAAGTAGAAGGAGACTAATTAATGAAAGATTCCCAATATTTACCAATTATTTTTGTCTGTGGTTACGCTGGTACACAAAAAGATGTAGAAAGCCGGGTTGAAGACCCATTTTACGGCTTCAATAAAGGCTCATCTCATGTCCGAGTGGGAGAACAAGGAAATACACAAAAGTTTTTCTTTGAAAGCCCATTACTTCGTCTCATCAAAGACCACGGTTATCTGACTGTATTTGAAGCAGAAACTCAAAAGATTATACTTAAAAATAAGTCAGAACAGGCTAGAAAAACTATTTGGATATATAGATATTATGATATCACCTCCGAAAGTTTTGATCAGCCTGGTGGTATCAGACTAGAAATGGAGGATATCGCCAAAGGTTTAAGAGAATTCATTAATAACGTCAAACAGCAGACAAATGCAGATAAAGTTAATCTGATTGCTTACTCAATGGGTGGTCTTGTCTGTCGTTCTCTAATTCAAAAAATATATCCAGATAACAAAGAAAAAGCTGCCGACCATATTGATAAATTCTTTACCTACGGCGCACCCCACGGCGGCATCTATTTTGCTCTTGGAGGTGGTATCCTAGAATCACTGCGTGACCAGTTTGGCTGGAATAATTCCGATGACTTTGGTCCAGTGCGGATGTACGAATATTTAACACCTCAAGCCGAGAAAAAAGCTAGCGTACCGCCTGATTTTGATTACCAAAGTTTCCAAGGTAAATTTCCCGAAGACCGAGCCTTTTGTATTGTTGGTACTAATGCTAAAGATTATCCAGAAGCATTTGGTATAGCCCAGGTAGCTGTTGGTCCGCAAAGCGACGGCTTGGTGCAAATACAAAAAGCCTACGTTAAAGGTACACATCGCGCTTATATTCATCGCTCCCACGGTGGAAGTTATGGGATGCTGAACTCTGAAGAAGGCTATCAAAATTTGCAACGCTTTTTCTTCGGTGATGTTAAAGTAAAACTATCACTTACTAATGTTGAACTCCGCGACCTAGACAAGAATTTCTATCAGATGGAAGTCCGGGTAGCTATTCGTGGACTTCCATCTGTTATTCACGAGCAATCTATCGCTCACAATTGCCCAATTACACTAGAATTAACTAGACCAAAACCCACACCGCTATTTACAGCTTTCTTAGTTCCCCGGTACTCTGCTACTGCTGATAATACATCTCGATATGTTATCAGATTGGCACTACATTCTTATAAAAAACAACAGGATTGGTTATTTGACCGCAATCTCGATCAAGTGCCAATCTGGTCTGATTATCTCATCTTTGATGTCCAGTCAAAAGATAACAAATACAAAGCAACCTACAGTTGGATTTCCCAGAGCAGAGAACCAATAAATGGCTTCAGTACACAAGTTCCTTTACCAATAAATGGCAAAGCAGTATTGGGACAAAATGCAGCGGTTCTCTTTGAAATTTATGATTGGAAATAATCATTAGTCATTAGTATTTTACTCAATAATTAATGACAAATAATTAACAAAGGACATCTATCAATGGATTTAATTAAATTACAAAACGGTTTAGATAATATTTCCTTTGCTGTCCTCTTCCTTACCATGCTGATTTATTGGTTAGGGGCAGCATTTAGCAATATTTCCTTCCTTTCTGGCTTAGGAACCGCAGGAATGACAATTGCTAACCTGTGTATTGCTACCTTATTAGCAGCACGGTGGATAGATGCCGGTTATTTCCCCTTAAGTAACCTTTACGAGTCTTTGTTTTTCTTGACTTGGGGAATTACAACTTTTCATCTTATAGCAGAAACCCGTAGTGGCAGCCGTTTAGTAGGAGTAGTAACAGCACCAGTAGCAATGGGAATAACTGCTTTTGCAGCCTTAACTTTACCCGCAGAAATGCAATTAGCAGAACCCTTAGTTCCGGCTTTAAAATCTAATTGGTTGATGATGCATGTGAGCGTTATGATGCTCAGTTATGCCGCTTTGATGGTGGGTTCACTGCTAGGAATCGCCTTTTTAATTGTCACTGGCGGTCACAACATTCAACTCCAAGGTAGTTCCATCGGTACTGGGGGTTATCGTAACGTTAAATTAAACTTTTTGCAAGCAACTGAGCAAACAAAAACACTTAGTTTAATTGAGGGTAATAATGGAACTAACACGACTGTTTTAATCCAAAATCCAAAATCCAAAATCCAAAATCGTGACCCTCTTTCACCACAACGGTTGAGCCTTGCTGAAACTTTGGATAATATTAGTTATAGAGTGATTGGATTGGGATTTCCCCTACTGACAATTGGCATTATTGCCGGTGCTGTTTGGGCTAACGAAGCTTGGGGTTCTTATTGGAGTTGGGACCCGAAAGAAACCTGGGCATTAATTACTTGGTTAGTATTTGCTGCTTACCTCCATTCTCGCATCACTCGTGGTTGGCAAGGAAGACGTCCAGCAATCTTAGCAGCCACAGGATTTGTTGTAGTTTGGATTTGCTATTTAGGGGTCAATATTTTAGGTAAAGGGCTGCATTCCTATGGTTGGTTTTTCTAACTATAGGAACTAGGGAATAGGGATTAGAGATTGGGAAAATTTACATCATTTTCTTCTGAGATGGGCATCTTGCCCGTTGCTCATAAATCAACAAGCATCTACTCATAAATAAAATAAGAATGGCAAACAAGATACCTTTGAGGACACAAAAATTATGTTTGATAACCTCTGCAACCAGGGTAAAACTGCTCTAATTACTGGTGCATCAGGCGGTATTGGCTACGAATTTGTGAAGTTATTTGCTCAGGATGGTTACAACCTAGTTTTAGTAGCCAGAAGTCAAAACAAGCTGGAAGGAATAGCGGAAGATTTTCAAAATAAATATGGCATTACTGTCAAAGTAATTGCCAAAGATTTATCCTTACCAGCCGCACCCCAAGAAATTTATCACGAACTACAACAAGCAGGAATTAAAATTGACGTTTTAGTAAATAATGCCGGATTTGCTAATTACGGTTTATTCCACGAAATTGACATGGATAAAGAATTACAACTGCTTCAGGTAAATATAGTTTGTCTGACGCATTTAAGCAAATTATTTATCCCTGATATGGTGAAACGAGGTAGTGGTAAAATCTTAAATCTTGCCTCGACTGCAGCATTTCAACCTGGTCCCCTGATGGCGGTTTATTACGCTTCTAAAGCTTATGTTTTATCCCTCTCAGAAGCAATAGCAAATGAATTAGAAGGTACTGGTGTAACCGTCACAGCGCTTTGTCCCGGACCCACAGAATCTGGTTTTCAACAAAGAGCTGCAATGGAAGATTCCAAGCTAGTTAGTGGTAAGAAAATTATGGACGCCGAAACCGTCGCCAAGATAGGCTATGATGCTTTAATGGACGGTAAAACCGTTGTCATTCCTGGTGTGAAAAATAAGATAATGGCGGAAAGCGTCAGATTTACACCCAGAAAGTTGGTGACAAAAATCGTCAGAAATATGCAAGAATCTAAGGAATAGAGAAGGAATATTTTCTCTGGTTTGACTGAGGATGCTGCAATATGTAAGATACCCGACTTCTTTAAGAAATCGGGTATCTAGCGCTGGCAAATTATTTAGGATGGCTCTATTATAGATTAACTATTCATCAAAGCCTACCGAATTTAAGCATAACAACCAAAAGTGTAGCCGCATTAGTAGAGGCTAACTTCGTGGTAGATGAGGCTTTTGGGTTAATTCTCGTTTCAGCCCTTGCGGTAGAACTTAACTTGCATAATTACCAATTATCTTAGCTAAACCTGGCATTGCAGTTTCCACATAACTCTTAGCAGAATTGCGGAGTTTTCCATAGGCACCTTTAACAACGGAGTTGCTTGAACGCTGAATTTTGGAATCGGTGACACTCAGCATCGCATCTGCAGCGCTAGATTTGTTCTGGGTGAGATAACCAACCGGATCACCCTTTTGCACACCCTCATTCCACATAGGGTCGAGTGCTGGTAAAGCTTCCGGTAACAGCCGTTCAACAGCTCCAGCTATATAAGTGGGTGCGATACCCTTAACTACGCCGTAGGCAGCTTTTAAAGCCATACCAGAAATCCCAGATGCTGCAGCAACGGATTCATCAATCAACTTTAGACTATCATTAACGACCTTCTCTTTTTTGCTTGGGTCATCAATAATGTTACTCAATCCCATTTGATTCTCCTTAATCTTAAAGGTGTACCTGCAAACTGTTTGTTTCAGACCAATCAAACAGAGTTACAGGAAGTTGTTAACCTTGTCCAAAATGGCAGTTCAAGACGATTATGTCAAGGGGGTTTGATGGATTAGCTGGGAAAAAAGTTCCAGCAATAGTCGCACCCACCTGTAAAGATAATTTCACTTACAAAAAATGCTGCTTAAGGTAAGAAAATATTTAGTAAACTCAGTATTTTTATCCTATGCCGAAACTCTTACCCACTACCTTAATTGCTACTAGCCTCCTCCTTGGCTTGGCTCAATACCCCAGCAATACTTGGGCGGGAACCTGTACCCAACCCAACTGTCCACCCCGCTCCCTGCAATTCACACCAGGGCAACGAGTGAGATTGTTAGTTGTAAACACTACATCTAGCTTAGTACAATTACAGAAAGTTTACGGTACAGACCCTATTCCCCTACGACCGGGACAGGAATTAGTCCTCAACCAGGGAGACGGTACCCAACCCAATATTTCCCTGATTTTCTGGGATGCCACAGGGTTGCCATTACAAACCAACCTGTCTAAACCCGACGATACAACACTACGGATAGAACTGCGTCCTGGAGGTCGTCCTCCCGGCGATCGCTCAATTTACATCCTCAACGACGGTCACATTAAAGTTTATTGACATCCTCATTCTTTACTCAAAACCTATCCCCCGTGTCAGACTATTCCACACCAGAATTACCTCCTCACCGTCAGCGTTTACCCAACCAACGCTGGCAAATTTACCCAGAAAAACCCGAATTAACGCAGCAACTAGCGAATACAACCAATATCTCCCCCATCATCAGCCAATTGCTGATTAACCGAGGCGTCCAGACTCCGGAAGCAGTAGAAATATTTCTCAACCCTGAGTTAGCAAATTTGCCTCTACCTCTAGAGGAATTCCCTGATTTACCCATCAGTGTGGAATTACTGCAAGACGCCATTGCTAGGGGCAAAAAAATCGCCATTTGCGGTGACTACGATGCTGATGGGATGACTAGCACTGCTTTGTTATTGCGTTGCTTACGTTGGTTGGGCGCCTGTGTAGATTACGCCATTCCCAGCCGCATGAAGGATGGTTACGGCATAAATGTGCGGATAGTCGAAGAGTTCCACCGCGAAGGCGTACAGCTAATTCTAACAGTGGATAATGGCATTTCTGCTGATTACCCCATCGCTAGCGCTAGAGAACTGGGTTTATCAGTAATTGTCACCGACCACCACGACATCCCAGAAACACTACCCCCAGCTAACGCCATCCTCAATCCCAAACTTCTACCGGAATCATCTCCCTATCGCGGTTTGGCTGGTGTCGGTGTCGCATATATTTTGGCAGTATCTCTAGCGCAACGGTTGGGAAATACTCAAGGCTTAATTAAGCCGATGCTGGAGTTATTTACCCTCGGAACCATTGCTGATTTAGCACCCCTGAGTGGTGTCAACCGTCGTTGGGTAAAGCGCGGTTTGCAGCTATTACCCAAATCCCAGTTACCCGGAGTCCAGGCGTTAATTCAAGTGGCGGGAGTGCAAGCTGGTGCGGGAGACAAGGGGGAACAAGGTAATTACCCAGCACCCAATCTAAAATCCAAAATCCAAAATCCAAAATCCCTAAAACCAGAGGATATCGGGTTTCGTCTCGGACCGCGGATTAATGCTGTAGGACGGATTGCTGACCCGCAAATCGTCATCGACTTACTGACTTGTGATGATATAGGAATAGCTCTAGAGAGGGCAATGCAGTGCGAACAAACCAATACCCGCCGCCAGCAAATGTGTGAGGAAATTGAACAGCAAGCGATCGCCCTTGTAGAGACGTTGTATGCAACTTCTCTACCACAAGACCGGGTATTAGTGATTGTCGAACCCAACTGGCACCACGGCGTAATTGGAATTGTTGCTTCCCGCTTGGTGGAACGCTATGGTGTCCCAGTATTTATCGGCACTTATGAAGACGAGGCATCCGTTACTAAGATTCGCGGTTCTGCACGAGGTATTCCAGAGTTTCATGTATTTGAAGCTTTGGTTTATTGCCAAGATTTGTTGGGTAAATTTGGCGGACACAAAGCTGCTGGTGGCTTTTCTCTCCCAGCACAGAACCTAGAAACATTCCGTTCCCGCTTGGTTGCGTTTGCTAATCGATGCTTGCAACCCCAGCACCTCAAACCCCTACTGAAAATTGACGCTCAAGCTAACCTACGTGATATCAATTACCAGCTTTACCAACAGATTAACGCCCTGCACCCCTGCGGTATAGATAACCCCGATCCGGTATTTTGGACGCCCAATGTCCAAGTAGTGGAACAGGGAACCGTTGGTAGGGGACATATCAAAGTGACATTTGCCCAAACCGTCGATAATCAAGAATTTAGAATCAAAGCCATTGCGTGGCGTTGGCGCGATTATTTCCCCTTACCACCGCGCATCGATATTGCTTATAAGCTGCGGGAAAATAACTTTAATACCAGCACTACTATTGAATTGGAGTTACTCGGTGCTAGACTTCCAGCCCAGTCACAATTCTTTTTCCCCTCCAGCCCTAAGCTCTTAAAAGCTGCTTTTGATTACAATGGACGCCACTACACCTGCGGTATTTACTTAAACGGTGCGTCACAACAATTAAGAATCAAAAATCCCCAAGGGAAAGTCTTAGCTGTTTCCCCAGAACACTCCACTGGCTTGTTGGGAACCACCCATAAAGACGCCAAAGAGGTTGACGTTTCCCAACCTCCCTATCAGGAAATTATTCAAGCAGCGCTTCTAGCACTGCAGTCAATTGAAAATTAAACGTCCTGAGTGCTGAGTATGTAGAAAAGCGATTTATCGTGTTAACTTCATGACTTAGCACTCAGAACATGCACTCTTGAGCAGGCTAACACCTACAGCACTCAGCACTCTATTACATGTCGCCGCCACGAAATGCCAACACAAAGATTACAACTGGACCGGCAATCATGATCAGTCCTACCGAGACTAGCTGGAAGATAACTTCCCAGTTAATGCTACCTAAAGCTTCAAACATTTTTCCTCCCTATTTCTCCCAAAAAAGATTAAACTCTGTAGTTGCTGGCATCAGCATCTTATCTTATCTGGCTTGTGAGTGCCTAATTTAAGCAACTTAACAAAACTATAACAAAGAAAAAAAAACGTAAAATATGGACGGTGAGATTATTGGGTACACATAAGCGCAAAACCGCTAATCTCAAATAACAGAGAGTCAATTGGATATTTTTTCAGTCATGGCAACCTGGCAATGTGTAAAGCAATGTGGAGCCTGCTGTAATCTTGACCCAGCAGACCGCCCAGACTTGGATGAGTATTTAACATCAGAGGAACTAGAACTGTATCTCAGTATGGTCGGGGAGGGGGGATGGTGCGTAAATTTCGACCATGAAACCCGTGAATGCCGTATCTACCCCAATCGTCCACGCTTTTGTCGCGTCGAAGCAAAGATATTTCAAGATATGTACGATATTGAGCCAGCGGAAGTGAACGATTTTGCCATTGACTGCTGTCGAGAGCAAATCGAGGGAGTCTATGGCGATCGCAGTCTAGAAATGTTGCGTTTCGACAAAGCTGTGGGGATTTAAACAAATAATCATAAGTTCTAATTTGTAATTTCTAATTATGTAACTCGTAAATTAGGAATTACGAATTTATATTTACCTCCCATAATTAAAATCAACTAAACTATATCAAAAGTAGTAGATTATTTAAATATTTTTTTTATTTCATCTTTCCTCGGTTATAAAATAAATTTGTCCCTAGCTAGATGAAATTAAATCTAGCAACTTGTATACTAATATTGCTAAAAAAATTTCCTCCCTTGATATCCAAAAAGGATGTTCCACTGAAATAAATCAAATTCCTCTCTTACCTGCTTTGTCTATACATGCTGGATTGGCTCCCGCCAGCGGACTGATAAATAACTGTTATAAGTAATAGGGGCGGAGATTGCAGTGATTAAATAAATCTTCTATTCAGACCTCTAATTTAAAGAACAGGCAGTGCAGCTATGGTAAATAAACTTGATAAAAGTCGGTTTAATGCTGACTTGAGATTACCGCCAAATAACTTCACTCAGAACCTACAGAAATACCAAGGTACGATGATTACAGCACTTATGGCAGGGCTGCTTCCAGGTTGTTTTCTCCTCCCGACAAACAGAGATATACCCCTGACTCCCAATGTCACACCACACGAAATTGTTAATAATATAAATTTGTTTAAAAATAGTACAATAACGATGAAAGGTAGGCCGATTCAGCAAGTCGGTATAGCCAGTTTTTTGGTAATTGATCGCCAAAGATTTAACATATTTGGTAACAAGAGAATTCTGGTAATCAATGGAACAGGACAGCCTTTTAAATTGCCTAATAACCCGAATACAGTTATTCAGGTGACGGGAGATGTCCAGAGATTTTCTCTTCCAGATATTGAGCGAAAATACAATTTGCAGCTCCAGCGAGAATACTACACAGGCTACGAAAATCAGCCTGTAATTGTTGCACGATCGCTGGGTTTGTCAGTCCTACCAGGAGAAGTCACCAGAAATCCTGATGAATTATATGGTGAAGTAGTGACAGCCACAGGTAGAGTTGAAGATTTAATTAGACCTACCGGATTTAGGCTCAAGGAAACCCAATTCTTGGGTGGTGCAGAGTTACTAGTTTTATATGAGGGGCGTGTGCTACCCGTTAACAACGGAGACTTAGTAGCTGTGACAGGTGTGGTGCAACCGTTTATCGCTTCCAAGCTAGATCGAGAATACCGTCTGAATTGGGATTTTAACCAGAAAAAGGATTTAGCACTCAGGTACAGCAATCAACCAGTGCTAATCGCTCAAAAGCTGTCTTTCGTGACAGACCGATAATCAAAGGTTTCATATCTGACCCTGTAACAAACGACGGATGTACTCACCGAGTACATCCGTTTTTTCTATTTCACCGACTGGGTTGCACTTGTTCACAAATCCTGAGAAAATGAAAAGAATATGAAAACAACCAAGTGTTTAACCTAATTGCCTGTGAAAGTTGACTCTCAGCCTTTGAGCCTTGCTAGTGTTTCTCAGCTAGAAAGCGCGCTAGAACTACAAGACTGTCCCCAAAGCACTTCTGTTACCGTCCAGCGGTCAAATTCAACCGCTAAAACCCCAGGGACTCAAACCTCTGGATGGGGAATTTTTGCTTCGACATTCATCACCATCTTTCTCGCTGAATTGGGTGACAAAACCCAACTATCGACCTTGTTGATGAGTGCGGAATCTCACTCACCCTGGTTGGTGTTTCTCGGTGCGGGGGTAGCTTTAGTCACTACAAGTTTCTTGGGTGTAGCCTTGGGTAGTTTCATAGCTAGTCGTCTGTCTCCGAAAACCGTCAACAAAGCAGCCGGAGTTATGTTGCTATTTATCTCCGTAATGCTGTTTTGCGACCTGCTCCAAGGTTAAGAACTAATTGACTAATAACTAATGACTAATAACTAATGACTAAATTATGGATTGGCATCTTTTAGGACTCAGCTTTATTACAGTTTTTTTATCGGAGTTGGGGGACAAAAGTCAATTAGCAGCGATCGCGCTATCTGGTCGTTGTCAATCCCCGCGGGCGGTATTTTTTGGTACAGCCGGTGCGCTACTGCTGACTAGCTTATTGGGAGCTTTAGCAGGGGGTGCGGTGGCGGAGTTTTTACCGACACGCTTGCTGAAGGTGGTGGCTGCTATAGGTTTTTCTATTTTAGCAGTCCGCCTGTTGTGGTTTGACAATGATGAAGAAGCGGAAGAGGCACAAAATATGAATTTAGTTTCGCGCCAAGACGCAAAGACGCCAACATAAGGGTTTTAAGGCGTTGCTGATCAAGAGTATGAATTGAGTTTCGCGCCAAGGCGCTGCATACGCCAAAATGAGGTTCATACTTCAATTCAGCAACGCCGATTTTTCTAAGTCTCCTCGGTCTTATTGTTTCAGTCCTGGGGATATTTTAGATTCCATTGACTACGAATAGCATCCATCGTCTCCATAATTTTCAGTGTCTCATCTAGCGGCATAATCTTACTTTCTTTTTCACCCTTTTGTAGACAGCGTACTACCTCGGCTGCTTCGTAGTTATAACCGTTACCATCATAGGGGGTAAAGATTGTTTTTCCTGACTTGTTAAACAGCGGGAATAAACTATCTACTTGCAGGTACAATCGCTTGAAGGTTGGATTTTGCTTGATGGAAGATATTACTTTTTGCTTCAATCCAGGAGATTTATAGTCAGTTGCAGGGGCATTTATTTCTGGAAGTTGTTTGACAGATATTTTATGTGGGCGGTAAAATGGAGGATGAATTGTAATTTTTCCTCTCGTGCCAATGATTGTGGCTTGATTAGAAGATTCTCCCCGCAAGGTGGTGGATAAAACGGCTAGTTGTCCTTGAGGGTAGCTTAAAATAATCGCCGCTTGTTCATCTACTCCGGTTTCTCCAATTCCAGCCTGACTGACAATATCAGTGGGTTCACCTAGTATATGATAAGCCAAGGATAGCGGATAAATTCCTCTATCTAGTAAGGCTCCACCCCCTAATTGGAGATTAAAGAAGCGACTTTCCGGGTTATATGCACTCTTGTAGCCAAAGTCAGCGTTTATCATCCTGACTTCACCAATGACCCCAGAGTTAATCATTTCCTTGACTTTTTGAATCAAGGGCAGGAAGCGCATCCACATTGCTTCCATGCAGAATAGTTGTTTGTGCCTAGCTAGGGTAATAACTTCACGAGCTTCTTGAGCATTAATTGTAAACGGTTTCTCACACAAAACGGCTTTACCGGCTTCCAGGCACAAAATACAGTCTTGTTTGTGTCGGCTGTGGGGGGTGGCGACATATACTATATCTACATCGGCGTCTTTAAGTAAGTCTTCATAGCTCCCATAGGAGCGCGGTACACCAAATTGACGGGCACATTCTTGAGCCGTACTAAGGGTACGAGAACCGATAGCTAAAAGTTGACTATCTGCTACAGAGCGCAATCCTTGAGCAAATTCTCTAGCTATCAGTCCTGTACCAAGAATTCCCCAGCGAATGATTTTTGACATAAGCAAGTATTAGTCATTAGTAATTAGTCATTAGGGAATGGAGACTAGGAAGAAATCTAACGATTCCCCATTACCCATTACCCTAACCCCATTCCCCAAACCCTATTTTGCCCAAGGCATGGGTTCAATCGGGTCAAAGGTAGTGGTAACTTTATAAGGAGCGCCTGTTTCTAGGGCGTTTTGGATAGCGAGGACAACTTCATTGGTGTGCAGAGAATATTGGGCTGACAACCGAGAGGTACGACCTTCCTTGATAGCGGCGGCTAGTTCTGCTACACCCCGACAAAAATCCATTTGCTGGGAACCTTTGTAGCCAAAATTTCCGCCTGATTTCCGCGCTAGGGGATATTTTTGCTTAATCGGATTTTCGATGGTTCTCCGGCGAATATTCAGCCGTCGGCGAATGTACACTGGGGACTCGTAATACCAGCAATCATCGATACACAGAATGCCATCATCACCAATAATTTGCATTGAATGGTCATGGGGAGCAACGATGCTACAGGTGAGCCTTGCTACCACACCGGAAGCGAACTTAATACAAGCCACAGAAAAATCAGGTGCATTGACTTCCAAGGGGACATCGGTTTCTTTGTCAGGAATCAAGCAAGCAGAAAAGGCGGTCACGGTTTCTGCTGGACCAAAGAATGCCGGTAGCCAAGTAAGATAGTAGCCAGCATGTTCTAGGGTGCAACCTACCTCAAATTCATCTTTGTAAGGCCAGGGAATACCGGATTCGCTATACCATTTGGTATAGGGCATTTTGTGAATTAGCCCGTCGTCCATTTCAGCGTAGACTAGTCGTACCTGTCCCACCTGCTTTTCCCGCAGTGCTTTCCAGATAGTTTGGGCTGTTTCGCTCAACAGGCTACAAGGTGCGGAGGAAATCTGTAAGCCCTTTTGCTCAGCTAATTCTACCAATTCCTTGGCTTCGTGAAAATCCGTTGCCAGAGGCTTCTCAGAATAGACGTGTTTACCAGCCTCTAAGCAAGCTTTGGATACAGTGTAGTGGCTTCCAGGGTTAGTGAGATTCAAGACAATCTCTACCTTGGGGTCGTCTAGCAGTTCCTGTAAGGAATTATAAATTGGAACTTTATGATATGCAGAAAACTTAGATGCCCGTTCGCTATCTCGATCCATCACCCCCAGCAGTTCTAATTCTGGGTGTCGGTCAAGGGTTTTTACATAATAATCGGCAACGAAGCCACATCCAACAATAGCAATACGCATGAAATCTCGATTGATTAAGAACGGCTTGACTTAACTATACTTTTCCTGTTATACCCACAAAATATGTAAATCTTTAACCCTAGAGACTATAAAGCCCTTACAGGGAGGTTTAAGCAGCTTTTTATCCATGTTAAAGGGTAAGCAAAATGCCTACCCCATCAGAGCCAACAAGACCCCGTCCTTAAGGACGGGGTTTAAACAAAATACTCAGAAATTAGCACGCAGAGCGTCCAAACCCCACTCCTACGGATTCAACACTCCAAAAACCTGCTTCATGCACCAGGTTAACAGCGTACCACCACACACCAGCTTCACTGCTTCGAGTAACCAGTAACCACCGTGTAGCACATTCATCGTTGTCGGAATCTCTGGGACTGTCTGAAAGAGGCTGAGATTTAGTCCAACAGCAGACATTTGTGGTGTTAAAAAATAGGTGTCAACGACAGTGACAAACAATAGTGTCAGGGATAAAGCGATCGCACCAAGATGCCAGCTATTAGCTGTTTGTTGGGTTTTGCTCAGTACTAATACCCCTGTCAAGATTATGGCAGCAGCTAATAATTCCATCCGGTTAAAATTCCAGAAAACTACATATCCTGCTGTAGCAAAACCGGATTGAACCATCATGCCAGAAATATAAAGACTGGGCATAATTACCCAATCTAAAACTAAACTAGCACTGAGCCAGAAACCCAATGTCAGCATGACAACAGAGTGCCAAAAGTCACGCTTGAATTCAAACCTAGAAATAGCATTCATATAATTGCAACATGTTTCTCTAATTTCAGTGTAACGAATTAGTTTTTACCAAAATATGAATAATCATTGATGATTGAGTAACAATTTCACTAAATTACCTAAATAATTGTTGCATTTGTTCACTTAAATTAGCAATAAATATTAATTCATGATTAAGAAAATAGATAAATATGAAGCTATTTGCAGATATATGTTAAGAATTAGTTAGCGATTGATAAACTGTTACATACCTCAATTGCAAATTCTTCATAATGACACTTAGCAGTTGCTAATAAGTAATCAATAATAAAAATGCTAATAATTAGCGGTATGTGGATAGGGTAATGCGTGTTGCAATATTAATTGGTACATTAGCTTGTCTAGCAGGTGTAGGCCGCTATGCTGCTGGTCTGAGTCAAGCTATTCAATTGCAAGATGGCACAGTTTATTTTGCCCAACCCCCGCGCCTTGTAGAGGCTGTGACTACCTTGAATAGTATCAATGTCTGGGGCGCGACATACTATTTTACCATCCGTATCCCAGATAATGCCGGTGAACCGTTACAAAAGGTAACGATATATCAGCAAGAGGGAGGGGACTACGTGCGCTTTGACCTCAAAGGTAGTTTTGCGTTTCAAGGAACGCGCCCAAATCAAGGACAAAGGTTAATAATTCAGGATATCAGCAGCGATCAAGAAACCCAGAGCGTTTCGATCACCTTCGCTCCCCCCGTCGAACCAGGAAAAACCGTAACCATTGCGCTCAAACCCATACAAAACCCGAATACAGCCGGGGTGTATTTATTTGGGGTGGGAAACTGTAAGTGAATTTCTGGACATAGTTACCCAGAGCTTACTGTTTGGGGAGCTTTGCTCGGGACAGACGTTCTATGACATCACTGATACTATTTCCACCTAGTTCTACTTGCTTTTGCTGTAGCCACTGGATAGCTGTTTGAGTCAAAGTCATAGTGAATCTACGTTTCGGCTCATTATAAATTTTTTTGCCTGCCATGTTAACTATCTCTATTTTGCTCATATATGATATGATTATCTCACATTTGAGAGGTCGATTCAAATGCAATTAGTTGAGAAGCACGTAATCAAGCGACAGCATAAATTTTGGCAGGAGTGTGATTATTTGGCATTCCAGTCTAAGCATCTTTACAATGCTGCTAATTACGTACAACGTCAATACTTTTTTGAAACTCAGAAGTATTACAACTCGGTTGATATTTACCATCAAACCAAGAATTTAGAAGCTTACCGATATTTACCTACTAAAGTTAGTAAGCAAATTGTTCGGAGAGTAACAGATGCTTGGAAAGGATGGTTAGCAGCTTTAAAAGACTGGTCAAAACATCCAGATAAGTATCTTGGTCAACCTAAAATGCCAGATACAAGCATAAAGAACGGGGGAGAAATGTTGTCATTTATCCTAGAGATGCCATATCAAAACCAGCTTTGACTAAAGGAATTGTCAAGCTATCTCAAACTAATATTGAGTTGGCAACTCAAGCTAAAAACCTAGACCAAGTGAGAATTGTTCCCCAGCTAAATCATTATGTTATTGAAGTTGTTTATACAGTTGATGAGCCAGCTAAAACATCTGGTAAATACTCAGCAGGTATAGACATTGGTCTCAACAATTTGATGGCTATAACATCCAATCATCCCGGTGTTAGTCCGCTTTTGATTAATGGTAGACCGTTGAAAAGTATTAACCAATTCTTCAATAAAAGAGTAGCCAAGGCACAATCAATCGCAGCTGGGAGATTGGTCAAAGAATTAAATAGTAAGCGGGACAGAAGGATTGATAACTATCTTCACACGGTGAGCCGTAGAGTAATTGATTGGTGTCAATTAAATGATATTGGTCAATTAGTTATTGGTAATAACAAAGGGTGGAAGCAAGATATCAATATTGGCAAAAAGAACAATCAAGAGTTTACCAAAATCCCCCACGCCAAATTAATTCACTTGTTGACTTATAAAGCACAATTAGCAGGTATTGCAGTTGTCATCACTGAGGAAAGTTACACCAGTAAGGCTAGTGCTTTAGATGGTGATGCTTTACCAGTTTTTCACGCCAAACAAGATATCAAACCTGTGTTTAGTGGCAACCGTG
>JAYKJH010000082.1:0-14933 GCA_035285345.1 Nostocaceae cyanobacterium | reverse complement strand
AGGGGCACTCGGAAAGTTAACGCTCTTTGGAGAGAACTACCTCTGGGTTAGATACCGCAAGGGGTCTAATCTAAGTGGACTCGTTGAATCAAGAATCTCCTCGCCTTTAGGCAGGAGAGTGTCAATACTCCTTACTCCCTCTCCCCTAGGGAGAGGGTTAGGGTGAGGGCTAGGATCGGAATTCATACCTGCGCTTCAGCAACACCTAGATTATGCCGAATTTGATGAAATGTTATAACTAGCAACTAGCGCTCTTAGCTCGCATTTACTGAATGTCGGCATTTGGTGGTGCTAGTTGATATTGACCTTGGGGTTCTACACCAGCGACACCTTCAACGTGACGTAGCACCTCGACTTGCGCTTGGGAGCAGGAACCAATTACTATTCCCATTGGCGACAATGATTCCTCTACTTTCATCCCAACAGACTGTAACTTTTGGATAACTTCCGGCATCCGGTCTAGATGACTATCTTTCACAGCGACTGTCAAATTTACCTGCGACATAGTGACACCTTTTTCAAATAGCTGAGGGTACCAATAGCTAATAGCTAATGCCGCAATCAGTGATTAACTATTATCTATCAGTAACTGTTAGATATATCCTTATCAGCCTTAACGGCGCTACCCTCTGTGGGGAGAAAGTGGAACAATCCTGAGTATAGGATTTGAATATATTTACTCAGGACTGATAGACTTTCTTCTAGGGATTATTTACATAGGGGCTTGCGCTAAACCAGCACCAACATCTGCTGCTGGGAGAACTAGTCTCTGGGCATTTTGAATCAGCAAGTTCCACAGAGCTTCTGCCCTAGCTCCAGTAGACTCAGCATACAAGGCTGCGATACCGGCAACATGGGGTGTAGCCATACTCGTACCGCTGATGGTTCTGTATCTAGTAGGTAGAGGCCAAGTTGAGTAAACATTGACTCCCGGTCCGGCAATGTCGATTTGACCGCCGTCAGGATTGATGCCGCGATTTGAGAAATTAGCAACTCGCAGTTGGGAGTCGAGGGCAGCAACTGCCATAATTGATGGACAATTAGCTGGTCGTGCTACAGGATTGATAATGCCAAAATCGCGGCGACTCTCGTTACCAGCCGCAGCAATAATTAAACTGCCCATTCGCAGGGCACGTCTGCTGACCATTTCGTATATCCAGGAGTAACTATCACCCGGACGAGTTGGTGCCCCCAGAGACATGGAGATAACTTGGCAACCATTAGAAACTGCCCAGTTAATCCCTGCTAAAATTCCCCGGTCAGCGCCGCTACCCTGATTGCTTAGCACTTTACCGACATAAATTTCTGCATCGTAGGCTACACCATAACGGGGAAGGGTGGGGGGAGTCAGCGGACCTGTAGCTGTACCAATACAATGGGTGCCGTGTCCTTGTCCATCCTGTACTTGTTCACCATTAATAAATGATTCGGTGATGATTTGCCGTCCTGCGAAGTCAGGATGGTTCAAATCTAGACCTGTATCCAGAACAGCAACCTTTATCCCGCGACCGCTGAAGGGAGAGTCAACTACTTTTGTGGCTTGCAGTCCCCACGTGGCTTTATCTTCTGTAAAGGCTGCCATCTGGATTTGCTGCTCGGTTGGTAGCAACAATTGATCTACCAGGTTATTAATAGCATCGCGGTATCCTTGGAGATATTCCGCACCTTTGCTGAACCCAGTATCACCCAAAGCATACATAATTTGCTCTGGTTCAATCGCCAACACAGGTTGACTTTCGTCAGCAATAGCCATATTTACTGACTGCAACTGTTCTGGGTCGAGGGTGACAACTGCAACTGCAATATCGTCGAGTACTAAAGTCTCTACGCTTTCTAACTGCTCCCCGCTTAAGGCATGATTGCCAACGTCAGCCGCTCTAGCAATGCTTCTGGTTCCAATTCTATCACTCAGCGCTCGGATACCAGCGTTAACATCATCGGCAGGCAACAATACCAAGTATTTACCTGTGGTTTGAGGCTGAGCTATTGATAGCGAAGGGTTAATCATAGTTAAATGATTTTTCTTTGTTTAAAGTATACGTTTTCCTTCCTCCTCAAATGGCTCGATTCCGGATACTTTGTCCTAAGTGTTTACAAAAATTTACAGTTTTTCATGAGACTTGTGTCTAAATCGACTCCAAAAACTTGATGATGGTTAGCAAAACAAACTCAGCAAAAAAGTTGGGTAATAGGTAATTTGTTCATCATCCCATTACCCATTACCCATTACCGATTACCAACAACTTGGTTTATTAACCAAACCAATGAGATGGTTCTAAACCGGGTTGCACTTTTTCAGCGAGGTGATGGCTAATCCAATCGGCCTTTTCTTGAATTAACGAGTAAATACCTTGGTGAATCAGATGTTCTAGGTGGACTTTCTGCTCTATAGAACCACTAGGAATCTTATAGTTGAAGGTGCAGACCTTTTCCCGTTCTACAGCGCTATAAAGACAAGGAATGCGGCTGAGAACATAAGCGATTAATTCTTGACGCAAATCAGGAATTGCAAAGGCTTGTTGATAAGGATGATAGGGATAAGTATCTAAAATGCTTTCAATCTCTCCTATCACTGATTGTTGTGTGATGTTGACTACAGTTTTCATTTCGTTTAACTCCTTGTTAATCCAGCAAATGATGAGTGAGCGGTATATATCTAATTGCTACTAACAACTTCGTAGGACAACCAGATAGAAGGGATTTAAATAATAGATGAATAGATGCTATAGCCCTGTTGCTAAACTTGTATCCCGTCAACATCTCCAAAATATCAAGACTGTATCCAAGTTAAAAGTTATACCAAAAAGTTTAAACCTGAATAGGAGAAGTAATACTTGGAAGAGTTAGTTGTGATATCTCTCCACTATTAATTATTTCAAATTTTCTGAGTTTCGGGCAAAAAACTACACAAAACGCAGCATAAATTTTGGGGGATCAATTGTGATAGTAGACGCCAATACTTAATTCCATTCAAACTTTTAGCAATGTTAAACTTGGGGAAGCTTTAACATTACTGAGGAAGCTATATGGTTGTTTCACCTATATTATCTTGGTTTTAAATTATTAGCGCCTATAAATATCGATTTTTTAGAGTAGTTTATGTAAATAATTGTAGAAAAGTTCAGGGTGGACACTAACCTTAATTCCCGGTTAAAATTTTTCCATTTGTCAAGTTTAGTTTCCACGCTCAAACTATTAATTTCAGTCTCTCGATAGATGAATATTTTCAGATAAAAACTCTACAAATTGTAGTTTGGGTAAATCTAGTTGACGCAGTTGGAAATTTATTTGCTCAGCAGCAGCTAGACCAGAAGACATTGCACCTTCAACAAGGGTGCCACCACACCAATCACCACAACAAACCAAAGGTTGGGTTGTTTGAGCAGCTAAAAAAGCCTCCTGTAAAGGATTATAAGGAAAAGCATAGCGCCAGCGATGTACTTGCATCCATTCGGGACTATCAAACCAGGGAAGTAATAACTGTGCAGCACGGCTGAGCATTTGTTTACCCACTGGTTGTAAATCTTCAGTTTCCAGGTAACGCTGGGCAAAATTTGCACTACTTTGGATGACAAAATGGGGCTGGTTTGCATTATGACGCTTGCTGCTATCAAAGCCAATCCAGGCTAAATCTGGATCGTCAACAAAATTAATTGCTTTCCAACCTGGTAAGGGTTGGGATGTAGGTGGATATCCAGCCATGACGCTGATACAGGGGGAAAATTCCACCGAACGCAGGTGATTAAGAAATGCTGCATCGAGTACAGATTCCCCTAATGGTTCTAAGAGCATGAGAGCTTGGGGTGCGGGAATGGCAACTACTACCGCTTTGGCTGTGATATTTTCTGGTTGATTTGGACTAGCGCTAGAGTTGGGAGTTTCACAAGTCAGCAGCCAAGTGTTATTAACAGATGGAGTAATTGCGATCGCACGCTGACTCAGACGCACTGACAAACCTAGCGCTAGATATTTCGCGATCGCACTCATTCCCTGTGGTGCAATGTAGCGGGGACTCTTGAGTGGAGATTGGGAACTGGAGATGGGGAAGTCCTCAACAGTATCAGTCCAGACTTGTAAAATATTGCGTTGACATAACAAATCAACAAAACGCCTTAACAATTCACCTTTAGGCTTCAGGTAACAAGTCCCATGATCAGCGCGGGTGTCATACAAGCGTCGTGTAGCGACTCGTCCCCCCAAACCCCGCGACTTTTCCACAACTACCACCGAATATCCGGCTTGGGTTAGCTGCTGAGCGCAAACTAAACCAGCCATTCCCGCACCAATTACTGCAACGTCAAACATAGTCATTAGTCATTAGTCCTTAGTCATTAGTTCTTAGTCATTAGTCCAAGCGTCCCCAGTCCCCATTTCCCCTTGTAGAATAGGGGGGGAAAAGCTGGAAGGGAAGGGAGGAATCAAAATTGGATGAATTAAGGGCAGCGCTAGAGTTAGCAACCGAGGATGAATTGCGAGATTTAACCGCAATTTTGTTTGGTCGCAAGTTTAATCCCCTAGATTATGTTCACACACCTGACCCGTTAGAAGTGCAAAGCCAAGACCGGGATGCTTGGTTAGATGCTCTAGAAGGACGATTTCGGTATTTAGCAGCGGATGGGATGACGGTATTGCGAGGACGCACCCATCAAGTGACATACCGTCAAGCGCTAATTCAAGTTTGTAAGTATCTCAAAATGCCTTTTTCTCAACATCTGAGTACTACTGATTTAGAAGCAGAGGTATTTCTCAATTTGTTAGGACGGGTCTGGAAACAATTACCAGTCGCAGAAAAGAAAAAATTGACTGTGCAAGTACAGCAATCTCTAGCGACATCGGATAATTCTCCATCCCTACCTTTGGGATTTCAGCGTGACCCCTTGGGATTAATTCTCAAAGGAGGAAGCGCTTTAGCAGTGACTACCATTGTGCAACCGATAGTACTCAAACAAGTGGCTCGACAATTTGCGATGCACTTTGCTTCCTATCAAGTAGCCAAGGAAGCGGTTATCAAAGGTGGTGCTGCTGCTGCAGGTCAGTTTCAAAACTATGTAGCTCTACAAACTGCACGTCGAGGTATGGCGTTAAGTGCAGCTCGGTATGGAGCAGTTCGTAGTGTATTTACTTGCTTGGGACCAATGATGTGGGCTTGGTTTTTTGCCGATTTGGGATGGAGAGCGATTTCCACTAACTATGCTCGAATTATTCCTACCATCTTTGCTTTAGCCCAAATTCGGCTTACCCGTGCTGAATGTTGGGAAGCAGCTTGACAAGTGAAAAGTAAAGAGTAAAAAGTAAAAAGAAATAAGACCATAACACAATATAAAAAGAGAAAGATTCTTTTGCCTTTTACCTTTTTACCTTTACCTTCTAGTCGGCATCCTGACCCAAGCTTACAATTGCCTTGGAATTGTGCCCAATGGGGACTGCTGTTTTTTCCTTTAAGTCCTTTATTGGGCGCTATTGGTGTAGCTTTGGCATTGCTGTTAACTTGGTGGCGGAAGTATCGTACCATTATCCGCCGTCCCCTGAACTGGGGATTTGCCCTTTTGGGTATATTAATGTGTCTGTCTATTCCCTTTGCTTATAAACCCAGTGATGCTTTGCTGGGAATCTTTAATTTTTTACCGTTTTTTATCGCTTTTGCAGCTTTTAGTACCTTAATCCAGACAACTTCCCAGTTACGCCAAATAGCTTGGATTTTGGTTTTACCATCACCAATTATAGTCATTCTGGGCTTAGGGCAATTGTTTTTTGGGTGGCAATTTCATTTACAGTGGGTGGTGATTGATTGGGCGATCGCACCTGGTGGAAATCCTCCCGGTCGGATGGCGTCAATTTTTATGTACGCTAATACCCTAGCAGGATATCTAGTGATGGTGTTTATCCTAGCGCTAGGGTTGTGGATTGGGCACTACACGGATTTGACGGATGCACAGAGTAATCCATCCGTGTATCCGCGTTCTAAATCCGTGTCATCTGTTGTGTTTTTAAGTTTGACAGTAATTGGTAGTTTTGTGGCTTTGATTTTGACTAATTCTCGCAATGCTTGGGGGATAGCAATTATTGCTGGTTTAGCCTATGCATTGTATCTGGGGTGGCGGTGGTTGGTAGCAATTGTTATGGGTGTTGCTGCTAGTATTCTGGCGGCTGCGTTTGCTCCCAAGCCTGTAAATTTATTGTTTCGGACGGTTATTCCGGCTTTCTTTTGGGCACGGTTAACAGATGAGATGTATCCAGATAGACCAGTTGCTTTGATGCGTTCCACTCAGTGGAACTTTGCCTGGTTAATGACTTTGCAGCGTCCTTGGTTTGGTTGGGGTTTACGCAATTTCACCCCCATGTATGAGAATAAAATGAATATTTGGTTAGGTCATCCCCACTGCTTATTTTTAATGCTTTCAATGGAAATTGGTATCCCTGCTACTTTATTGTTTTGTGGCTTAGCTGGGTGGGTATTTGTGCAAGCTGTGCGGGTATTTAAGGAATTAAATCATGACAAAACTATTGTGTTTACCTATTTAGTTTTGTTTTTGTGTTTTGGGTTATTTAATACTGTAGATGTGAGTATTTTTGATTTGCGGGTGAATTTATTTTCCTGGGTGTTGTTCTCAGCAATTTGTGGGTTGGTGTATCGATATCGGGCTGGGGTGAGTGAGGGTTAGGGTGGTAGGGGCACAACATTGTTGTGCCCCTACAATAGTCTGTACTTGACCCAATTGGGAACCGCTATAGATACATAGCTATTCCGGAAGCTATAATATCTCAAGCTTAATGATTGCAGAAGTAGCGCTTGCTCAATGGCGAAAACACCAATTGCTCTTTATCGACAGGGCAATGCTCATTCCTCCAGAATGGATAATGTCAGACCTAACAAGGATGTTGCTACCTATGAGGATAATGGTCAGGTCTGGGTCATGACTACTTTAACAGATGGCAAATCGCTAGGAGGAGTTTCAACATTTGCTACTCCAGGTTATGGCAAAAACTGGTGGAAACTAGAACCAGGTGCTGACATTCCAGATGAACTAGAATTGGTTAATGACCACGATAACCACTGGTTATGGAAACCGAGTAAAACGATGCCGATAGATGAATACAAAGCAGCGCTAAGAAAAATAGGTACATCTTTTTATAAAGTGAGTTAACACAGACAACCTAAGTATATTTTGTATGATTTATCTACTATTACTTAATTCTACATTGGATATTTCCCATGAATTTATCATTTAAAGACATACAGTTTATCATTGAAGCCATTGATAATTTGATGGCAACATACCAAGACCGTATTAATCAAATCGAAGATTTAGACGAGGATGAAGCTTCGGATTTAGGCAATGATTGTATGTTTTTAGAAGCACTGCGGAAAGACTTATCCACAAGTATAGAGCAGATTGTTTCCCAGACCAAAGACAGTTCATCTCTCAACAAGGAAGGTGTATCTTTGTCAGAGTTGATGCAGCCTGTATTAAAACTACCAATTAGTGAGCGGTTAGTTTTGGTAGATGCAATTACTGAGTCTATTCGTCAGGAACTCTCGATGAGTAAGTAGCCGGATAGGCAGTAGCTTAGGATAGTTTATTTTTTGTATTAAGGCAATTTCTAAGTCATAGCATAAAAGGAAATTCCCTGACTGCTAATTTTGTGCTTACCTCAGCGGAAAATTTGAATAAGTTTACTTACCCCGTACTTATTCAAGAACTAGAAGATGGATATAAAGCTACCGTATTAGGCTTACCTAATTGTGAATCTATTGCAGAAACCCGCGAAGCTGCTCTAACAAATTTACAGCAGGTGTTAACAGAATTTTTGGCGAAAGCAGATATCGTTTCTCTGGAGATTGAATTACCTAAACGTGAGCATCCTTGGATGAAGTTTGCGGGAATTTTTAAGGATGATCCACTATTTAATGATATGCTGGAGGATATTGCGGCTTATCGTCGGGAACGCGATGCGGAAATGGAGGAGTATTATCGGCAGTTAGATGCGGAGGATAAGGCAGTAAAGTGAGTTGGTGGGTACTTGATACGGATCATATGTTTCTGGATGATTGCCTATTTCGGAGTCTCTAGAAGTAGATTTAACTAATAAGGATAATGGTTGATTAATATAAAGTGGAGATGAAAGTCTCACGCAAAGGCGCAAAGGCGCAAATAAGAATATTATCCATAAATTGGGGAAAAAGTCAAGTATTGATTAACTATCTAAATACAGCCTAATAAACTCTTCTGCTGCTCTTGGATCGATTGACTGTAAAGCATCACGGATGTCTAAAACTCTATCGGCTGAAGGAATTCTGCGTTCAGTTATCCAATGATTTACCACGGAACGTCTTACACCTAGCGCTGTAGCTAATTCTGTCTGGCTAATATCATATGTTAAGAGTGCTTGTTTCAAGGCCTTACCTACTTTTGACATTTATATATTAAGAAACAATAAGAAAATATCTACACTATGGAGACTTTGATAATGTAGTATTGTCTCCATAATGTAGACATTGTTGATTTAGTATTAATCAAATCATATGACTGAAGACAGAGTAACACAACCTAAATGGGTTGTGGCGGCTAATGAGCGTGTGCGTCTGCTCATTACCTTTGCTCCAGAACTGGATGCTATTGTTGATTGTGGTGAGCAATTCATCACCACAAGACGATACCAGCAAATCGGTAGAAGCAATCAGGGGGATTACGTAGAATCCATTGCAATACTAGTAGCCCCTAAGACGGAAGGCTTAACGATTAACTTGTGCAAGAAGCTCTGGGTAAACTGGAGAACACCTGTAGAATCGCCAGTTTTGTTAGAAAGCAGGCTTTACACGCGACTGTTTGCACTACCGAAGGGGTTTCGTGATTTTTTACCTGATGATTCTCATCCAGCACAGTTAGTTCAGTTCGAGAAATTCGCTCTTCCGACTTAATAGCTGATGGAGAGATGGGAAATTTCGTGTCTCTCCATTGTAAATTTTCACGTCACGACTCAAAAGACCTCTGTTCTCTAAAAGGGAACAGGAGGAATTTCAAAGCCTCTCTCCTCCTAAGAGAGAGGTTCGTGCCTTTTTTTTGCCAAATTGTTACTAAATATTTCTAATCTTAGAGATAAGTGTAACTTTTTAATCTAACTCAGTGTAATCTAAAGAAAATATTAAATTTTCATGGCGGCTATCAGGTAAGGTAATGATTATCGATCCCTCAACGCTCCGTCTGTTCTGGGCTGTATTTGAAGATACCCAGAGCCATGATTTACTGACTCTTTCAGATACTGCTTTAGTCAAAACCCTTGTGCAAGAGGTTTCCAGGAGGATATTACTCAGTGGTGAGGAGGTGTGTATGCTCTATGACTACATAGACGACCGAACCCAACTGCTCCGCGATCTAGCTGAATTTAAATGGACGCTCTAAATCCTTACAGCCATAGATAGAGCGACATTTCTGAGACAAATGTAAAGAAATCTTGAGGTATTGTAAATTTTTGTGATATCTTGATTTTTGGGACGGCAAAGTATCCTTCCCCAAAAGTTTTCCGTTTGACCTTTTTGCAATTTGCAAATCTAGTAAGGTGGGTTTCTACCATGCCATTTGATATTGATTCAGCCCGCAGTATTTTTCCTAGCACTTTATCCGCTGATGTTGTACCGGCTACAATTGCCCGGTTCAAGCAGCTGAGTGCTGAAGATCAACTGGCGTTGATTTGGTTTGCTTATTTGGAAATGGGCAAAAGCATTACTATTGCTGCTCCAGGGGCAGCTAGTATGCAGTTTGCTGAAGCAACCATGAATCAAATTCGGCAAATGTCATTCCGGGAGCAATCGCAGGTCATGTGTGACCTGACAAACCGCGCTGATACACCGATTTGCCGAACCTATGGCATTTGGTCTGCAAACATCAAGCTAGGGTTCTGGTATCAGCTGGGACAATGGATGGAAGAAGGGATTGTGGCTCCAATTCCAGAGGGATATCAGCTTTCTGCTAATGCTTCAGCGGTACTGCAAGCAATTAAGGGTCTGGATTCAGGTCAGCAAATCACGGTCTTACGCAATACTGTGGTTGACATGGGCTTCGATCCGAGCAAATTGGATAGTTACAATAGAGTTTCTGAACCTGTTGTGGTTCCCAAAGAGATTTCACAGCGGACTCAAGTCACCATTGAAGGCATTGATAATCCGACAGTGCTTAACTATATGGACAACTTGAACGCCAATGACTTTGATGCGCTGATTGAGCTATTCACTGCTGATGGCGCTCTGCAACCTCCCTTCCAAAGACCAATCGTTGGTAAAGAAGCTGTCCTGCGGTTTTTCCGGGAAGACTGCCAAAACCTGAAGTTAATCCCAGAGCGTGGTATCTCTGAACCTGCGGATGATGGTTACACCCAGATAAAAGTGACTGGAAAAGTGCAAACTCCTTGGTTTGGTGCTGGTGTCGGGATGAACATGGCTTGGAGATTCTTACTCAATCCTGAAGGGAAAATTTTCTTTGTAGCAATTGATTTGCTCGCATCTCCTAAGGAGCTATTAAACTTAGCTCGCTAAAATAATACTGAGTGCAAGTAAATCCTCAGTGATTGCCTGTGAGCGCTCTGTTTATAAGAGCGCTCTATTGTTTGAAAACAATTTGGTGAAATAAATTACTGCATAAATTCTAGGTTTAACGATGACGGTAAGTGACGCTGAGTGGTCTAATACAGAACAAAAGGTGGCTCAAGCTGCCTTCGAGAGAGCCTATAAACGCGAAATTGATGCTTTGATCAAGGAAGTCCGCGACCAAGCATCGGCGATCGCACAGCTTGATGACATGTGGACTTTACATGATTTTTTAAGTGCCAGGAGACACGATATAGATGGCAAGTACGACTACAGATATTCAGTTCTGATTTTTGTCTTCGCTAGGTTAGTCAAAGAGGGTTGGCTGCAACTTGATGAACTACAGGGGCTGAAAGCAGATAAAATTACTAAGGTAGCGGCTTTGGCACGCATGTAATATCATGTTTGTCAAATTGCCCAGAATCAAAAAATTTTTCCTCATTCTCAGGACTTCAGTCCTGAGAATGAACACAAAAAAAGTTTGTAGTCAGGACTTTAGTCCTCATCGCCTTTAAATCACCAACGCATCCATTTCCCGATTGTGCCATTGCCGCTGGTACCACTCGGCAACTAGGGGACGGATGATATACTTGGGTGGATAACCATCTTTGACATCAACACGCAGGGATGAATAGGGTCGTCGCTTGTGGAAACCCTGACCGTTACGACCGACGAACAGATGGGAATGCGCTACTAGCTTCCGTTCACCACCGTCCCCAAAAGTTTCCATCAAATCTGCACCTTCTCTGCGTTGACGACGCAAGCTGAACCCGCTACCACCGCAAACAACCCAGTTAATATGAGAGTCAGCGTGTCCGGTATCTGCTGTTTGCAAGTATTCTAGGCAATGAGCGTGACCGTTTAATACCAAATCTACCAGAGGACGACCCTGACTCAGTGAATTTACGGATTCAGCGACTGCATCTAGTACTTCCCGCAAACGATTACGAATTGCTAGGGTTTGCGACTGATTCCACTTAGTGGCTTCTGTTACATAGGGAGGATGATGGAAATAAATCACCCTCCCTCTAACTTCTTTGTTATTCCAGGATTCAATGAGTCTGTACTTAAGCCATTCCAGTTGGTCAGTATCAATTGTGGTTGTTTTGTTAGGATTTAATTGCTTATCAATATCAACAATGATTTCCTCAATTTGCGATACTTTACCATTTAGGTCGTCTAGTTGATCGGCTTGGGCGGGATCATCAGGGTTAAGTTGCGCTACACTTTCAATTAATTGCAACTGCTCTTGCTCCAAGCGATCGCGTTCCCTAGTCAGTTGTCTGCGTTGTTCATCCCCTTCTTTTGTCTGCGGTAGTGGGAGTGGATCGCTAAATGTATTGGAATCAAGGGCAAAAAAGTCTATTCCACCGTAGCGGAAAGTATAATAGCGATTGGGCAAGCGAGTAAAGCTTCCTGGCTGATAACGCAAGCAATAACCAGTGCTTGTTTTAGCTGTATAATATTTATCCAAGTGCCGGGCAAAATCACCGGGAAGCATAGCAGCATTGATATAATCTAGAAATGCCCTGGCATAGGCGTCACCTTGTCCTGAACCGTGCAAACCAACGTCAAAATCTATTTTTGACCGCAGTAGACGACGAAACGGTAGCGATATCCAAGATGCGATACCAAACAATAGCGGTAGGTCGTAGTAATCGTGATTTCCAGGGACGGGGAGAATGGGCTTGTTAAAAATCATCTTGTCGTAAGCAATACTCTTAGGTTGTTCTCCCCCTACGAGAAACTCCCGATAAGGATGAATAAAATTTTGCTGGTAATACTCGCTCGACCCTACTAAATAAATAACGTCACCCGTGTGGAGCATAAAACTGCATTCGTCGTGATGGGGTAGCATGATTTCCGCAACTTGACGTTGGGGATTATGTCCCCGGTGCGACCCAGATCCACTGTCACCCACCACCAAAAACGAGAATTCTGGATTATCTGCACCAGACCCGTCCAGCACAAACCGAGTTTGGTCAATTCCCCGTTCCACAATTATCGGGTCTTCAAGACGCACCCTTTGGTTCATCTTGCGAATTTTATCGGCGATCGCCGGATCGGACACGAGTTTCAATTGCTATATCTCCTTCTCTAAGTTGGGGAATGGGTAATGGGTGGTTATCCCTTCTTTTCCTATTACCTATTACCTATTTCCCGTCCTCTTTCAATTCAACCACCAGATTCGGAAGTCCTTCTAGTTTTTCTTGAGGTACTTCTTGTTCTACCAAGGGTGCAAAAATTGTCAATCCTCCCGGAACGCATTCAATGTCAATGGGAGTTGTGCCGATGATTTCCCCATCTACAGCAACTTTTTGTGGGGGGTCTGTTTTAATTTTGAATTGTTTAGCTCGCAGGTAGCCAATATCATCGCGTTGGGTTGGATCACCCATAGAAGCAGTTTGAAACAGGTGATAGGTGGCAGCGATCGCCGCTAATTTAGTAGCGGGAGCGACAATAGTTAAGTCTAGCAACCCATCATCAACAATAATTCCTGCGGGTCCCTGAGCCAAAACTGATGTCGGGGGTGCAGCATTAGCGACAGTTAAGGCTGCTGCATTAGCTTTAATTATTTTGTCCTCAGTTTCAATTTCTACTTCAAAAGCTTGTAAATTCCGCAGTTGTTGGATTCCTGCTAGGATGTAAGCCAGCATCCCAAAGCGATTTTTGGCTTCTCTGTCTGCCAGTTCTATAGTTTCAGCTTCAAACCCAATACCAGCTAACAGCAGCATTGGCTGACCGTTGCAATAAGCTGCGTCCACATTCCGGGTATAAGATTGCAAAATAATTTGACATGCAGGTTCAATAGTCTGAGGGATTCCTAAAGCCGTAGCAAAGGCGTTTGCTGTTCCTCTGGGAATAATCCCAAACGGAATATTAGTACCCACCAAAGCCGCTGCAGCCGCTGACAGGGTGCCATCTCCCCCTGAAGCGATGATGGCTTCTGCTCCGCGTGCTACTGCTTCATGAGCTAATTTATCAGCACCGATTTCTTCCGTTGTGAAGTGAATATCTAGGTCAATTTCCGATTCTAAGATGCCACAAATTGTGGCTAAATCTTGTGTTGAATCACCCTGACCTGCAACCGGATTGAAAATAAGGCAGGCGGAACGAGTCGTCATAAAACCTGAAAGAAAAGATGTATATAAGAATAATACGGCAACTCAGGGTTGCCAGCACCCAAAAAGTTGCTCACCTGGCAATTATAATTATGGACACAGGTATAGCACACTAGGGATACTGAAATCAGTGATGCTGGACAATATTCGACATAGTGAAATCCAACTGGATAAGAAGCGTTTATCCTAGTTTTGTTATCTATAGCTGTTGAGCAACTCTGAAGCTTGGCATAAGTAATAGGCAATGAGTAATAGTTCTTTGACCTTACCCATTACCTATTGCCCACGATTATATTTCAAAACCCGCTGAATGCAACTGACCTTACTTAATAAGCTTCGTTGTTGAGTTGTTCGTTATGTTTGCTAATTACCCATAGAGCATGAATGCTACCAGGAAGCCAACCGAGAACAGTCAACAAAAGATTGATTAAAAAGGTTGGTCCTATTCCCACTGTCATCGCTACGCCTAAAGGTGGTACAAGTAATCCAATAATAATCTGAACTAGTTTCATGAATTTTTTCCTGTTTCTAGAATGTGTATTCAAAATTTCTGCAGCAATAGCTCCCAAAAAAGGATAAGGGATATTTTTCCAGCCCCTTAGCTCCTATTCTCAACCCCTTCTGCAATTGAAGGATGTGGGTTAGCCATGTTTAACTCTGGATTTCTGGCAACAAAGTAGCTATTCAAGAAAGTATTAGCTAGCGACAGAATAACAGGACCGAGGATGATTCCTAAAATTCCGTGGACGCTGAATCCTGGTACTAAAATGGAAGCAAGCCAGAAGCACAATCCATTAATTACTAAAGAAAATGCACCCAAGCTTACAAAGTTCAGCGGTAGGGACATGAAGGACAGAGTAGGCTTTACAAAGGAGTTAACTAGTCCTATAGCCGCTGCAGCAATTAAAGCTGCAGGAAAATTAGCGATATTAACTCCAGGAACAACTAAATCCACAATTAGCAAACTCAGAGCAGTTGCTAGCAAGACTAAAAAATTTCCCAACATGTTTTTCTTAACCTCAGTACTAGATATTTTGACGAAGATTAGGCTTATCTATCTCTAATTTTCATAAATTCAGTGTTTAAGGTCTTTCACTCTTTTTGGTTGAGATTGAGATGACTTCAGCCTCTATATAATTACTGTACAAAAACTTGCTTTACTTTAGATTCTCTCACAAGAGATATTATGGCTATTTTAAATTATCTCTCAAGTAGTAAACATAGTTAAT
>JAYKJH010000081.1:0-35044 GCA_035285345.1 Nostocaceae cyanobacterium | reverse complement strand
CTATTTTGCTGTCTATTTTATTATTACTTCTTCTAGTCAAAAAGTCAATTCAATTAATTTAGTCAAATAATTATGGTAGATAAAAACAAATCTGGCTCAGGGGATGTTGAGTCCCCATTAAAAAGACTTAGAGAGGCGGCTGGGCTGTCGCAACAGGAGCTAGCATTTAGGATTGGTGTTGCAGTAGCGACGATTAGTCGCTGGGAGAGGGGGGTGTCTCCAGCAATGATGACTATTCCTCAAATGAAAGCTCTCGGTAAGGCATTGGGGGTAAGCCTGGACGAATTACCCGACTACTTCGGTCCACCAAATGATGAAAAAAAATAAATCTGGCTCACAAGAGTGTGATTCCCCATTGAAGAAACTTCGAGAAGCTGCTGGTTTGTCTCAACAGGAGCTGGCAAGTAGGATTGGTGTAGGATTGGCAACGATTAGCCGCTGGGAGAGGGGTGTGTCGCCTGCAATGATGACAGTTCCTCAGATAAAGGCGCTTTGTAAGGAATTGGGAGTAACGCTAGAGGAATTACCTGACAACTTCGGTTCACCAAATGATGAAAAATGATAAATCTGGCTCACAGGAGAATCAGTCTCCATTGAAGAAGCTTCGAGAAGAGGCTGGATTGTCACAAGAGGAACTAGCCAGAAGAGTAGGTGTATCGGTAACGACGATTAGTCGCTGGGAAAGAGGAGCATCCTCACCAATGTTGACGGTTCCTCAAATGAAGGCGCTTTGCAAGGCGTTAGGGAAAAGCTTGGACGAATTACCAGATGAATTTGGTCTACCAAATGATGAAAAATGATAAATCTGGTTCACAAGAGAGTGATTCTCCATTAAAAAGACTTCGAGAGGCGGCTGGTTTGTCTCAACAGGAGCTAGCATTTAGGATTGGTGTTGCAGTAGCGACGATTAGCCGCTGGGAGAGGGGTGTGTCACCAGCAATGATGACTGTCCCTCAAATGAAGGCTCTCGGCAAGGCTTTGGGGGTAAGCCTGGAGGAATTACCTGATGAATTTGGATCAAAAGGTAGTTGATTGTAATTGGGAAAGAGCGATCGCCTACAAACCCCCGCTAACCAATGCTAACGGGGTTAAATAAATCAACAACAGAGAATTTTAGGCTGGAATGTTAGGCTTCCATTCTTTGCGAATGGCGCTTACCAGCATTCCTTCAGGGTTATGCACTGTTATTCCCCGACGGAGATTTTCCTTAACTACTGCGATCGCATCCCGAACGATTTCAACATTGGCATCTAGGATGAAGTTTTCTAGCCAGGGATTAAGCTCGAAACCTGCATCTTCCACCTGTTGCAAAATATCAGCTTTTGCAGAAGTTGATTCAGGATGGGAGCGATTGTAGTCAGTCTCAGCAAGTGCGATCGCACGTTTGAGCATGTCTAGACCATACGCATCGGCGAATTCTTTTAATGCAAGTACATCATCAATTAGCCTTGCAGAACCTTGTGTTCCCAAAGATTTACGATTTGAGTTCATAATGGTGTTGTGTTTAATTAACTGTTTCCCGATTCCCCTATATGGCTGGAGTCGGGAGTTTTTTTGCTGTTGAGAGCATTGACTCCATGACTGCGCTTCAAGAGGTGTATCGGTTCATGGCTTCAATCTACAACAACAAACTTGAAATGTCCAATGCTGTATTCTTTGCTTAATAAGCTTTTTAAGCTATTATCTATGTCGTCCGGTGCGTAGTTATCTATGTCGTCCGGTGCGTAGTTATCTATGTTGTCCAGTGCGTAGTTATCTATGTCGTCCAGTGCGTAGTTATCTATGTCGTCCAGTGCGCTTAAAGTAACAATAATAAAAGTAGAGTTCCATTAAAGTTATTCCTGTTAAAGTACTATCTCGCTAAAGTCAAACCATGTAAGACACGGGGCTGGGGGAACAAAATCGATACAAAACTTTACAAAAGACCCTGGTCATATCCATAAACAAATGAATTAGGAGCCACCCATGACACAGACACAGAAGCGAAATAGCCGAAAAAAGCCAAAGTCTTCCAGCAAATGGAACCCACTTCCAGACGAAAAAAAAGCAATAACTGTTCGTGGAGAATTAGATGACTATGGCTTGAATATTTATGAGTTTCGGGTACTGGCTCACGTAGTACGTCGGGCGTCGCCAGAAAAAGGTTGTTATGCCAAGCAGGCAAGCATAGCAGAAGTTTGCGGTATCAGTCAGCGGAAAGTTCTAGAGGCTCTAAAAACTCTTTGTGAAGCCGGAATACTACGGAAAGAAAAGAATCCTAATGGGCGTAGTAATGTATACAGATTGAACGAAGGCAGCAAATGGAAACATCCAAGTGAACTAGAGAAGATTAGGAACCGGGAAAAAAGTGATATACCCTTTCTGGATGCTTCCCAGGATGATATATCCCTTCTGGATGCTTTCCAGGATGTTTTCCACTCTCCCTTCCCGACGAATAAACTAAGCAATGACTGATTCCATAAACATCCTGCTTGTGTAATTCAAGTATAGCGATTCCCGTTCAAGTGTAGTACAAGAGGGCGGGCAGGATGCCCACCCCACAATAACTTTACTGATTTAATCTGTACCTCACTCAACTGAGAAGCGCTATATTATAATTCGGAAACACCCCAGACAAATCCAAACTCAAATCCCCAAATCCAGGCACACTCACCACCGCATTCGGCAAAAAAACCTGCCTTCTCGCATAACCAAAATTACCTTGCAAATCTTGATAAGGCTGCTGATAAACCTCTAGACAACCTGCTAGCAAATTACATATCCAATAATCAGAAATACCTGCTTCAGCGTAAAGAGATAATTTCACTTCTTGGTCATACTTTAACGTTGAATCTGATATCTCAATCACCAGTAAAATATCTGCTGGTTGCGGATGAGCAGATATATAATCATCAGCACGGTAACGCGCGATCGCCACATCTGGTTCAGGTTCACTATTAGGAGGTAGAGTAATAGGTTCCTGTCCTCGCACTACCGCTTTTTTGAATAGCAATATATTTAGCTCGCGCAATAACCTTGTATTACAAACACTGTGAGGCGTTCCCTTAGCTACCATTTGCATTAATTCTCCGCGAATTAACTCTATACGGTCATTTTCCGTGAGAAACCCCAATTCAATCAGGCGGTGATATTCATCAATAGTGAAGCGTTTTGGCGTCACAGTGGTACTAGTAACCATAATATAAGCAACCAATGTAGATATGGATAGTATGGGCTACTTAGATATAATCAATTCACGCTGACTTCACTGTTATTGCTAGCTGCAAACCTAACGGATCTAGTAAAGCCATCAGAGAATAAAATTCAATTTCTCCTCTCTCCAATAACTTCTGATTTAGCTTTTCATAATATTGCTGCACAGGTTCGGAAAACTTCTCAATTCCCCCCTGTGCCTCAATCACATTTTTGAGAGCTTTGCTTAACATTTTTGGCTCACCCTCTTCTAAAACCACTGCGATATAAGCTGCGGCTTCCGCAGGGTCTTTGAGGTCTTGAATTAGCTGGTCGTGATAACTTGTACTTCTAGGCATTATCTCGACTCCTATAATCTTCCCAATATTCCTTTGCTTTACTAATATCTGCTTCTTGCGTGCTTTTGTCACCACCGCACAAAAGCAAAATAATTGTTGTACTGTCTTGTCCAAAGTAGATACGGTAGCCTGGACCAAAGTCTATTCTCAGTTCAAAAACCCCTTCTCCAACTGACTTATAATTTCCTAAATTCCCGTCTTCTACTCGGTCAAGCCTTGCTCTGATTTTAGCTTTTGTTTTTTTATCTCGCAGAGCATCAAACCACTCATAAAAAGGGGTTCTTCCATCTGCTGTAAGATAATTCCTGATTTCTCTTGGCTGTACTTCCATTACACCGACTTATTAGCTATCCGTTGACGCACCAACTGTGCTGCCAACTCAATCGCTGCTTTCATACTAGTAGCATCCGCCACACCCTTTGAGGCAATATCAAACGCCGTCCCATGATCCGGAGAAGTACGCACAAACGGCAACCCAATAGTAGTATTCACCGCTCTATCAAACGCCATCAACTTCACAGGAATTAACCCCTGGTCGTGGTATAGCGCTAGATATCCATCAGCAACCCTTGCAGAGTCAGCTAAGCCAAACCAAGCTTGTCCTGGCTTAACCCACATCGTATCCGGTGGTATTGGTCCTTCTAGCTGTAAATAGGGGCGTTTGCGGCGTTCCTCTTCCAACCAGGGAATCAACCAGTCAATTTCTTCTGTCCCTAATTGTCCCCCCTCACCGCTATGGGGATTTAACCCCGCGATCGCAATCCGAGAATTTTCTATCCCAAAATCTTTCTCCAAACACTCCACCAGCAAATCCAGTTTCCTCGTCATCAACTCTGGTGTCAGAGCATCAGGTACTTGACTTAAAGGAATATGTGTGGTACATAGTAAAGCGCGTAGCATCCAGCCAGTATGGGGAGATTTTGCCACAAATAACATCCCAAACCGTTCCACCCCTGCTTTTTGGGCGAGAAGTTCCGTTTGTCCGGGATAGTCGTAACCTGCAGCCTTCCAAGCAGATTTCGCGATTGGACCAGTGACGATAGCATCGAATTGACCAGATAAAGTGTGAGCGATCGCAGTTTCCATATAGGCAAAACTAGCCGCACCACTAGCAGCATTACCCGTTCCGGTCATGATTTGCGCTGCCGTTTCCTCTAGCAATGGCACGTCTAAAATAGACAAATCCGCTGGCTCTGCCAACTCCTGTAATTTTAGGTGTTTTTTATCACATAGGTGCAGATAACTCGCCAGCAGTTGCGGCTTACTCCCGACCACCGTTACATCACAAATTTTTCTAATTTCCTTATCTGCCAAAGCTTTGAGAATCACTTCCGAACCAATACCCGCCGGATCGCCCAGAGTCACAGCTAGTCGCGGAAGTTTTTCCTTCAGTGATATTTCGTAATTATCCTGATTTAGCTGATACATTTCCTTTGTCTCCCAATGCCCAATTCCCCATGCCCCATTCCCAGTACCCAATACCTCACAGAGGGATTAACGTCCAAACTGTTTTAAAATATGTAACACGGGTCTAATCCGACAGCAAACAATTTTCATAAACGATTCACAAAGGAGAATTACAGCAATGGGCGAAATGTTTAACGCCGCCATTTTTTCTTTCAGCTTAATCTTCGTAGGTTGGGGTCTGGGCGCCTTGTTGCTCAAAATTCAGGGAGCCGAAGAAGAATAATCCCATGACTCAGCCAGAGAGGAATGCAAGAGCAATGACAGCACAAAGCATAAAACTCTCTGGAGCTTCTACTTCCCGCAAAAAACTGCTGATGCTCGCTTATTCCTACTCTGCACTCCGGGCTGGTAACTATCTGGTTACTGAAAGGGGTGTTAAATTATAAAAAAAATTGTAAACTTTTGTTTAGCTTGCTAAGTCTGATAGGATTTTATTAATAAAAGTTTAAAATTCGTTACTAACTTTCATGACTTTATTAATTGTCGGTGCCACTGGGACCTTGGGAAGACAAGTAGCGCGTCGCGCTCTCGATGAAGGGTTTAAGGTGCGCTGCCTAGTTCGCAGTCCCAAGAAAGCCTCATTTTTAAAAGAATGGGGTGCGGAACTAGTAAGAGGTGATATATGTTACCCAGAAACCCTGGAGGCGGCGCTATCAGGTGTGACCGCCGTTATTGATGCTGCAACCGCTCGTGCTACCGATTCTCTGAGCATCAAGCAGGTAGACTGGGATGGTAAAGTAGCGCTGATTCAGGCAGCAAAAGCTGCGGGTGTACAGCGGTTTATTTTCTTTTCCTTACTAGACACCGATAAGTATCCCCAAGTACCCCTAATGGAAATCAAGCGGTGTACGGAGTTATTTTTAGCCGAATCAGGCTTGAACTACACCATCCTGCGCTTGAGTGGCTTCATGCAAGGTTTAATCGGTCAATACGGAATTCCAATTCTGGAAGGACAGCCGGTGTGGGTGACGGGACAATCTTCCCCCATCGCCTACATGGATACCCAAGACATCGCTAAATTTGCTATCCGCGCCTTAAGCGTCAAAGAAACCGAAAACCAAACTTTCCCCGTTGTTGGGACTCGTGCGTGGAGTGCTGAAGAACTGATTAGCCTGTGCGAGCGCTTGTCTGGTAAAGAAGCCAGGATAACCCGGATGCCAATAAATTTGCTCCGTACCGTGCGGCGGATACTGCGCTTCTTTCAGTGGGGATGGAATGTGGCTGATAGACTCGCATTCACAGAAGTCTTGGCAAGCGGTAAACCGCTGAATGCCTCTATGGATGAAGTCTATACTATCTTTGGGTTAGACCCCCAGGAAACCAGCACTGTAGAGCAGTACATGCAAGAGTACTTCAGCCGGATTATGAAGAAGCTCAAAGAACTGGACTACGAGAAAACAAAAGCCAAAAGCAAAAAGAAGAAGCCAGAACGCAGCCCATTCAAGAAGTCCTCTTAGTCAACCGTCAACATATTTATCTTTGACCCATGACAAATGACTAATGACTAATAACTAATGACTACATTGTCAAAAATGTGCAACGATCTAGCAATATACAAAGCATCGCTTAAATTTGGATAACTGCGTGTGCCGAAAGCAGGCATTATTTACAATGATCTTAAGCCGGTAGCGGGTCGTGTCGCTATCGAACTCAAAGAGAAACTGACCGCAGCCGGTTGGGAAGTTTGCCTGACAACCGGAATAGGCGGTATTTTGGGATACTCCACCCCGGAGAGTCCTGTTTGTCATACTCCCATAAATGGTTTAACACCCCCTGGTTTTGATTCCGAAATGCAGTTCGCTCTTGTGTTAGGGGGCGATGGCACGGTTCTGGCGGCGTCACGTCAAGTGGCTCCCTGTGGTATTCCCTTGATGAGTGTGAATACGGGTCACATGGGGTTTTTGACAGAAGCTTACCTGAATCAGCTACCCCAAGCTGTGGAAAAACTGATCGCAGGTGAGTATGAGATTGAAGAGCGAGCAATGCTCACCGTTAAGGTGTTTCGCGGCGAATCAGTGCTGTGGGAAGCTCTCTGTTTAAATGAAATGGTGCTGCATCGAGAACCTTTAACCTCAATGTGTCACTTTGAAATAGTCATTGGTCGTCACGCACCAGTAGACATCGCCGCCGATGGTGTGATTGTCTCCACACCCACTGGTTCTACAGCCTATTCCCTAAGCGCAGGAGGTCCAGTCATCACCCCCGGAGTCCCGGTATTGCAGCTAGTTCCCATTTGTCCCCATTCTCTAGCTTCTAGGGCTTTGGTGTTCCCCAACAGCGAACCAGTCAACATCTACCCCGTCAATACCCCACGATTAGTGATGGTAGTTGATGGTAATGGTGGCTGCTATGTCCTACCAGAAGATAGAGTCTATCTCGAAAAATCACAATACAACGTCAAATTTATTCGCCTCCAACCGCCAGAGTTTTTTCGCGTTTTGCGAGAAAAATTAGGCTGGGGTCTACCACACATAGCCAAACCAACCTCGGTAGAATTGCCCTAACTGGGGGCTGGGGACTGAGGACCCGAAGGCAGATAAAACAGAAACTGCTACCAAATCTCTCCCCAATCTCCAATCTCTAGCCTCTCATCCTAGTCCTTAATCCCCATTCACAGCTTTCTCAAAACCGAAATTGCGATTTCTGGTATCAGACGTGTTAAAACATGTGAAATCGTCATCATAATTTATCCAGTTAGGGCAGTTCAAGGATTGAAGTTTAATCCCAAATCGAACATCTCAAATCCAAAATAGATATGACGCTTGACCATAGTCCCTGTGTTTTGGTGATAGAAAGCGATGAGAGCTTAGTTCATCAGATTAGCCTCGATTTAAAAGAATCCGGCTATGAACCACTTGTAGCAGCCGATGCGGCTGTTGCTGTGCAATACTTGGGTGAACGCCAGCCTGCTTTGATAGTTATAGACCGGATGTTAGCGGGAGAATCTGGACTAAATCTGTGCAAAACTATGAGAAGCACCGGCACAAGGACACCAATGCTTGTCCTCATGGCACGTGATACAGTAGATGACCGTGTAGCTTGCCTAGAAGCAGGAGCTGACGATTACTTCCTCAAGCCTTACCGCTCAGAAGACTTTTTGAAGTTGGTTCGCCTCTACCTCCAGCCAGATGTTGATACCACAGAACATTTGCGGTTTGGGGATTTGGTCTTAGACTTAGCTACCCGCAGAGCCATCTACCACGGCAAAGCTATCGACTTAACCATGAAGGAATTTGAACTTTTGAAGTTCCTCATGGAACATCCCCGCGAAGTTTTAACCCGCGAACAAATTCTGGAAAATGTTTGGGGTTACGATTTTATGGGCGAATCGAATGTGATTGAAGTCTACATTCGCTATTTGCGCCTCAAAATTGAAGAAGAAGGTCAAAAACGGCTGATTCAAACAGTGCGTGGTGTTGGGTACGTTTTACGGGAAAGCTAGGGATGGGACATGGGGCATGGGGCATGGGGCATAATGACTAATGACTAATGACTAATGACTAATGACTAAATTTTTATTGGGTATGGTAATGGGGATATTTATCCTCGGTTGTTCGACTCCGGCTGCACCACCTCGTGGAAAAATAGACTCTCAGGCTCAGCCCACACAAAACTTGGGACAAATGCTACCAATTACAGCGCGAGCGGTTCTTCCCAATCGCACGAAGGTTGACCTAGAAGTGGCACGAACTCCTGAACAACAGGCTATGGGGTTAATGTATCGTGAATCTTTACCCGATAAGCGGGGAATGCTGTTTGAGTTTCCCTCTCCCCAACCCGTTAGTTTCTGGATGAAAAATACTCTTATCCCCCTAGATATGGTCTTTTTGCGAGCAGGGGTAGTTCAGTTTATTCAAGTTTCTGCTCCTCCCTGTACCGCTGACCCCTGTCCCTCCTATGGTCCTAGCACTCAAATCGACCAAGTAATTGAACTAGGTGGTGGTAGAGCTGCTCAACTGGGTTTGAAAGTGGGCGATCGCATCCAAATCGATTTTCTCCAGCCTCAGAATCCCAGTCCCTAAAAAAATATCAATTATCAACGATGAATGATAAAATTTCTCTGGGATATTTCCTTTTTTGTATTACATAGGTACCAGTTTATCGTTTTTTTAGCATCATCCTTAAGATAGATATTGTTTTACCTGAGTAAAAATTTATGAATACGATTCAAAAATTCAATTAACAAGACGATCGCAAAATCTTAATTTACAGATTAAATATTTATTACAATACTAAACGTAAGTTGCCCTGGTGGTTGAGAATCAAGTTTTAGCATTAGCACTGCGCGGCTAAAACTACGTCTTTGGTGTAGGTGTGAATATAAGTTAACGGGGCTCTTTATCCGAAATCCTTCTCAGGACAGGTGTATTTAATACAGGTACTGGAGTAGAAAGGATTAATAATTTTGACATTTACCCCAGCAACTTGGTGTCATTTTAAACAAGTTGCGCTACAATTCATAATTCCTAGATGCTAAAGTGCAGCGCTAGGGAAGTGGTTATGATACAGCAATTTTGCTGAGTCATTATCCACAACAGAGCAGTGACAGATAAAATACTGGCTACTTACTGTTTAACAAAGCTGGATAAATAACACACAATACTTTTTACCTAAGGAGGTGGAAAATAATGGCACCATCTAACTACTCAAGATTAATTCGTTTTTTACAAGAAGATTTGTCCATTTCTTCAGCTTCTCTTGCTGTTGCGCTTCGTCACCGGGAACAAGACCCAGGACCTTTGCCAATGATTCTGTGGCAATATGGTTTGGTAACTCTAGAACAGTTAGATCAAATTTATGATTGGCTGGAGACGGCATAGTTTTTTTAACTCATTCAGGAGCAGGTCGAATGCCAGATCCACTGTGCCCTAGGGCAAGAAGAGTGATAGATAAGAAAATTTCCCGGACAGAGTTCAAGTCTTGTTTACATAAGTTAAAAGAGCGGGTTGATAATTCAGCCCGCTCTTTTAATTAGTAATGGTTGTGAAGGCTAATGGTGTCCAAACCGTGACCAATCAGTGATGAATCTTAGACATTAGCAGTAGCAATCACTAATGACTAATTACGAGCAATCAAATCAATCCGGTGCTGCAACTTGATCCGTCCGGGGATGGTTGAGAGACCAGCGATAATCAACTTCTGTAGCAGCAAATTTACAAGTTTCTTCTAAGTGCTTTTGCTGTGCAGCCGCTTTACGAAGCGTAATAATCAACTGATGTACCTGCTGCCGTAGGGCTGGGTTCTGAGAAGCTGCTAGCATTGTTTGACGTTCTAGCAATTGCAGTAGTAATTCGTAGTGGATGGGTGAAGGTAGAGGAATTGGCTCCATGAATTTGTGGTGATAATTTAGATTAGATAGGAATTCTCTATGAGGAAGCGCTCAATCTTATCTGTTATAGCTTAAGAGTGGGGAAACAAAGCAGCAATTCCACTCTGAGGATTGGGTTGTTTGACCAGCGACTCTCCAATTAACACTGCACCAGCACCTGCTTGGGCTACTAAATTTATATCCGCACTGGTGTGCAAACCTGATTCGCTAACTACTAGAATGCCGCGATCGCGCATTTGTTCTCCTCTATCTGCTAGCAGTTGACAGGTTGTTTGCAGGTCAACTGAAAAATATTCTAGGTTCCTGTTATTTATACCTACTAATTTTACGCCATCCAAAGCTAAAACACGGTCTAACTCTTCTAGAGTATGAACTTCAATCAACGCTGCCATTTTTAAGGCGTTAGCTATTTTGATGAAATATTGTAAATCTTGGTCGCTGAGAATTGCCGCAATCAATAGCACCGCATCCGCACCCCGAACCCGCGCTAGATACATTTGGTAGGGATAGATAATAAATTCCTTACATAGCAGCGGCAAGTCCACGGCAGCACGTACTTTAACTAAGTTCTCAAAGCTACCTTGGAAAAACTTTTCATCAGTCAGAACAGAAAGACAGCTAGCACCTCCATCTTCATAGGCTAGGGCAATTTCCACTGGGTCAAAATCTTCCCGGAGGATTCCCTTACTGGGAGAAGCTTTTTTTACTTCTGCTATTAAAGCTGGTTGAGTTTTGCCTTGTTGCAAGGCAGCGATCAAGTCACGGGTTGGCGGTGCGCTAAGTGCTTGACGCTGCAATTCTCTTAAGGGTTGCTTTTCACGCCATTGCTCCACTTCTATTTCTTTGTGCCAGACAATTTCTTCCAAGATGTGGTTGGGTGCAGCATCAGCAACAGCTACCTGATAGCGCAAGCTGAGGACATTAACAGCGGGGTTTGGTGGACGGCGACGGATTTGCATGTTAAGAAATGGGGCATAGGGGATAGGTAATGGGTAATGGGAGAAACTATTCTCTATTACCTATTACCTATTACTTAAATTGTTACTGCTCGTTTGTAGGCTTCGTCTAGCACTTCCGAGAGTGTAGGATGGGCGTGAACTAAATGAGCGAGGCTATTAACAGATTGGCGGTTAGCGATCGCTGCCGAGGCTTCGTGAATCAAATCTGAGGCGTGCATACCGATAATGTGAACGCCTAAGACTTCGCCGGTATCTTTACGATACACAACTTTTGCCATGCCGTCGGCTTCCCCTTCTGCTAGGGCTTTGGAATTACCTTTAAAGTAGCTCCGTCCTGATGCTACTTCAAACCCTTCTTCTTTACCCAAATCTTTGGCAGCGGCTTCTGTCAAGCCGACATAGCTGATTTCTGGGTGAGTAAAGGCGGCTGCGGGGATGCTGCGGTAGTCGGGGGTGCGATTTCCTCCACAAATATTGTCAACTGCCACAATCCCTTGGGCGGAAGCGGCATGTGCTAGCATCATTTTGCCGGTAGCATCGCCAATTGACCACAGGTGGGGTACTATTTCACCACCAGACAGCACAGCCATATGGTCGTTGACGGGGATAAATCCTCGGCGGTCAACTTCCGCACCAACCGATTCTAGACCCAGATTCTTGGTAGCCGGGATGCGTCCTGTAGCCACCAGACAAGCATCAACTTCAATGACATCTACGTCTTCTTTGGTTTGGAAGTTTGCCAGTTCAATCACCACTGGGGAACCGGGGATGACGCGCTTAGCATATATACCCACATGGGTTTCAATGTCGCGGGGAGTAATTAATATTCTTTCGGCAAGTTTGGCAATGTCGCGGTCAAATCCCGGCATCAGTAGGTCGAGGGCTTCAATCATCGTGACTTCACAACCCAAAGCCGAGTAAATATCAGAAAATTCCAAGCCGATGTAACCGCTGCCAATAATTGCTACCCATTGGGGTAGGGATTCTAGTTTGACTGCTTGGTCGCTGGTAAAGACAGTTTTGCCGTCTACTTCAATACCGGGAGGTACGAAGGGAATCGACCCAGGGGAAAGGATAATGTCTTTGGCGGTAATAGTTTTTTCGCCACTATCAGTAGTAACACTTACTTTTTGTACCCCAGCGACTTTACCCCAACCCTGGATGATATCTACACCCAGGCGTTTAAGGCTATTGGTTAAGTCTCCCTGAATTTTACTTACGAGGTTTCCAGCATGGTCTGAGATTGCTTGCCGGTCAAAGTTGACATTTCCTACTTGGATTCCCAGCGTCTGGAGGTGGTGCGCGTTACGCAATTCCCGCACCCGTCCAGACGCTGCCAACAGCGCTTTGGAGGGAATACAGCCGCGATTAACACAGGTTCCACCCATTTCTGCAGCTTCAATAATCGCTGTTTTTAACCCGCAACTGACGGCGTGTAAAGCAGCCCCATGACCACCCACTCCACAGCCGACAATTACTAAGTCGTAATCAAACTCCTGACTCATTTTTAATTGACCTGTGCGTTATCCGATACAAAAAAGCTAACTAATGCTAACAACAGCCAGCTTTTTTTTCCTGCTTCACCCTAGAAGTGTCGGCACTATCTAGTCCACAGGCTTTAAGATTGGGTGGTTCTCACCCTACTATTGGTGTATTTAGGCTTGGTTATCACCTAAAATGCCTATCAATAATAGCATTTTTGTCTCTGCCCTGTCTGCCGAGAGCCATGCGAGGTGCAGGTTAGGGATTAAAGTCTCAAGTTTTTCTGTCAACAGATAGATTGGTATATTTGCAAGGTATTGACATGTTGCACGATTTTTTGTGTGCTGGATTACATTTATGTGATTTTTGGTTTAGCAGGTGTCGAGTGCAAAGAATTTTGTTGGAATACTTAGTGTCTGGGGATTAATTGGCTGTTTTTTAGCGGATTGGGAATTGGGAATTAAGAATGAGGAATCATCAATGATGAAATTTTTGAATTCATCATTACACCTTTTGCATAAAATGCAAATGTTTCTTTCTCAGTCCCCAGTCAAGAGTTTGAGTCTATCGAGTCTCTGTGGACTGGAATCACAAATAATCAGTATCGAGTATTAACTCCTACTTCTCCTAAAACTCCAGAAAATATACGAAAACTTGACTCTATCTTTATGGAGAAGATGCACAGTTTATTCTCCTTTCCGTACCAATGTGGTATAGCATAAACTTACTGGTAGCTGCACTCAGCTATCTGTGTCGAATTCTGTAACTTTCCATTCATGGACAAAAGTCCACCTGACGGTAGTAGTAACCTCCTCTGACGCTGGTGAGGCGTAGTCTCTCAGCGCGGGGGAGACTATAGGAGGTTTTTCATGCTGATTGAAGATATTCGCAAATCAGGTATTGATATTGCTGACTTGAACCTATTGAAGTCAGAATTAAATGGTTTACCACCCGTTGATGCTGGCGATTATATTGTTGATTTGCCAAGAAACAGACGAGCGATCGCTTTTCGTCTGCTGAAAAAAGACCAAGCAATTGATGTATTTGAATATCTACCGCCAGAAGTGCAGGAAGAATTGCTTAATTCCCTGCACGATACCCAGGTAGCGCATATTGTTGAAGAGATGCGTCCTGATGACCGAGCAGAATTATTTGATGAGTTGCCAGCTGGCTTGGTAAAGCGGCTGTTGCAGCAGATGAGTTCCTCCGAAAGACAAGTCACAGCAACAATTCTCGGCTATCCGGAAGGTACTGCAGGGCGGGTGATGACGACGGAATATGTTCGGCTGCGAGAAGGTTTGACAGTCGGGCAAGCCCTAAGTAAAATCCGCTTACAGGACGAAGACAAGGAAACTATTTACTACGCCTACGTCACGGACGACAACCGCAAACTAGTGCAGGTCGTATCCTTGCGGCAATTGTTGTTTACCTTTCCCGATGCTTTGATTCGCGATGTCGCCAGCAATCGTGTGGTAAAAGTCAGAACAGATACCCCCCAGGAAGAAGTAGCGCAAATTATGAAGCGCTATGACTTAATAGCTGTACCCGTGGTTGACCGGGAAGACCGTCTGGTGGGAATTGTCACCATTGACGACGTGGTGGACATTATCGAAGAAGAAGCCACCGAAGACATTCAAAAACTGGCGGGGGTCAGCGGTGATGAAGCCGCTTTGTCTCCTCCCCAAGTCACCATTCGCAAGCGCTTACCTTGGTTATTAGGTAATATTGGTTTGTATATCGGTGCCGCTAGTGCGATCGCCCCATTTCAAAGTGTGATTTCCACCGTGCCGGTTCTGGCGGTGATTATGCCGATTTTGTCCAATACCAGCGGTAATATCGCCATTCAAGCCCTATCGGTGACTGTGCGGGGGCTAGGTGTGGGTGAAGTCACCCCTTTGGATACCCCGAAAATTCTCCGCAAGGAAATCTTGGCGGGGTTGGGTACATCTATAGCTTTGAGTATCACTCTAGGTATACTTTCTCTGATTTGGTCGCCAGCTGATGAACGTTGGGTAGCTTTAGTGGCTGGCTTAGTTATGGCTATCAATGTCTTCGTAGCCGCTACTATGGGAACGCTACTACCAATGGGTTTAAAGCGCTTAAATCTCGACCCGGCTTTGATTAGCGGTCCTTTACTGACGACTATGCTCGATGCTGTAGGTTTCTTAACATTCCTATCGTTGATTTCACTGGCTTTAAGTATTTTTAGATAGCTGCTACCAGTTAGAAAAACTGTTATTAACAGTCCTCACTCCTGTTGAGAGTGAGGTTTTTTTATTAAAACCCACCCTTAAGGGCCGGTTTTAATGAACTTTTTACTTTCTCCCTGCTAATATTTATAGTCGGCTCACATGTTGCAATAGTGCCAAAAACTAGATTTATTGCCAATAAATAAGCTGGAAAACCTGAATTTTACTTCCTCCTAGCTTTAGCATCTTGCCCCGTACAAAAACCCGATTTTTATGCCATTATTACGCCTAGGGAAATATATAAGCTTTTACAAAGTCCATGAAAATTTAAGGATTAGTACCTAAGTATTCGTAACAATATAACAGTTAAATTTAGGTCATTCAAATATTTATTAGACCCCGCCCTTAAGGGCGGAGTCAAATTGCAATAAAGCACAAACAAAATTAAGCTAATTATTTTGAAAAAAGTGGAACTATAAAGAATGTAGGATGAAATATCAAGGTGAAAAGATACATTTTTTGCACATAGCAGCATAGCTGTCTTCATCCTTCATCCTTGCTCATTGATTGTTCGGATTTGCATATGGCTACTACCACCTGGCACCGTCACCACGTTCTTTCCCTGGCTGATTTCACACCAGATGAATACAATATCGTTTTACAAACTGCTGCGAGTTTTCGAGAAGTGCTGTCGCGGCGGACAAAAAAAGTACCAGCCTTACAGGGACAGGTAGTGGCAAATTTATTTTTTGAACCCTCCACCCGCACGCGCAGCAGCTTTGAACTTGCAGCTAAACGCCTGAGCGCCGATACGCTAAATTTTGCCGCGTCTACTTCTTCGCTTACCAAGGGTGAAACAATTCTTGACACCGCCAAAACTTATCTGGCGATGGGTACTGATATCATGGTCATTCGTCATCGTGAAGCCGGAGTTCCCCACGCGATCGCCCAGGAAATGGATCGTCTAGGTGTGCGCGTCGGCGTTTTCAATGCGGGTGACGGTCAGCATGAACATCCCTCCCAAGCACTACTGGACTTATTCAGCATTTGTACCCTAATTGACCCGTCCGACCCCCGTCTGGAATTGCTCAAGGATAAAAAAATTGCCATTGTCGGCGATATTTTGCATTCCCGCGTCGCACGTTCCAATATCTGGAGTTTAACCGCCAGTGGCGCCGAAGTACACCTAGCAGCACCACCGACGCTGTTACCCAAGTTATTCGCTGATTTTGTCCTTGAGGAAGATACGAGGACGCAAGGAGATGGGGAGATACCCTCAATCCAAAATCCGTCTTGGAAAGTTGGGCGGGACGGAAACCAACACCGCCCACTTTCCGCAAAATCCAAAATCCAAAATCGCAAGCTATTTCTCCACTGGGAACTGGAACCTGCCCTCAGAGATGCTGATTTTGTGATGACCCTGCGTCTCCAAAAAGAACGGATGACAACAAATTTACTCCCCAGCTTGCGCGAATATCATCAACTGTTTGGTATTACCAGGGAACGGCTGAAAATCTGTAACCCGAATGTCAAAGTTCTCCACCCAGGACCAGTAAACAGAGGGGTCGAAATTAGCTCTGACTTGATGGATGACCCAGAATGTAGCTTGATTCAAACCCAAGTTACCAGCGGTGTAGCAGTGCGAATGGCGCTGTTGTATTTGATGGGGAGTGGGAAGACGTAATAGGCAAGGGAAGGGGGCAGGGGAAATCGTCTCTCGTTCCTTGAGCGGAATAGTAAATTTTACTCAGCCTTGCCATTTTGACTTGTTCCTTGAGCGGAATAGTGAATTATGCTTAGCCTTGCCATTTTGACTTGTTCCCTGAGCGGAATAGTGAATTATACTCAGGCGTCAAATCATCTGGAGTTTCATTCCCCCAACCCCAAAATATTACTGTTGACATCTTAATTATTTTGATTATTCTAGAAATATGAGAGATAAACAAGACGCGGCTCGCTATGCAGATATGTTTGCTGCACTGGGGTCAGAACCACGGCTTTTAATCATGCGGCTGCTGTTTGCGGCTTATCCGGAGGGGCTGACGGTTGGGGAAATTCAGGAAAAGCTGAAAATCCCGAACTCGACGCTATCGCATCATTTAGAGAAGCTGCGGATTGAGGGTTTAGTTAATAGTCAAAAACAGAAGCAATTTTTGTGGTACTCAGCCAATGCTGAGACGATGGAGGATTTGCTGTCTTTTTTGTATACCGGGACATCGAAGCGCGATCGCACCCACAAAGCAGTCAACAATACATCTATTCAGGAAGGGTTTATGTTGGAAAGATTTTTTCAGTCTATATTTGACAACCTCTTTGGGTTCATGTCCAATAGATTTCACCTCAAGGGATTTGAGAGATTTACTGAAAAAGCTGTAGCAGCTATTACTTTTGCTCAAGGTGAATCTCGCCGCCTAGGACATAACTTTGTAGGTACAGAGCAGATTTTGCTGGGATTGATTGGCGAAGATAGTGGTATTGCTTCACAATTTTTGACATCTGTGGGGTTAAATTTGGAAACTGCCCAGATAGAGATAGAAAAAATTATTGGTAGAGGTAGGGGGGATACGGCTGTAGATGTTCCCTTTACTCCTAGAGCGCAGCGGGTGTTGGAACTAGCGGTAGAAGCGTCGCACTACCTCGGTCATGAATATATAGGTACAGAGCATCTGTTGTTAGGAATTCTTAACGAAGGCGGAGGGGTAGCAATCAGGGTGTTGCAAAACTTAGGGGTAGACAGGCAAAATTTGGAACAGCGGCTGCGTAAAGCTTTGACTTAGTTTTGCTTGTTTATTCTTTAGCAAAGAATGAGGATTTTTTCACATTTCCCCTGGTTATCTTAATAATTTGGTTAAGAAATTGCAACCAAAATTTATTCCCCATGAGTGAAGCAGATGTGTGGAATTTGAGGGATGATAGTTGTATGAGCTATTAAGTAGCTTTGAGAAGTGTGGGAGGCAAATGAACATGAAACTGGGAGTCTTGTCTGCATTAGGATTACTAGCAGCGCTGTGGTTCGGCGCTCCCGTGAAAGCTGAAAACCCCAATCACGTCCAACAATTGCTAGAAACTGGCGAATGTCCGGGATGTAACTTAAAGGGTGCTAATCTTTCCGGCGCACATCTGATTGGTGCTGATTTGAGAAATGCCAATTTGGCTGGAGCCAACCTCAAAGAAACCAATTTAGAAGGTGCAGATTTAACTGGAGCTAATTTGGAGAATGCTAATTTGGCAAGTGCATTTATTAATAGCACTACTCTAATTGACGCAAATCTTGCCAATGCAAATTTGAGTAATTCACAACTATATAGCGCCCAATTAGAAGGCGCAACATTGATTGGCGCTAATTTAAATGGTGCTGATGTCTTTAATACACCTGTCGGCATCGGTGGTACAAATCCCAATCAACCTGAAAAAGAGTAAGTATTTCAGCAGACGCGATGGAGCGCGTCGTGAGATTGAGTTTTTAGAAGTGTCGCGCGCATTTTAGGCGAAAAACAAACCACAGATAAACACAGATAATTCTGAAGCGTCTGTGTTTATCTGTAGTTCTAATTCTCAATAAAATCTGTAGTAGGGGTGGGGTTTCCCCACCCCTACAACTAATCCCCTGTAATAGACAGTTCATCAACCCAGATGCGGGGACAAACACCACCGGGAGTCAATTCAGGTTCTTTTTCGACGTAAACAATTGACTTCAAAAGTTGGAGGAAATCTCCCGCAACAGTAGCTGATTCAATGCTGGTTTTCACACCCTTGTTGACTATCCAGCCGTCGAAAGGTAGAGAGAAAGAGCCTTGCAAAGCTTTTACTCCCGCATGGAGAGCTTGTAAATCATCGATAAAAATCACATTTTCCGCAGTTTCCAAGCTTAACTCTTTCTCTGCACTTTCCCCTGGATAGACGTGATAAAAATTAGGGCTGACGCTGACTTTTGCACCAATACTAGCATTACCAGTAGGTTGAGCATTCATCCGTTTAGCAGTACCTGCGCTGTGGAGGAAGCCAGTCAAAACCCCATTTTCAATTAGAGAAACCCGACGGGTGGGGGTGCCTTCCCCGTCGAAAGTTTCTGCTCCCACATTGCTGGGATGTAGTGCATCATCGCACACTGAAAGCAGGGCAGAGGCCATTTGCTTACCGATATCCTCTGGGGTAGAGAGACTTTGTTTGTCAAGGATACTTTGAGCGTTGAACAGGTTAGAAAAAGCGCCCAATAAACTCAAAAATGCTTCGGCTGAGAACACTACAGTGTATTTACCAGACTTAACTTTTTCATAGTTCAAGTGGCTGATAGTTTTCTCGGCGGTTTCTTGAATGCAACCATTGATATCGAGGTCGGTTAAGCCATAACTGACTCTATAGGCGCCAGCACTGCGGGGTTTTTTACCTTCTTCCTCAGTTTTACTGTAAAGATATACTGAAGCGTAGGAGTGGGATTCGGTTCTCAAAGCGTCGTCGCTGTTGAGATAGAAGCGGGAAATATCCCGTTGCGACAACCCGTTGTAAGGGACATCTTTGATAGCTGGATGCGCTTCTAGGAGTTGCTTTTCTGCACCAATCAGGCTTTCTAGGAGTTCGGGAACAGGTGCTTGGGGTTTGTGTTTACCATTAGCGGTATCTGTGATGGGAACCGTCGCTTCTGGACTAAAATCAGGAACATTTTCCTTCACACCAAAGAAACTGGCTTCATAAGCTGTTTTCAAGGCTAACTCCAGCCCCTTGGGGTCTACATCGGTGGTGCTGGTGACACCCACAGTATTCTCTTCATTCCATACCCGTACAGTGACACCAGAACGGTTAGAGGCTTTGACTTGTTTTGGTTCACCCTTGTCTACTTGCACGCTAGTTTCATCGACCGTGGAACCAAAAATGTCAAACTTTTTGATGCCAAGTTTGTCTGCACTTTCCTTGGCGTAAGTGGCGATTTCGTTGATATTAGGCATGGTTAGTTTTAGATTTTAGATTTAAGAATTTCGCGCTAAGACGCCAAGGACGCAAAGTTTTTCTTAGCGTTCTTTGCGTCTTGGCGCGAAACTAAATTACCTTCCACCAACGGTGATGGAATCAACCTTGATGTGCGGCTGTCCGACGGTGGTGTAGATACTGCCGCTAATGGAACCGCAGAAACCAGGCGCCAGGGAAATATCTTGGGAACACATGGAAATCTTGTTGAGAATTTCCGTAGCTTCGCCGATGAGGATAGCACCTTTGAGGGGTTTGGTGATTTTGCCGTTTTCAATTAAATAGGCTTCATCGACACCAAAGTTAAATTGTCCGGTGGCACCGACGCTACCGCCCCCCATTTTCTTGCAGTAAATACCCTTTTCGATAGAGGCGAATAAATCTTCATTGGTGTATTCTCCAGGTGCGATGTAAGTATTACGCATCCGGCTGGCGGCGGCGAAGGTGAAGTTTTGGCGGCGTCCGCTTCCGGTTCTGGGGTGTCCGGTACGCCAAGAACCGGCTCTATCGGCGATAAAGTTCTTCAAGACGCCGTTTTCAATTAACAGGGTGCGTTGGGTAGGCATTCCTTCGTCATCCATATCAACGGTGCCGAAGGCGTTGTCAGAACGTCCCTCATCCCAAGCGGTGACGGCTTCATGAGCAATTTTTTCGCCTTTCTTGTCCGCAAAGGGCGAGGTGTTGCGTTCAATTTGGGTGGTTTCTAGGAGGTGTCCGCAGGCTTCGTGGAAGATTACCCCGCCGAAGTGGTTCGCCATGATGATGGGGTAAGTGCCGGATTCTACGTAATCGGCGTAGAGCATTTTACCAGCCGATTCGGAGATTTGCTCGGCGGCGTCTTGATAATTCCATTCTCTGAGGAAGTTGGGGTCGCTAGTGTTACCAGCCCGTTCCGCAATGGAAGAACGGTTTGCACCGTCAGCACATAGCAGGTTAAAGCCTACCGACTGGGTGAGGCGAATGTCACGAGCAAAAGTACCATCGCTAGCAGCAATTAAGACTTCTTGCCAGTCGCGGAAGTAGGTAGCACGACGAGACTGGACGTGTTTGGCTTTTTGTTGCAGTTGGGAAGTACCTGCTAGCAGTACTTCTCCCATTTCCCGCATCGAACTGCATTGTGGCAACCATGCATCTTTACCGCGCTTGGTGCCATAGTCGCGCAGCAGTTCGAGGTTAATTTCGGGGATGAAAGCGTTAGGTGCAGGGAGTTGTAAACCCATAATTGCTAGGGCTTTTTCCAGTGTTGCTTTCAACCCAGAGAAGGAAAGGTCATTGGTGCTGACGTAGCAGTCAGCTTTGCCGCGAAATACCCGCACACCAGCACCAGTGGAAAGACGGGGGGAAATGCTGGTGATGGCGTCTTCTTCAGCAAGACAGCTAATGTAGTTGACCCGCTCTAGGAAAAATTCGACGAAATCAGCACCAGCGGCGCGTCCTAGTCCCAAAAGGGTAGCCAGGGGGGCTTCCCATGTTTCATCGAATCTTTCTGATGTGGAGGTGTATTGCAGTGTGGGGAGTTGTTTGGAAATCAGTAGGGTACTTGTCAGCATGGGTTGCCTCATCTGCTGGCTTTATTGGGAAGTTTCAGGGAAAAAATCCATGTTTTCCCAGTCTAACAAATGGTTGAGAGCGTCTGTTGCCAAATAGCCAAGGGAGATTTAGTTGACTCTCCATCTAACTGGAGAGTCTAAACTGGAAGAACTGGTTTGGAACCACGAGAAACATCAAGTCATCATTTGTAATCAAAATAAGAGTGTGTCATTTTGACCAGAAAAAAAATTTATCTATAGCGCTTCCCATGCTCGTGAGGTATAGCAAGAAAGAATTAACCGCCGATAGAAGAGGATGGACGCTTTCTTAAGCCGATAAATTTGTACCTCAGTAAACTAGGAAACCCTATAAATGTTTTCTTTGAGAAAAGAGTGAATAGACAAAAATTCAGCAGGAATTATGAAACAGATAAATCGCCGTCAGTTTATCACCTTGACTGCGGCTGGGGCTGTAAGTGCTGTAGCTGCTAGTTGGATATGGGAAAGAGTTAGTTATTCTCAACTCTCAACAAAACCAGCAATTAACTTACCTAAGTTATATAAAAGTAATCATGGTTTATTAGCACTTAACCTCGAAGCTAGTAACCGTGCTGTGAAACTGGGTGACAAACAAGCATATTTATTAACTTACAACGGACAAATCCCCGCACCGCGTCTGGAAGCAAAGCCAGGAGATACCGTCCGCATTCATTTTACTAACAACCTTTCTCAACCAACGAACCTTCATTACCACGGGTTACACATTCCACCTACAGGTAATGCTGATAATGTCTTTTTGAGCATTGAGCCAAAAGAGAGTTTTAACTACGAATTTACCATTCCCGCTAATCATCCTGCTGGTACTTTCTGGTATCATCCTCATCACCACGGCTTTGTAGCGGAACAATTGTTTGGGGGATTGGCTGGTTTGTTTATAGTTCGGGGTGAATTGGATGAAATTCCCGAAATTAAAGCCGCTCAAGAAGAATTTTTGGTGCTGCAAGATTTTGCTGTTGATGGTGAAGGAAGGCTGATGTCTTCAGCGCATATGTCAATTATGACCGGACGTGAAGGAGACGTAATTACCATTAACGGTCAGCCTAACCCCACTTTATCTCTTCCTGCTCTGGGTTTAGTAAGATGGCGAATTCTCAATGCTTCTTGCTCCCGCTTTTATCGACTGTCTTTGGAAAATCACCCTTTTTACCTGATTGCTACTGACGGAGGTGCGTTAACCCAACCTGTAAAAATTAGTGAATTGCTGCTGACACCAGGACAACGAGCAGAAGTGCTAATCAAAGGAGATCAACAGCCAGGAAAATACCGCTTGCTCAATCTACCTTACAATCGTGGCGGGATGGGAATGGGGATGATGGGCAGAAGGGGGATGATGGGCAGAAATGACGACACATCTACAGTTTTAGCAACTATTAATTACGGTTCCGGTGTAAAACCCGCTTCCCTACCGACAAAACTATCTGCAATCCCAGCTTTACCTAAACCACAACAAGTGCGTCGGTTTGAACTTAATCATGGTATGGCTCCTGGTATGGGTATGGTCTTTCTCATTAACGGTCAGCCTTATGAGCGCGATCGCATTGATACCCAAGTCAAATTGGATACGGTAGAAGACTGGGAAATTATCAATACAGGGGTGATGGATCATCCCTTCCATCTCCACGTTAATCATTTTCAAGTCATTAGTCGCAATGGTCAGCCTGAACCCTATCCTGCTTGGAAAGATACAGTTTTAGTCCCTAGAGGTGAAACAGTTCGCATTCGCATTCCTTTCCGAGATTTTGCGGGTAAAACTGTTTATCATTGCCATATTCTTGACCATGAAGATTTGGGGATGATGGGGAATTTGGCAATCTCCCAAGCAGGAACGAAGAGAAAATAGAACAGCGAAATTTCCTCCTTAACTTGCACCACGACGGTGATAATTTCTCCAGCATCACTACGGCTATCTGTAATAGCTTCGTAAGTTTCCCCCCGCAAGCGATAGCCGCGTAACTGTTCTGGTATCCATTCTCCTTTAGGGTTAAATAGCCAGTATTCTTTAACTCCCAATTGCTTGTATAATGTCTGTTTAAACACCTCATCTTGCTGCTTTGTTCCCGGTGAAGTCATTTCAAAAATTACCACAGGAACTTGTCCTTCTTCCCAAATTTTGTAATTATCTCGTCCACCGGTCGGTACATCAAAAATTACCATTATATTTTAAACGAAAATTTTCAGACAAGTTTACTTTCACCTTCTATACTCGTCCCCACAATCACCAATTACCTGATACAAATCCCGCGACTTACTAGACACCGCATCTATCTTTTGCAAATCCTCTTCATCCAAGCTGAAATTAAACACTTTGGCGTTATCTTCTATATGTTCCGACACGCTCAATCTTGCACCTACAATTACACCACCTACAGATGGTTTATCTAAGATATAACGCACCGCTACATTGGGGATACTCACGCCATATTTATCAGCAATTGATTTAAGAGTCGAAAGTAACTCTTGAAATAATTTCCAACCACCCCAAGCATCAATCATATTTTTGTATTTTCGCAAGCTGGCGGTGTTCAGGTCAAATACCGAAGGTTCGCCTTTATTCAGGTATTTTTCTGATAGCAAACCACCGCAAATTGTGCCGTAAGTAAAAAGTTTTATATCATGCTCTTGACAAAACTGCATCATGCTAACTTCTGGACGGCGGTCAACTATTGAAAATTGCACTTGATTGGAAACTATTCTGATACCGGCATCGGTGATAATTTGTAAATGTTCCGTATCAAAGTTAGTTAATGCTAAATGCTTAATTTTCCCCTCGGCTTGTAATTCAGCCATGTATTTCAAGGCATATAGGTAATTTTTATCTTGATAATCCCACCAGTGGAATTGCATTAAATCTAATGCTGGTACATCCATTCTTTTTAGGGAAATATTGATGTTGGATTCGACGATTTGTCGGGTCATTTTACCAGGACGCGGTACCCATTTGGTGAAGGCTTGTAAGTTAGCTAAAGCTTGTTCTCCACGAGTTGCAATTAATTGGCGTCGAAATTCGCCAATAAAGTCTTCTGCGGGTCCATAATGGTCTGCTAAATCCCAAGTTTTGAAGCCTGCATCGAGATATTTAAACATCGTCTGGATGGCAGTTTGGGGGTCAATTTTACCGTGGGCACCGGAGACTTGCCACATACCATTTAAGATGCGGCAAATGTTTAAATCTGAGGTGAATTGTAGGCGGCTAGATGGGGGTAGGTTCATTGTTGGTTTAGTTGGTGTGTGAACGCATATATTTGAAATTTCGCGCCAAGGCGCAAAGAGCGCAAAGTTTTTTTTACCGCCAATCTTTTTCTGCTTGTTCAAGAACGTAAGCGGCGACATCTTGAATTTTTTCTGCGCTTAAACGTTCTTTATAAGCTGACATATTATTTTTGCCATTGGTGACAATTTCTGTGATGGCTTCAATGGAATTATAACCATATTTTTTTAGCGCTTTCATTTTCAAATTCTTCCCACGTCTGACAATATTGCCCCCATTTATATGACAACCTGCACAGTAAATGTTGAAGATTTTGGCGCCGTTGGCTGTGTCTGCTGCGAAGACGGGAGGGGTAAAGGTAATAGTGAACAGTGTCAGCGTCAGGAATAAAAGTGTTAGTAGCTTTTTTAGTCGGGTTTTGGGGGCGTTCATGCTGCTTTTTGGTAGCTTCATGATTAATAGGGTAAGCTACCGAGAGCATCTATTTCTAGGGGTTATGTGTTACTAGGGGTGAGGAAACCTCACCCCTACAATCTACTTGGTGAGTATTTCTGCAAGCTGAGCCGGATGGGATATCTGGGGGTAGTGTCCCGCTGGTAATTCGACAGCATCCACTCCCAAGCGCTTACGAGCCGCATAGCGCGACCATTCAGGGGAAATGATTCTGTCTTGTGTACCGACTATATAGACAGACTCTACATCAGGTAGAGCTTGCAGGGGAAATACTTCTGTTAAGTATGCAAAAGATGCTTGATAGCGTAGCTTCGAGATTCCCCAACGCGCTACATCAGGTTCGCAGTCGTGGAAACAAAACTCCATTGCCACATCTGGGTTTTCTGAAGCTTGTTGTTTTAGCCGCAGACAAGCTGGATTATACATGTCTGGTTCATCGCTAAACTGCTCAAATTTTTCGCTTGGTGGTGGTTCGTAGCCTATGGCTTTCAGTGCATCTGGGTCTAGTTCATCGTAAAACTGGTCTAGTCCGCGCATACCTGGGTGTGGAATCAGCGCACCAAGGTAAACAAGGCGACGAACTGGACGCTGGTTAGCAACAAGGGGAATAACTGCTCCAGCAAAAGAATGACCGACGAGGATAACATCATCTTCCCCTGCGGGAATTGCTTGCATAACTGCATCAGCAAAATCGGAGAACGTGGCGGTGGGGTTATCAATTGGTAAATCCATCGCTACTGCTTTGTGACCCCGTGCTTCCAGTTCGGGAATTAGCAAATCCCAGCACCAGGCGCCAAGATTCGCACCGTGAACTAAACAGAATAGACTCATATCGATTTTGGATTGGGGATTTTGGATTGGGGATTTTGTTCACATCTGAGTGTGAATAGTAGACCTATGAGCAAAAGTAAACTTCATCGGCGTTTATCGGCGTTTTATGCGCCAAGGGCGCAGGCTTCGCCTACGGCGGTTAATTATTTAATTTTTCGGAATGCACGCAAGAAGTCTAGTGAATAGTAGATAGTTAATGCTTAACTATTCACTATTCACATCAACAGTTCATCCTCTGTTCCGTAGTCGAGCAACCAAGGTGCTGCAAACTCTTGGGGTTCTTGGGGTGGATGGGTGCGTTCCCATTCAATGGTGCGTCGCAGTCCTTCTTCTAGCGCTATAGTTTCCCTGTATCCCAACTCTTGACGGATGCGGGTTGTGTCTACAAACCAGTCTTGTTCGGTGTTTACTGGTAAGTTCCACCCTTGGGGTAGCTGGTGTTTGGGAACAGTAACTACTTGACCTTGCCATCCTGCTAGTTTTCCTACAACAGCGATGCGTTCGGCTTCCGAAAGCACTTGTGCGTCAGCAACGTGATAAATCCGTCCCGTTGCTTGTTGACTTGTGACTGCTAGAGCGATCGCATACCCGACATTCTCCACATACCCATAGGAACCACGCCACTGAGCAATGCTTTGTTCCAAGACAATCGCAGGACGATGCTCATCCATCCTTTGCAAGTAGGGAAACAGCCGATGCAATGGGTCATTTGCACCATACACCATAGGTAAACGAACAACTGTTCCGGGTAAGTCTGGGTCTGCCATGACTACCTTTTCCACCAGTATTTTTTCGTAATCTACTGGTGCATCCAGCGGTCTTTTTGGCATTTCTCGAAAAGGATACAATTCCTGACGCAGCGGGGAGTCTTCCGTTAACGGAATAGTACTAGAACCAGATTCCCTACCCAAAATCACGCCGTAAGCACGGTATACATCCATACTGCTGATGACGACGACACGCTGAGCTATTCCCCGGAAGGTACTCATCAGCGTCATTGCATCTTGTTCGGTGTAGAGAATCATATCCAGCACCACTTGCGGTGCAATCTGTGCAAATTCACTCTGGAAATCTGCAAGCTGGGTGCGATTGCCGATGATTTCCTGCACATGTGGGGGTAACTCAGTTGTGGTTTTTCCCCGATGAAATACAGTTACTTCATGTCCCATTGCACAGAGATGACGAATTACAGGCGGACCAATAAAATTTGTTCCACCGATTACTAGAATTTTCATGATTGCTCCGGAATGAGAGCTATAATGGTAAATTTGTGAGTTAGATTTTTTTTAACCTCTTTCGCGCTCTGCCCCATCCGCCATGCGTTGGGGATGGATAGCGAGTCCAGCGTAGGGACGGAGCCGGACAAATCTGGTTTCTGAGACATCTCAGAAACACCAAGCTAAAGGGAATACACGGGTGAACCAGCCGTCAGGTCGTAGCCACTCTACGCTGTCTGTGAACATAACCGGAGTACCAATAGAATCTGAGTAAACAAACCAAGAGTACCCGTGGACAATCGGGGAATTGAAAACGTCTAGGCAGTCGGTCTGTCGGGGAGTGCATCATCAGGTGGCTCTAGATAAGTGGCGAAATCTCCGCAACGGAAAAAAACTAGAAATGCTCAATCGTGAGGTTGAGAAGCCCCATCCGCCATGCGGTGGGGAGATGTCACCAACCCACAGATATCCAGAGGACACAGAGAAAAGTCTACGGTAGGGGCTTTCGCATTGCCTTGCCCCTACAAGCATCTGTATGACCAACTGAAAAATACTTCTTTGTGTTCTTGGCGTTCTTGGCGGTTTATTCCATCAACAAATTACTATCTAAAAATTCCCCCAATTTTTCATTTAACCTATACTCCCACTCAACATTAATAAAGTAATTGAGCAGCAAACTATCTAACCCCTGATACCTACTGAGAGATACTGACTCCACAGGAGCTTTGGTCTGAGTAACTCCAGTTAACTCGGATATGAGGGGGTGACGCATAGGTTGTTGTTTTAGAGACGGTTGATGCAACTTCTCTGTGTGTAATATCTCTAGCGCTATAGCTCTATGCTGCAATTGCACCCTTGTACCGCCATCGACAGGTGCAAGCTTCCAAACCACAATCGATGGCTTGGACATCAGACTATCTCGCCATGTAAAGGAAAGCCGCCTTGGCTCATCCAGTTCAATTACCTCACACTCAATCCAGCCCTCTAGTCCTGGCAATGTCGAGTACTGAAAGCGGAATTTATGTCCTACACGCGGCTGGAAGTCATTTTCCATCAGCCAAGCCGCCATTGCTTTACTGTTAGTAATTGCTCGCCACACCCGTTGCGGTGGGTGGGGATAGAAAACATCCATCTTCAAGTCTCGGAGCATGAATCCTCCTCCAAGTAGTTGCCCAGGGTGTCCAATTTTTCCTGCCAGAAGTACTCGTAATCGCCTATCCAATCTGACACTAGCTTCAAAGGCTCTGGGTTCAGCCGATAGAAACGCTGGCGTCCCACCCGATGCTGACTGACCAACCCAACTGCACACAAGATATGCAAATGCTGCGAAATGGCTGCAACAGACATATCAAATGGCTGTGCAAGCTGCTTGACTGGTTGCTCACCATCCCGTAACAAATCGAGTATTGCTCGTCGCGTCGGGTCAGCGATCGCTTGAAATATATCCGCGCTAGCAACAGGTCTACTCATCAGCAGGTTTTAACATTTAAGCTTTTGCTTAAGTATTTTGATTATATTTAAGCTTTCACTTAAATGTCAAGCATGGGTTAATTAATTTCCCCCTGGTATCGATATCAATGTCAGTCCAGCAATGATTAACTAGAGGAATGAGCCAATTTAATTGCAGCTATGCGAGCCTTTAGAACCAATAAATTTGTTGGTTCTATGCTGAAATTAAAAACTACTGTTTTTTCTAGATTAGGAATATACTGACGCAGACATTTTATCGCTACAGGAGTAGAGACAATTAAATCAAATTGCTCCCAATTTAGAGTATTTTGCTGTAGATATTCCACCCCCACAGATTGGAAACTGACATGAGAAATGGCAGACTGCTCTAGGACACGTTTTATCTGTTCGCTATCGACGGCTTCCAGACCAATCAGTAAGATTCGTGCGTGACGATGTAAAGATGAAATTCGTGTTAATATCTGTAAATCAGGCTGGATATCAACAGCAATCACTTCCTGATTAGGAGCAACTATTTCTGTAACAGACCAGAGATATTTCATCGTTGTGACTACTAAATCTGCTGCCAATAATTCTCTCAATGCTTGGGGCTGATTTTTACTCAAATCTTCCCAAGGAATAAAGGATAAAGGAATCCCTAACTCTGATTGAATAGCTGGATATAAATCTTCATGGTGTTGCCAGCTTTCCACAAAAACTAGCTTCAAAGGTTCAGCTTGATAACGATTTAGCATCACAGCTTGAGCGTAAGCTGCTACACCAAATTCTGATGCACCTAATCCAACGGTGGACGCGGCGCTAAAAGCTCGACCTAGTAAGCTGTAAAATTGCTTTTGGTTCATCAGGTCTTGTACAGCCTGAGTATGAGCCACAAAAGTTCCTTTTCCTCTTTGAGCAACTAAATATCCAGCTTCGATCAGGTCGTTATAAACTGCCGCAATTGTGTTATGATTAACGCTAGTGTGTTTAGCTAACTGAGTAACAGTTGGCAAAGCTTCACCAGGCTTTAGTTCTCCAAGGGCGATTAGCAGTTTAATCTGTTGAGTAATCTGAGCATTAATAGTAATTGGTGCTGTGGAATCAATGACTATGGGCAGCAAAACAGGAGGTTGCATTATTCTATATACTAAAGCAGTAGTGTAGTTAATATTATATTAACTACCCAAAATATTGATATATATTTTTTCTATCTATTTATTGTAAATTTTGGAAAATTATAGATTATTGCCACCTGTAGTCCTGATTTTTTATCCTTAAATATACTGAAAATCTACGTAATATAATTCACTTTCACTCTTGATTAAAAATATTTAGGTAATTTTTGCTGTCTAAGTAAACAGGCATTGTTTAACAACATAAGCTCAGTTAAGTCCTGAAATTGCCAGACTCTGCCGGTATATTCTCCTTCAAACCATAAAGGCTGAGAATGACGTGAAAAACATCGACCATCTATTAATTGAATAGTATCATGAATCTCTGAGTTTCTTTCTGCGTATACATCTGTGATAACTTGGATTACTTTTTGTGGCTCTACAAAATACGCAGAAATGTAAGTTAATACTAGTTCATCATCTCTAGAGACTATAAGTTCTTTGGGAAGATTCCATAGGTCAATAAAGTATTTATTAATACTAACAATTTTTCTGTGACTATCGACCACAAGAATTGCATAAATACCTTTACTTGTCGCTTTTTTACGTGAATAGAGCATGATGACACCTTAAGATTATTAACTAATATAATGTCTAATTGAATACACTTTGAGTGTATATACGCAAAATAGCTGTTTGAGACCTAATATAAAGGTTTTCGTTGGCATCCAGTACGCACTTTACACCACCCCCTAACTCCTAAGAGTGAACAAGTAGAGGTGCCAAATACATAACCTCCATATTTTACTATTTAAGTATATGTTCAAGACTAGTTTAATATAACTGAAGGCATTTACCAATAATTAATTACAAAATGAACAGCAAGTACATTTATGCATGGGTTTGACATCCTCCCACCGCTAATCAGGAGTACCTGATATAGCGGGGGATTCCAAAGATCACTATACCAAGAGTCATACAATGCGTGGATGCGTGGATAGGTGGATTGACTCCACAGATATAGCACCTCTCGGTTGAGCGAGGTACAATAACCCTGAGCAACCCCTGTTTCCCTCTCCCAGAAGGAGAGGGATTGACAGCTTGATGCACAAAACTCTAAATGTTAGTGTGTCAGTTAAGGTAATTCCTAATTGATAATTTATCATTCGTAGTTGCAATCAGGGGAGGGCAACCCAGACCCATTTAATGACTAATTACTCAAATAGTAATTCTTTGGTTAAAACAATCAATATGTGATAATTAACACGAAATCTACTAATAAAAAAGTTTATCCTGAGATATCTTGCTAAGTCTCAATATTGTATTAGTATGAAATTGACATATCTGAAAACACTAGACGTTTACAAGTAGACAAGATATGCTGGTTGACTAGAAAAAAAGCATCGGAACTTATCGTAAGAATAGGTCAAAAAAATATATAGGTAAATGCGGTATTGGGTGCATTAAGCTAGCTTTGTTAGGTGTTATGGATGCTTTTAGGTTTTTCAGGGTGTCCGGGGAAATGTTGATTAGCAAAACTTAACTTATTTGCGGAAAAGATTTCCTTAAAATTTCTGTTAATTCATGAACTTAATTTACTAATTATTGCATTTTAAACACATGACTTTACAAAATTTCCGACGTAAGCGGGGTGTTTTACTGACTCCGAAGGGTTTGCAAAAGCTTCAGGAAGGTAAGTTACATTCGGAAGCGGAAGAAAATTATGGTATGAGGTACACCCTGGAAGAAATGAGCGATCGCTCTGGATTATATACCGCTACCATATCAAAAGTTCTCAACCAAGAAGGAGGAGTTGATAAAAAGACGATAGAGGCGCTTTTTGAAGCCTTTAACCTGAATCTAGATAAAACTGACTATTTAAGCTCTAATACCCGGATAGATTGGGGAGAAGCTATCTTTACTTCAGGTTTCTATGGACGCACAGAAGAACTTACTACCCTAGAGCAATGGATTCTCGATCAGCGCTCTCAAGTAGTGGGATTGTTGGGAATGGGTGGGATTGGGAAAACATCCTTATCTGTTAAACTAGCACAACAGATCCAAAACAACTTTGAGTATGTAATTTGGCGATCGCTACAAGATGCTCCTCCGGTTGATGCTATTGTGGCTAACCTGATCCAGTTTTTATCCAACGGTAAGGATTCAGAAGCTGACTTACCAGACAACCTCAGCCAAAGAATATCGCGACTGATGGATTATCTGAGTTCATCACGCTGTCTGGTAATATTGGATAATTTGGAATCAATTCTCAGCAGTGGAAATCGCTCTGGACAATACCGCAAAGGATATGAGGGGTATGGGGAACTTCTCAAACGACTGGGAGAAGCAACTCACTTGAGTTGCTTAGTAATAACTAGTCGGGAACAACCTAAAGAGTTCGCATTTCTCAAAGCAGAGAGCGTCGGGACTGTGCGATGTCTAAAACTGTATGGTTTAACAGCATTGGAAGGACAGGAAATCTTTAAATTCAAAGGAATATCAGCACCAGAAAATGAATTGGAAGCGGTGGTTGAACGCTATACAGGAAATCCTTTAGCCTTGAAGATAGTTGCTAATACCATTCAAAATGTTTTTGATGGTAATGTTGGTGAATTTTTACGTCAAGAAACGGCTGTTTTTGGAGACATCCGTGATATTTTAGAACAGCAGTTTGAGCGCTTGTCAGCTTTAGAACAAGAAATCATCTACTGGCTAGCAATTAATCGGGAACCAGTTTCATTTGCTCAATTACAGTCAGACATTTTATTACCAGGAACGCCAGCAAAATTAATTGATGCTGCGGAATCTTTGTTAAGGCGATCGCTTGTGGAAAAAACTGCAGCCAATTTCACACTCCAACCTGTAGTTATGGAGTATGTAACTCAGCGATTGGTAGAGAGCGTGTGTGAAGAAATTACCACGGAAAATCTAGATTTATTCCGGTGTCATGGGTTAATGAAAGCGCTCTCTAAAGAGTACATCAAAGAAGCTCAAATTCGTCTGATTATTAAACCAGTTATCAATGGATTGCTTGCTAATCTCAGAAGCAAAAGAAACATAGAAACTCAGCTAAATAAAATTATCGCCACACTCCGAGAAGAAGCTCCTCTAGAACCAAGTTATACAGCGGGAAATATTATTAATTTACTGTGTCATCTCCCGACAGATTTAACAGGCTATGATTTTTCTAATTTAGCTATTTGGCAAGCAGATATGGGGAGTGTGAATTTGCATAATGTAAACTTGGTAAATGCAGATATAGCCAAGTGTGTTTTTGCTGAAACCTTCGGGGGGATTTTCTCAGTCGCTATTAGCTGCGATCGCCAACTTTTAGCTACAGGTGACACCAATGGAGAGATTCGTTTTTACCAAGTTACGAACGGTCAACCACTTCTGACTTGTCAGGGACATACTGGTTGGGTTTGGTCAGTCAGCTTCCATCCCGATGGACATATATTAGCTAGTGGGGGTAATGACCATAAAGTCAAGCTGTGGGATACTAATACTGGTAAGTGTTTAGCGACTTTAGAAGGTCATAGTGGTGGCGTGAGGTCGGTTGCTTTTAGTTGGGATGGTCATTTGATTGCTAGTAGCAGTGATGACTCGTCAATCAAAATCTGGGATAGCAGCACTGGTGAATGCCTAAACACTTTGGCGGGAAATGGTTGTAGTGTATGGTCAGTTGCCTTTAGTTCAAAAGACTATACACTAGCCAGTGGAGATGAAGATTATACGGTAAGACTATGGGATATTAACAGTAGTTCATGTATTAGGACTTTGCCGGGGCACAGTAAGCGGGTATACTCAGTTACTTTTAGCCCCGACGGTCAGACAGTAGCAAGTGGTAGTCATGACCAGACCATACGTTGCTGGGACGTTAGTACAGGTCAATGTACTAAAATTCTCCAAGGACACACTGATTTAGTACATTCAGTTGCTTTCAGTGCCGATGGGTCGATTCTTGCTAGCGGTAGTGATGATATGTCTGTAAGGGTTTGGGATGTGGACAGTGGTGAATGCCTTCAGACACTCAAGGGACATACTAATCGAGTATGGGGGGTATCTTTTTATCTAAACAATCTTTTAGCTAGTAGCAGTGATGACCAAACGGTAAAACTGTGGAATATCAGCACTAGTCAATGTATCAAGACATTGCACGGTTATAACAATGGCATATGGTCAGTAGCTGTCAGTCCAGACGGTAAGATGATAGCCAGTGGCAGTAATGATTCCTCAGTGAAATTATGGGATATTACTACTGGTAACTGTGTCAAAACTTGCTGGGGACATAGTAGTAGAGTCACATCAGTAGCCTTTAGTGCTAATGGTCATATAATTGCTAGCGGCAGTGAAGACCAAACAATTAGGTTATGGGATGTGAGTACGGGTCAATGTCTGAAAATTTTGCGCGGACATAGCAACAGAGTTAGCTCAGTGACTTTCACCGCTGGTGGTAATTTTATTGTTAGTGGTAGTGATGACCAAACCATCAGAGTGTGGGATATGGACAGTGGTGAATCCCTGAAAATCTTACGGGGACATACTGGTAGAGCATGGTCAGTTACTTGTAACACCCATACTCTAGCTAGTGGAGGACACGACCACATAGTGAAAATCTGGGATGTCGCTACTGCTGAGTGTGTTACGACTTTAGAGGGTCATAAGGATTGGGTTTGGGGAGTTACCTTAAGTTGCGATGGTGACATATTAGCCAGTGGTAGTGGCGACCAAACAGTCAAAATCTGGGATGTTAGGACTGGTGAGTGTCTCTCAACTTTGCAAGGGCATACAAATAGTATATACTCAGTTGCCTTCAGCCCAGATAGTCCGATATTAGCCAGTGGTGGTGGGGACAAAACAGTGAAAATTTGGGATGTCAGCACTGGTAGGTGCTTAAGAACTTTATATGGACATACTAGGTGGATTTGGTCGGTTACTTTTAGTCCCGATGGTCAGACAGTGATTAGTTGCAGTGAAGATGAGATGATTAAGATTTGGAATGTGCAAACAGGTGAATGTATAAAAACCTTGAGAAGCAAAGGAATTTACGAGAACATGAATATCATGGGTGTTACAGGGTTAACTGAATCTCAGAAAGTTAATCTCAAAGCTTTAGGCGCCATTGAGTAGGGAACCGCGCTATTGACACTCTCCTGCCTAAAGGCGAGGAGATTCTTGATTCAACGAGTCCACTTAGATTAGACCCCTTGCGGTATCTAACCCAGAGGTAGTTCTCTCCAAAGAGCGTTAACTTTCCGAGTGCCCCT